>DAIOGX010000015.1:0-38322 GCA_036744995.1 Solirubrobacteraceae bacterium | reverse complement strand
TCCCGCGCGCCTCGTAGTGCAGCCACTCGGCCAGCCCCTCGGCGGTCTGCACGCCAAGGCCGTGCACGAACAGCTGCTCGGCGAACTCGCCGTCTGACTCGAGCTTCGCCATCAGGTCGGTGACCTCCGAGCCGACGGTCACCGCCTGCACGGCGATCACGTCCAGCTCCTCCGGCGGCGCACCATTTTCCCCGGCCGGGCGGAAGAAGTCGGCCAGGCAGATGCGGTCACCCTTCGGCTGGCGCGGGCACACGAAACGCGTCAGCTCAGTGGTGCGGTCCTCGGGGTCGAGCACGACGATGTCGTTGCCCGCCGAATAGCACGGGAAGAAGCCGAGCAGCGCGCGTGGGTGTAGATAGGTCTGCTCGCTCCACATGCGCTCCAACCGTGGGCGGAAGTCCTCGCGCAGGAGCGTCTGCCAGGCCTCGCCTTTGACGCCCTTGCCACCCCAGTGGAGCTTGAACAGGACGTGCGTGTCGAGGTGCGGGTAGACCTCGTCGAGGTCGACGGGGATCTCTTTGACGCCCCAGAACGGCGGCGTCGGGATCGGCACGTCGGTGCGCGCGGCCGAGCGAACTGAATCGTCGGCGAAGTTGAGCTCCTCGACCGGCTCCTCGCCTTTGGCGCGGAAGGCCGTGGCACCGGCACGCAGTTTCTCGAGCAGCGCCGCGTGGGCGTCTGCGTCGATCAGCTGGTCCATCACCGCCAGCCCCTCGAAGGCGTCCTTGCAGTAGAACACGCCGGGCTCGTAGGGCTCCTCGGAGTCTTTGCCGCCGGGATAGAGCGCGCGGTAGCTGAAGGCGCGATTGATCGCGGCGCCGCCGATCAGCACCGGGTATTCCAGGCCCTTGGAGTGCAGCTCCTGGATCGCGGCGGGCATCTGCTTGGAGGTCGAGACGAGCAGTGCTGAGAGGCCGATCGCGGTCGCTTCGTGCTCGACCGCGGCATCAAGGATCGTCTGGATCGGCACCTGCTTGCCGAGGTCGACGACGGTGTAGCCGTTGTTCGTGAGGATCGTGTTGACGAGCGACTTGCCGATGTCGTGCACGTCGCCGAACACCGTCGCCAGCACGACCGTGCCCTTCGTGTAGCCCTCGATCTTGTCGAGGTATTTCTCGAGCTGCGCGACCGCGCGCTTCATCACTTCGGCCGACTGCAGCACGAACGGCAGGATCAGTTCGCCGGCGCCGAACTTGTCGCCGACCTCTTTCATCGCCGGCAGCAGCACGTCGTTGAGGGTTGGGACAGCGCCGATCTTCGCCACCGAGCGGTCGATCCAGTCCTCAACTCCCTCCTTGCGCCGGCGCAGGATGTGGAAGTGCAGCGCCTCCTCTGGCTCCATCCCCTCCGTCGGGTCGGCCGCGCTCTGTACCTCCTCCTCGCCTTTGGACTCGAAGTGCTCGATGAACCGCTCGAGCGCGTCCTCGCGGCGGTTGTACACGAGATCGTCGGCCAGCTCGCGCTCGGTGTCGGAGATCTCGGAGTAGGGCGTGATGTGGTTGGGGTTGAC
This sequence comes from Solirubrobacteraceae bacterium, assembly GCA_036744995.1. Classification (GTDB taxonomy): domain Bacteria; phylum Actinomycetota; class Thermoleophilia; order Solirubrobacterales; family Solirubrobacteraceae; genus Palsa-744. Next base: position 36,812 of record DAIOGX010000015.1, on the reverse strand, counting down.
CATCGCGAGATCGAGGCCCGCCTGGACGCAGTGGTGCAGGAAGGTCGAGTTGAGCACGGCGCGCGCGCCGGGTGAGACACCGAAGGAGACGTTCGAGACGCCAAGCGAGGTCTTCACCTGAGGGATCTGCTCCTTGATCGCTTTGATGCCCGCGATCGTCTCGATGGCCGACGGGCGCCACTCCTCGTCGCCGGTGGTCAACGTGAATGTCAGGCAGTCGAAGATCAGCAGCTCGGGATCGAGTCCGTGCTCCTCGCAGCAGAGGTCTCGAATCCGCTTGGCGATCTCGACCTTGCGCTCGGCCGTCTTGGCCATCCCGACCTCGTCGATCGTCAGCGCGATCAGCGCCGCGCCGTGCGCGAGCGCCAGCGGCACGACGCGGTCGAGCTTCTCGCGGCCGGCCTCGAGGTTGACGGAGTTGACGATCGCGCGGCCGGGGATCTGGTCGAGTGCGGTCGCGATCACCTCGGGCTCGGTCGAGTCGATCTGGATCGGCGCGGGCTGGGTCAGCGAAACCTTCTTCGCCACGAGGCGCATCTGTTCGTCCTCGTCGGAGCGCTCGGTGAGAGCCACGCACAGGTCGAGCACGTGCGCGCCGCCGGTCACCTGGTCCTCGGCGATCTGTACGAGCCCGTCGTAGTCGTCAGAAAGCAGCAATTCCTTGGCCTTGCGTGAGCCCTGTGAGTTGACGCGCTCGCCGACCATCGTCGGACGCGGCTCCTGCACAAGCGGGGTGGCGGCGATCATCGAAGACAGGTGCGGTGCTCGGGGGGTGGGACGTGGCTCGACCGGACGTCCGTCTGGCCGCTCGGCGGTGCGTCCGACACGCTCCACGATCGCGGCGATGTGCTCGGGCGTGGTGCCGCAGCAGCCGCCCACGACGCCCACGCCGTAGCGCTCGACGAACTCCGCCAGCGCGTCGGCGAGCGGCTCAGGCTTCTCGGGGAAGATCGTCTCACCATCCGGCCCCTGCAGCGGCAGGCCGGCATTGGGGATGCATGCCACCGGCACAGGGCAGAGCTCGCCGAGAAAGCGGATCGCGTCGCGCATGTCCTCCGGGCCAGTCGAGCAGTTCAGCCCGATCACGTCGACCCGCAACGCCTCCAAAGTCGTGAGCACCGCGGAGATATCGGTCCCCAACAGCATCTTGCCGCCATTGGGCAATAGTGAGACCGAGGTGTGGATCGGCAGCGTCCTGCCGGTGCTCTGAAACGCCTCTCGCGCGCCGAACACCGCGGCCTTGACCTCGAGGATGTCCTGCGCGGTCTCGATGATGATCAAATCGGCGCCCCCGTCGATCAGCCCGGCCGCCTGCTCGGCGAACACCTCGACCAGCTCGCGGAAGCGGATCTGCCCGAGCGAGGCCTCTTCGGAGGCGGGCAGGTATCCGGTCGGGCCGATCGAGCCGGCGACATAGCGCTCCTCGCCCGCGGCCCTGCGCGCGATTTCCGCGGCCTTCGTGTTGATCTCGACCGTATAGTCAGCGAGGCCCCACTCCCCGAGCTTGATCCGCGATGCCTGGAAGGTGTCGGTCTCGACCACCTCCGCCCCGGCCTCGAGCATCGAGCTGTGGACGCCCTCGATCACGTCGGGCCGGTTGAGCACCAAAGCCTCGTGGCACTTGCCGGCCAGGCCGCCGTAATCCTCGCTTGTCAGCTCGAACTGCTCGAGCGTCGCGCCCATGCCGCCGTCGTAGATGACGACGCGGCTCTGTATGGCTTTCAGGTAGTCGCGCATCTCCCAGGTAATGCTAGTGGCCCGCCTCGGGCTAGTAGCCCGCCTCGGCTATTCGCGGCTGAAGCTCAGCAGCGAGCCCCGGCTGCCTGGTCGACACGTATTTGCCCGAATAGGACGGACTGTCGGCCCGTTTTGGACGACAGGGACGTCGGCCGATTGGGGACGGTTCTACATCAATCGTCCAGTACCCCTGGAAGTTTTCTCCGGACAGTGCATGCTCCCGTCCGCAAGAGCCGCACAGGGGACTGCTCGACGCGCGAAAGGGGAAGGCCCGCTCGCGAGATGGACGATCAGACCGCTTGATATTGACCACGCCGGGACGACGAAGTCAAGTCAGGAGAAATCGCATGACATCTGAACGGGGTATGGCCCAATGACCTCCCAGCTTGCCACCACGACTCTGCCAGTCGAGACGGCCTTCATCGAGGCGCCCACGATTCCGGCACCTGCCATTGGATCCTCTGCTGTGCCGACGTCTATACCCACCTCTCCCCGGGTCCAAACATCCGTCGCCACACATGCCGTCGTAGCGGTCGTGGGCCTCGGCTATGTGGGCCTGCCGACGGCGATCGCGATGCGAAATGCGGGCTGCCGGATCATCGGCATCGACACCTCGGCCAGTCGCCTCGACACAATTCGGGCCGGCGGAGCAGAGCTGCTGGAGTCTGAGCACGAGGCTCTGCAGGAGCACCTGGCGGGCGATGGCTTTGCCCTGACCGACAGGATCGACGCGCTCGATGCGGCCGATCTGATCCTGATCTGCGTGCCGACTCCGGTCGACGAGCACCACCTGCCCGACCTGGAGATTCTGCAGGGCGCCTGCGCGGCGGTCGTGGCTCACGCCCGCCAGGGCCAGACGCTGGTGCTGACATCGACCACGTACGTCGGCTCGACACGTGAGCTGCTCGTGCAGCCGCTCGTCGAGCGTGGGCTGGAGATCGGTGAGGACGTATGTGTCGCGTTCGCTCCCGAGCGCATCGACCCCGGCGTCGCCGGGCACGAGCAACTACAGACGCCGCGGGTGCTCGGCGGTGTCACCGAGACCTGCTTCCGGCGTGCCGCGGAGCTGCTGCGGTACACCTGCGAGCGCCTGCACCGCGTCTCCTCCCCCGAGGCCGCGGAGATGGTGAAGCTGTACGAGAACACGTTCCGCGCGGTGAATATTGCGCTCGCGTTCGAGATCGCCGAAGCCTGTCGCACCCACGGGCTCGATCCGATCGAGGTGACCGACGGCGCCGCAACGAAGCCCTACGGCTTCATGGCGCACTATCCCTCCGCCGGCGTCGGCGGCCACTGCATCGCGGTCGATCCCCACTACCTGCTGCATCCGCTGCGCGAGCACGGCCGCCCGGCGCGGATGGCCGAGGAGGCGCTGCGCAAGCTCGCCGGCCGTCCCCGGCACGTGGCCTGGCGTGCGCATGAGGTGCTGGTCGAACTGGGCCGGCGGCTGGCGGAGGCCCGTATCCTCGTGGTCGGAGTCTCCTACAAGTCGAGCGTCGCCGACACACGCGAAGCGCCGGCGGTGGAGATCATCACCCGGCTGCGCGCCGAGGGGGCGCACGTCGACTACCACGATCCGCTCGTGCCCGAGCTCGCGCTCGGCGGTGAGCTGCTGCACGGTGTCGACCCCGACCCCCGTCGCGATGGCGGCGGCTTCGGACCCGAAGACTACGACCTGACAATCATCGCCACCGTGCATCCCGAGCATGACTACGGGTGGCTGAGCCGCTCCCCGGCGGTGCTCGACTGCACCTACCGCACGCCGGGCGGACGCCGGCGCTTCCTGCCGTGAGGAAGCTGCGTGCATTGCTGACGAAGCCGTCGCAGGAGGCGATCGTCAACCAGGTGATGAAGGGATTCGCCCTCGTCTATCTCGTGTGGCTGATCGCGGCCGTGATGGCCTACAAGACCGAGTTCGTGCAGCTGATGTTCTCGAACTTGTTCTTCGGGATCTACAGCACGTGTGTGTCTGTGTACATCCTCTCGAGGTTTCTGTTCAGCCTGTTCTACCGCTCCAAGCCGGATGCCGGGATCGAGCCGCGCGTGGCGATCGTGATGCCCGGGTTCAACGAGCAGGACGCGATCGCCGCATCGCTGCGCTCGCTGCTTGCACTGGAGTATCCAGAGGCAAAGCTCGAGCTGGTCGCCGTCAACGACGGCTCGACTGACGCAACGCTCCAGGAGATGAGCCGGGTAGCCGACGAAGCGAATGGTCGCGTCAACGTGATCGACTTCCCGGAGAACCGCGGCAAGCGCGCCGCGATGGCCGCCGGCATCCGTGCCACGGAGGCAGAGGTGATCGTGTTTGTCGACTCCGACTCGGTCGTCGAGCCCGGCGCGCTGCGCAAGCTCGTACAACCGCTGAATGACCCTCGGGTGGGAGCCGTGTGCGGGCACGCCGACGTGCTGAACGTGCGCGAGACGTGGCTGACACGGATGCAGGCGGTGCGCTACTTCGTCGCGTTTCGTGTGGTCAAGGCGGCCGAGTCGGTGTTCAACGCCGTCACCTGCTGCTCGGGCTGCTTCTCCGCCTACCGGCGCGAGGCGATCATGCCGCGTCTGGAGTGGTGGGAGAGCCAGACGTTCCTGGGTGTCGAGTCGACCTTCGGCGATGACCGCTCGCTGACCAACTGCGTGCTGCGCGACTGGCGTGTGCTGTACGAAAAGAACGCTGTCTCGCACACGATCGTGCCGACCACGTTTCGCGCGTTCGTCAAGCAGCAGACGCGCTGGAAGCGCTCCTGGACGCGTGAGTCGTTGATGGTCTCGCGCTTCATCTGGCGCAAGCATCCGGTCGCCGCGACCTTCGTCTACCTGAGCATCGTGCTGCCGCTGATCGCGCCGGTGGCGGCGCTGCACTCGATCGCGTGGGGGCCGCTGGTGCATGGCACCACGTTGCCGCTGATCTATGCCGCGGGGCTCTACTCGCTAGCGGTCGTGTACTCGCTCTACTACGTGCTCTTCCAGGACCGCTATTCCGTGCTGTGGATGTACGGGATCCTGTTCGTCTTCTTCTATCTGGCAATCATGTTGTGGCAGACCTACTACGCGATCGCCACCTGCCGCACCGCTGCTTGGGGTACCCGACCGGCGACGGCGGGCCTTGCGGGCGGCGATGGCGACGGAGGATTGTGAGATGGCGGCCGAGGTGAAGGCGGCCGAGGTGAACGGCCTGCGCGCGGTGCCGCGCCGGCGCCCGGCGGCGTGGCTGAGGAGCATGTTCGCGCTCCTGCTGCTGCCGCTGTCGATCGCTCCGGTACTGCTGCTCGGCCCGTCGGTGGCGCGCGCGCCGGTAACGCTCGCGCGCGAGGGTTGGGGGGAAGTCCAGCGCCTGGAGCGAAGCCTCGAGCCTGGCGATAGTCCGCACCCACATGCACCAGCGCCGACCCCGGGACCGAGCATCTGGCAGCCGTCGGTCAGCCTGGGAGCCGTGTACGGACGCTGGAGCGGATTGCCACAGACCGGGCGGACGGGCGTCACGTGGGCGGGTGCGCGATGAGCCGTTTGACCGTGCGGAGCCTCGTTGTGGCGCTGGCGCTCGGCATCGGCCTGCTCGGTCTCCTGGCCCCCAATGCGTTCAGTCATGCATCACACTCTCACCACACCTCCCACCGGCATAAGCCGCTGCACCGTCCCGGCCGGGTGCGCGGACTGCGCCTCCTGGCTCAAACCTCCGCCCGCGTGCGCATCGGCTGGCGTCGAGCCCATCGCGGGAGCATTCCGATCGGCGGCTACCGGGTCAAGCGCGACGGCCTGGTCGTCGGCCAGACGCACGGGCGCACGTACACGCTGCGGGTTGGCCCCGGCGTGCATCGCATCACGATCACCGCGGTCGATCTCGACGGACACCTCGGCCCGGCGAGCAGCCCCCTGACCGTCAGCCTCCCGGTGCCGCCCGCGCTCCCGCTCCGTAAAACGGCTCCGAGTGCGCCGCGCGCGCCGAGTGCGCCGCGCACCGCGCCGCCGATCCTGCACACGACCCCCACCCCGCCGTCCGTGCCATCGCCGCCATCCACGCCAGGCGGGCTGAAAGCGAGCGAGGTTGGCTATGACTCGGCGGTGGTGGAATGGGGGGCGAGCACGGCCGTAAGTGGCGAAGCGGTCGGCTACAGGGTGTTCCGCGACGGGACGGCGGTGGGCCAGACTTCGGGTCTGGAGATGACGCTCGAACATCTTGCGCCTGAGACGGGCTACACGATCACGGTCGTGGCGGTCGATTCGCTGGGCGGGGTCAGCGCGCCGTCGGCTCCGCTCGAAATCGAGACCGCGACCCCCACTCCGCCTTCAACCCCGGGCGAACCGAAAGCGTCCGAAGTCGGCGATGAATCGGCCAAGCTCGAATGGGGGGTGAGCACGCCAGGGAGCGGGGAAATAACCGGCTACCGGGTGTTCCGCGACGGGACGGCGGTGGGCCAGACTTCGGGTCTGGAGATGACGCTCGAACATCTTGCGCCTGAGACGGGCTACACGATCACGGTCGTGGCGGTCGATTCGCTGGGCGGGGTCAGCGCGCCGTCGGCTCCGCTCGAAATCAGGACGGCCCCCCCGCCGCAGTCGCACGGGACGGCGCAGGCGGCGCTGCTGGCCACGACCACGTTGAGCTTCGAAGACCTGCAGGCGCACTACCAGCAGATCGGCGTCCTGTACCCGACCTACTTCGAATGCGGTGCAGGGGGTGCGGTGACAGGCGAAAACGACCCGCTGGTTACGAGCTGGGCGCAGGAGCGGGGTATCGCGGTGATGCCCCGGCTGAACTGCCAGAACCCGCTGGATGAGGATCAGATCCTCAACGAACCGGCCGTGCAGCAGAAGCTGATTGAACAGCTCGCCTCGCTGTGCGAAACCCACGGTTATCAGGGGATTCAGGTCGACTTCGAGGGCGCCCAGCCGGCTGAGCGCAATCCGTTCACGGCGTTCATCACGGCGCTCGCGGCCAAGCTACACGAACACGGCGAGAAGCTGTCGACGATCGTCACGGCCAAGTACTACAACATCATGAGCGGCCGGGCCGCGATGTACGACGACGCCGCGCTGTCGGGCCCCTCGGACTATGTGTTCGTGCTGGATTGGGGTCTGCACTGGACGACCTCGGCCCCAGGTGGGATCGACGAACTGCCGTGGTTCAAGAAAGTCGCCGAATATACGGCGACCATGCCGAACAAGAGCAAGTTCGTGCTCGGGATGCCGATGTACGGGATCGACTGGCCGAGCGGGGGCGGTCCGAGCAATCCCGGCACGCCGCTGGAGTTCAGCGAAATCACCGCCTTGGCAAACGAATATGGCGTGACCCCGGAATGGGACGCCGAAGCAGCCGATCCCCACTTCTCCTACGTCGACCGTGGCGGTGTGACCCACAGCGTGTGGTACACCGACAAACAGTCGCTGGAAGCACGCGTGGCGCTCGCCGAATCGCTTGGTCTGGGTGTTGGTCTGTGGCACCTCGGCAGCGAGGATCAGAGCATCTGGGAACTGCCGGGCCTCGGCGGGGGAGGTTGATGGTTAGTGGTTCGGGATACGTAGGAGAGGGCAGGCAGGACAGCGTGGCGAGGGGGTTGCTCGTAGCGGGCGCGATCGCACTTGGACTCGTCGCCGCGGGAGGAGCGGCTCCGGCGTGGGCATCCGCCCCGCGGAGCGGGGCCGTCAAGCGCCCGGCGCCGCTGCAGGCGTTCGTGCTGGCGAGCGCGCCCGACTCGCTGGCAGATCTGCAAGCTCATGGGCAGGCGCTCGGCGTTGTGTATCCGACCTACTTCGAATGCGAATCGCCGAGCGGGCAGATCACGGGTGAAGACACCGGTGCGATCACGGCGTACGCGAATGCCCAGCAGATCGCGGTGATGCCGCGGTTCAACTGCCAGGACGGGCCGACGGTGCACAGGATTCTGACCGAACCGCACGCGCGTGCGCGTGCGCTCGCGGGTCTGGCGCAGATCGCATCGAACCCGGACTACGCGGGTGTGAACCTCGACTTGGAGAACGACCTCGCCGCCGATCGCTCCGCGCTTACGTCGTTTGTCAGCACCCTCGCTCGTGAGCTGCATGCACGCGCCAAGAAGTTGACCGTCGACGTCGACGGGGTGACTCACGAAGACCCGGCTCTCTCCACCGGCTTCTACGACGATCGCGCGCTCGCGGCCGCGGCCGACTACGTGTTCGTGATCGCCTGGGGCACGCACTGGGAAGGCTCCGCGCCCGGGCCGATCGCGCCGCTGTCGTATGTGTCGGCCGTCGCGCGATATGTGGCCTCGCTGCCTCATGGGAACCGGTTCGTGCTGGGGGCGCCGATGTATGGGCTGGACTGGCCTGTGCCCGCTGCGTCATCCCGCCGCCAACGGGCGACCGCGCTGCAGTATGCGAATGTGCTGACCCTGGCCCGTGCGACCGGCGCGAGTCCCGTGCTCGACCGCTCGGTCGACGAGCCGACGTTCGCATACACCCGCGCCGGCGTCACCCACCGCGTCTGGTACATGGACGCCCAATCCGTGGCCGACCGCCTGCGGATCGCGCGCGAGCACGGACTCGCGGTCGGGGTGTGGCGGCTGGGTGGGGAGGACCAGGCGCTGTGGTCCTCGCCGCCCGTCGTCGAAGGCCCATTCGGGTGAGCGCTCTCAATCGTTCACGCCGGTGCGCAGCCCGCTCCTCGGCGATGCTCGCCTGTGCCCTGCTCGCCCACGCCGGCGACGCGATCGCCCAGGGACCCGTGACGCTCGGCGCCGCACATCTCGGCGCCCCGCTCACGGCCCCGGCGGCCCCGGCGCTCTCCGAAGCCGGCACAGTCACGTACGCGTGGCAACGCTGCTCGTTCTATACGACGATGGCTCAGGCCGACGGCGCCACGCACCTGTGGCCGCTCAGCGACACCTCCGCGACGGCCGCCGACGTGCTCAGCTCCGCCGCGGGTCGCTACCTCGGCGCGCACGCGCTCGCATCGAGCGGGCCGCTCGACGAACAGGGCGGCCCGGGGGCGGCGTTCGACGGGAGCACCTCTGCGGTGACGTTCCCGGAGGTGTCTGGCGAGACGGGCGTGAACCCCTACACGTTCGAGCTGTGGGCGCGTCCCACGACGATCGACGGCGTCTACCAGTTCTTGATCTCCCAGGAGGAAACGGTCTCGGGCAAGCGCGGGGGTACCGGCATCTGGCTGTCGAAGACGGGATTGGGGTTCGAGCGCTGGAGCGATGGGGTGAGCACGACGATCACTTACGCCGCGGGGCTGCCCGTGGGTGTATGGAGCCAGGTCGTGGCCAGCTATGACGGGTCGACGATGAGGCTGTTCGTCAACGGCGTCCAGGTCGGCTCCCGGGCGACCACGTCGCCGCTGAGCCCCGTGGGCGCCGCGACCACGATCGGCGCGGGAGTGGGCGGCAGCTCAGGCTTCTTCGACGGCGATCTCGCGGACGTCGCGATCTACCCTCGGGCGATCGCCCGCGCGCACGTGAGCGCGCGCTACGCCGACGGGACGCACCCACCGTGCATGAGCATCGCGGGCGCAGACTCGTCGACCTACACGCCGGCGCTCGCCGACCTCGGCCAGACGCTGTCGGCGACGAGCACCACCACGGGCGCATCGCACAGCGCGAGCGTGACCGCCCAGAGCGAAGGGCCGGTCGACGACGGCCACGGCGACGTCTCGCTGGCGAGCATCGAAGCTCTCAGCGAAGGCGAGACGGTGTCAGGCACGGTCGTGGTGAACGCCTCCGTGAGCGGACTGCCGGCGGACCGCATCGAGTTCGACGTCGACGGCCAGTACCGCTACTCCAAGCCCGCCGAGACTCCGTACCAGTACACGTGGTACACGAAGGCCGAGTCAAACGGACCTCACGTTCTGAGCGTGAAGCTATGGGGTCCCGGCGCGAGCACACCCGTGACTACGCAGCTGACGCTCGACGTGCACAACGTGACGAGCTGGCCCACGCCGCTGGCGCTGGGCGAGGAGAGTGCCTACGCCGAAATGGACGAGGGCGAAGAAGCGACCGCCCAGGATCTGCTGGGCAACGTGTGGCCGGCGCGGGGCTATCCCCTGCCCTACCTGGAATGGCCATTGACCTGGCAGGAGGATCCTTACCACGAAGCCTATTGGGAGTTCTACTTCTACGGCCTTCGTCCTGAGGCGACGCTGCTCTATGAGTGGGAGACCACTGCCAACAGCGCCTACTTGGAAAAGCTGATCGCCATCCTGCGCTCCTACGTCGCCTATGACGCGACTCGACCAGAAGACATTGTCACCTTCGACAACGACCACACCTCGGCCTACAGGACGATGGAGCTGATCAACTTCTACGTGAAGCTGAAGCTCGCGGACGTGTTGCCCAAGGACCTCGAAGCAGGTCTCGCTCGCTCGCTGCAGAAGCTGGGGGTCTTTCTCGCCGAAGCCAAGCACTTCGAGGCCGACTACAACCATGGCTTCAACGAGGGGATAGCGCTGCTGCTGCTGGCGGACAACTTCCCCCACATGCCAAGAGCAGCGAGCTGGCGCCTGCTCGCGCTCGAACGCCTCCAGGAGATGCTCTCCAACACGATCGACGCCGACGGCGTGGAGGTGGAGAACTCGCCCTTCTACCAGGTCTACGTGCTTGGGCTCGTCTACCAGTTAGCCCACTGGGCCAAGCGCTATGAGCCCACGCTCGCGGTCCCCTACTCGGAAGCGGCGACCAAGATGCTCCGCTACACAGCCGACGTGACCCAGCCCAACGGCTACCTGCCGATGCTGGGAGCGACGGCAACGACCTACATGCCGAGCCAGGACCCCAACGTCTACGGGCCGATGGCGGCAGCGGACCCCGAATTCGACTTCGCCTACACCCGCGGCGCGCACGGAACACCCCCGCCCGATGGCACCGTGCTCTTCCCGATCTCGGGCCTGTTCCTGATGCGCTCGCCGCTCGGGCCGGTCGCAAACCTGCAGAACCAGACCTTCGTCACTTTCAACTCAGGCACCTACCGCACGAGCCATTCCGACCTCGATGCGATGGGGATGACGATGTACTCGAACGGGAGTACGCTGCTGCCGACCTCGGGCCTCTACACGTACACCGAAGAACCATATCTCGAGTACTTCCACGGCACCCGCTCGCACAACACCGTCGTGGTCGACGGCAAGGACCAGGCTGAGGGCTCGGCTCAGGCCGGCAGCTATGGCTCCGCCAGCGGGTCGACGTGGGCCAGCGGCGTGAGCGGGCTCTACGCGGGGGTCACGCACCATCGCACGATCGTCGTTCTGCGCCAGGGCCTCACGCTGGTGCAGGACGCTCTTACGAGCTCGTCTAGCCACAATTACGCCCAGACCTGGCACATGGCGCCGGGATCGAACGTAAGCAGCAGCGGTGCAGACACCTACGTGACGAACGCGGCCGGCCAGCCGACGCTCACGATCCGTCAGGCTGATCCCGCGGGCATGACGGAGCAGAGCGTGTTCGGCGCCACCGACCCGATCCAGGGCTGGTATTCGAACGGGTACGGATCCAAGCAGCCTGCCTGGGCGCTGGAAGACACGCGAACGGGCGCGGGAGCGCTGTTCACCACGCTGCTGGCGGCCGGTCCGTACGCGCGCCAAGCGAGCACCGTCGTCGAGATGGCGGTCGCGGGCGGGTACCAGGTGGGCGTCTGCGTGGGCGGCACGATGGGCTATTCGGTGATGATCCCTATCAGTAACGAAACCGCGCCGACGATCTCCAGCGACGCGTGTCCCGCTACTTGATGAACAGCATCTCCGCGTACTTCGGCAAAGGCCACAAATCGTCGGCGACGAGCTTCTCCAGGCGATCGGCCACGTCGCGGACGTCGTCCATTGCGGGGATCACCGTGTCGCGCATGTAGGTTGCCCACTTCTGGGGCGACGAGTCGGGCTGGTTGTCCTTGAGGTTCGCGTCCTCGAGCTTGAGCAGCGCGAAATGGAGCTCCTTGATCAATGGCTCGACCTCGCTGATGAGCTCATCCAGGCCTGAGGCCTTGAGCTCGTTGAGATGCCGCACCGCGGCGGGCAGCAGCATCGTGCGCGCGATCGCCGACGCGGTCTCGGACTCGATGTTGATCGTGACGGCGTACTGCTCGGTGAACACCTCATAGCGGGCGTCGAGCTCGCGCTTGGACAGGACCTTGTACTTCTTGAACGCCGCGATCGTTTGTTTCTCGACGAGCCACGGCAGCGCGTCAGGCGTGGTGCGCAGGTTGGCGAGGCCTCGCTTCTCCGCCTCCTTGTGCCAGGCCTCGGAGTAGCCGTCGCCGTCGAAGACGATCTGCTTGTTAGCGGTCCAGGCTTCCTTGGCGACCTTCGTCACCGCTTTCTCGAGCGTGGCGCCCGAGCCTTTGAGGGCATCCTTCAACTTGCCCGCGAGCTCGTCGACCGATTCGGCGACGATCGTGTTCAGGACGGTGTTGGGGAAGGCTGGAGAAGAGCTCGAGCCGAGCGCGCGGAACTCGAACTTGTTGCCGGTGAACGCGAATGGGCTGGTGCGGTTGCGGTCGCCTCCATGCAACGGCAGCGGTGGCAGCACGGGGGTGCCGAGACCGAGGAAGGAGCCAGGCTTGGAGGCTTGCACTTTACCGGCCTCTATCGCGCTGAACACCTTCTCGAGCTCCGCACCGAGGAAGATCGAAATGATCGCCGGCGGCGCCTCGTTCGCACCCAGACGGTGATCCTGTCCGGCGCTTGCGATCGATGCGCGCAGTAGCGCCTGATGGCGATTGACGGCCTGGATGACGGCGGCGCAGAAGAACAGGAACTGCAGGTTCTCCGCGGGGGTGTCACCGGGATCGAGCAGGTTCAGGCCGGTGTCGGTGCCCATCGACCAGTTGTTGTGCTTGCCCGATCCGTTGACGCCGGCGAACGGCTTCTCGTGCAGTAGGCACACCAGACCGTAGCGGCGCGCGGTGTTCTGCATGATCTGCATCGTCAGCATCTGGTGGTCGGCGCCGACGTTCGAGTTCTCGAAGATCGGAGCGACCTCGTACTGGTTGGGGGCGACCTCGTTGTGGCGTGTCTTGATCGGCACGCCGAGCTTGGCCAGCTCCAGCTCGACCTCGAGCATGTAGGCGAGGATGCGCTCGGGGATCGAGCCGAAGTAGTGGTCGTCGAGCTCGTGGCCCTTGGGGGGCTGGGCTCCGTACAGCGTGCGCCCAGTGGTCAACAGGTCGGGCCGCTCGAAGTAGTACTGCTCGTCGATCAGGAAGTACTCCTGCTCGCAGCCGATCGTCGTGAACACTCGCCGGGCATCCTCCACGCCGAGTAGCTCGAGCGCACGGATCGCCGCGCCGGAAAGCGCGTCCATCGAGCGCAGCAGCGGGATCTTGTGGTCCAGCGCCTCGCCCGTCCAGGAGGTAAACGCGGTCGGGATGCACAGCAGCGCGCCGTTGGGATTCTCGAGGATGAACGCCGGAGAGGTCGGGTCCCAGGCCGTGTAGCCGCGGGCCTCGAACGTAGCGCGGATGCCGCCGGTGGGAAAGCTCGATGCGTCGGGCTCGCCCTGGATCAGCTCCTTGCCGGAGAACTCGGCGATTGCGGTGCCGTCGCCGGCGGGGCCGTAGAACGAGTCGTGCTTCTCGGCGGTCGACCCGGTCAGCGGCTGGAACCAGTGCGTGTAATGGGTGGCGCCCTTCTCCATCGCCCACTCCTTCATCGCCTGGGCCACCGCGTCGGCGAGCGACGTGTCGAGCGCCTCGCCACGCGCAAGCGTCTTCTGCAGCGCCTTGTACACGTGCTTGGGCAGGCGGTGGCGCTGCACGACGGGGGAGAACACGTTGGACGCGAACACCTGGTTGCCCGGAAGGGTCAGGTCGGGCGAGCCGAGCGCGTTGCCGTTGGCGGTCCACTGCGCGGCGGTGACGTTCTGCTGACGGGTCCGTGGCATGAGCGGGGTCAATTCCTCCTGGAGAAAGAGTGGGGCGAAGGGGTCGGACAGACGAGCGGCTGAAAGCAGCGGCTGAAAGCCGCCCGCAATCGTAGTGCCAAAACCCGGCTGTGGGGCATCACCGTCTGGCGAAATCGACGCGACGATCTTTCGACAGCGGGCCAACCCGACCCACGGGCAGGTGGAGAGGAGGAGCAAGGGGGGGCAACTTTTTGGGGATACAGGTTCGCGCATGGGCCCTACAACAGTGCTGGTGCTAGCCCGGGCAGACGGCGGAGCCGTGGCCCGGTGATGCGCGCGGGGAGTCCGGGGTGGGACCGCGAAGCTGTGGCTAGGGCAAGAGCGGCAAGGCGCCTGGGACGATCCGACCCGTGTAGGGGTCCACGTGCTTAGCCGCGGGTGCCGGGGCGATGTCGGCCGTGAACTGTCCCTGCACTGGGGCGCCGGAGGAGAGCTGGGCTTTGGCCTTGCCGGCGAGGCCGGCGGCGACGATGAAGTGGACCGTGTACCGGCCGGCCTTCACGGGCATGACCCGCCAGCGGAACGTCTGCGTGTGCCCCGGGGCGAGCGGACCGAGTGCCCAGGTGTTGACGTAGGCCGTCTGGCCGCCCCCAGCCGGGCTGACGGCCTGGCTCGGGACAGGGGGCTTGGCGATCGCGCCCGGGCTCTGTTCGACGACCCAGATCGGACGTTTGTTGTCGGCCAGTTCGGGATAGGGACGTTCGGTGTAGTTGAAGGAGTTGAGTGTGACCGCGACGTTGGGCATCGTCTGGGCGCCGGTGTTGCGGACCCGCAATTCCAGGTGGGCCGGCCGCGCGATCGACTGCTTGGCAGGGAAGCTTGCATGGACGACCTGCGCCGTGAACGCGCCCGCGGGTTCGTGTGCATCCTGACGAGCGCCGCCACCGCACCCGCTCGCCAGCAGGCTCGCGAGCGGGACGGCGGCTGCGGTCAACATGGCTCGCGGCGCCAATGACCTTGATGTCCATCCTCGACCAAGCGTGCCGCGGGCGCGACGGCATCCGCCGGCACGGCGCGGGACCAGCGAAAAGACTCGACCCTTCCCCCTCACGATGCGGCCACGATACCAACACAGGATGGCGTACGGTGGCCGCATGGCGTAGAGTTCCCGTCGCCGTTGCTTGCCACCTGAGGAGGGGTCAGAAGAGATGGTTCGCAGTGCAGCCGAGCGGACGTTCCTCCCGACGAGGAACCTGCTGGAGGAAGTTGGGGACATGATGATCCTCACGGGCAGGACGATCTGGTCCGCCCTGCGACCGCCGTACCCGTACGGGGGCGAGTTCGTGTCGCAGTTCCTGTTCGCGTTGCGTCTGTGCTGGTTTCCGCTGCTCATCTCGACCGTGTGCATCAACTACGCCGCGCCCGGGTTGCAGGCGGCGAACTTCCTGACGATTTTTGGCGCGCTCGACCGCCTCGGCGGGTTCTTCGTGCTCGGGGCGATCCGTGAGATCGGCCCGAGCGTGACCGCGGTCGTGCTCGCCGGGGTGGCGGGCACCGCGATCACGGCGGACCTCGGGGCGCGGAAGATCCGCGAGGAGCTCGACGCGCTGCAGGTGCTCGGCGTCGACCCCGTCAAGAATCTGGTGGTGCCGCGCTTCCTCGCGCTGATGGTCGCGACCGGCCTGTTCAACATCTACGCGATCCTGTTTGGGCTCTTTGGTGGGATCATCGCCGAGCTCGTGAACGGGCAGCCGCTGGGGCCGTTCTGGACGACGCTGTTTGCGAACGCCTCGACGACCGACTTGTGGGGGTCGGTGCTGAAGACGACGATCTATGGAGCGATCATCGCGATCGTCTGCTGCTACAAGGGCATGAGTGCCTCTGGTGGCGCCGAGGGTGTCGGCCGCGCGGTCAACCAGGCAGTGGTGGTCGCGTTCTTGGCGATCTTCTCGTTTGACTATGTCTTCACCCAGACGTTGCTTGCCACCCACCCGCAGATCCTGGTGATCAAGTAATGAACGAACTGCTGGCGATGCCGCGCGAATGGCTCGCGGCGACGGGCGAGATCGGCGGTTTCACCGGCAACATCGTGCGCAATGTCTGGAGCCTGCGCGTATTCAGGTTCTTCGGCGAGGCGCTACGCCAATCGGGGATCTTGATCGTCTCATCGACGCTGATCATTTGGGCGCTGATGTTCATCCTCGGCCTGCAGTGTGGGATCGAGGGCGCGTACTTCACCGAGGCTCAGGGCGCGCCGGCCTACGCCGGGGTGTTCACCGCTTGGTGCGATCTGCGCGAGATCACCCCTTATGCCTTTGGCTACATCATGGCCGCGAAGGTCGGCACGGGCATCGTGGCGGAGCTCGGAGCGATGCGGATCTCGGAGGAGATCGACGCGCTGGAGGTGATGGGGATCGACTCGGTGACGTTCCTCTGTGCGACGCGCTTGCTCGCCGCCTGGCTGGTCCTGCCGTTTATGTACCTCGCGGGGATCGGCGCGGCATTCCTTGCCTCCTACATCGCGGTGGTACAGCAGATCGGATACGTCTCTTCAGGTGGGTACTTCCTGATCTTCTGGCAGTTCCAGAATCCGCCGGACTTCTTATACAGCCTGATCAAGGCGATGTTCATGGCCACGGCGATCGTGCTCGTGGGGTGCTACTACGGCTATAACGCCAGCGGTGGGCCGGTGGGCGTTGGCAAGGCCACGGCGAAGTCGATGGTGCTCAACTTGGTGCTCGTGCACGTGATCGGGATGGTCGGCACGCAGGTGTTCTGGGGCGCCAACCCGCGCGCTCCGATCGGAGGGTGAGCATGATCGAGGACGAGGTCCCTGAGCCTGAGGAGCAGAGCGCGGAAGAGCACGAGTCCGAGCCGGCCAACGTGGGTGTCGTATTCGAGCCTGCGCCGCGAGAGGGCGAGGAGGAGGAGTTTCGTTTCCACACGGGGACGACCCATCCCTCCAAGGCGCCTGACGCGGTCGAGTTCATCGATGTGCACAAGTCGTTTGGGCGCAATCACGTGCTTCGCGGCTTGAACATGGCGTTGCCGGAGGACCAGATCTCGATGATCATCGGCCCCTCCGGGACAGGCAAGTCGGTGTGCATCAAGCACATCGTCGGCCTGCTCTATCCCGATCAGGGTGACGTGATCGTGCACGGTCAGTCGATTCCGAGCTTGCCCGACGCCGAGTTGTTCGAGGTACGCAAGAAGTTCGGGGTGCTCTTTCAGGACGGGGCACTGTTCGGGTCGATGAACCTCTACGACAACGTCGCCTTCCCGCTGCGTCAACACACCGAGAAGGGCGAGGACGAGATCGCCGAGATCGTCAACGGGCGCATGCGCGAGGTCGGCCTGGGAGGAGAGGGCACGAAGATGCCAAACGAGCTCTCCGGCGGGATGCGCAAGCGTGCGGGGTTCGCGCGCGCGCTGGTACTCGACCCTGAAATCCTGCTTTTCGACGAGCCCGACTCAGGGCTCGATCCCGTGCGCACGGCGCTGCTGTGCGAGCTGATCAAGGAAATCCACGCTGAGCATGGCGGGTGCTATGTGGTGATCACCCACGACATCATGAGCGCGCGACGCATCGCCGGGCACATCTCGGTCCTGTGGAAGGGCCGGGTCGTCGAGTCCGGGCCGGCGCAGGAGCTGTTCGCGTCTGAGAACCCGTTCGTCCGCCAGTTCCTCTCCGGTGAATCTGCCGGCCCGCTGGGCATGGAGTAGGACCCGCTTGCGGGGCTGGTGTCGTGAGTCAGAAATTCGCTGGCGTTTCCCGGCGCCTGCACGCGCCTGACGTCCGCCGCCGCCGGTCATGTGCCACCGGCACACTCGCCGGCACCGTCGGCCGTCGGATCACGTCCATCCATCCGGGAAACGCTGACCGAATTTATGACTCAAGACACTAGCCTTTCCCTGTGACCGCAGCTCGACTTCTCTCCGCCGTCGCAGGCGGCGCGACCCGCAGGCCGCGGCTGATCCTCGCGATCGTGGTGATACTCGGGCTGGGAGGCGCGGCGCTGGCGCTGCTCTTGCGCCCGACATCGGCGACGAGCACGTTCGTGTCCAGCTCGAGCCCGGAGTACAAGGCGACCCAGCGCTTTTATGCGAACTTCGGCGAAGAGCCGATCGAGGTGCTGGTCAAAGGCAACCTGCAGCAGCTCGTGCTCAGCTCTGACATCGAGCGGCTGGTGGGGTTGGAGGGGTGCCTGTCAGGCAACGTCCCCGCCGCCGGACTCATCGACGAGGGCGGCCAAAGCGGGCCGTGCGGACAACTGGCCAGAGCAAAGACGGTGAAGGTCGTGTTCGGTCCAGGTACGTTTGTCAACGAGGCGGCAAACCAGATCGACGAACAGCTGAGCGGCGAAACGAAACGGGCCGAAGCCCAGGCTAAGCAGGCTGAAGTGGTCGTCTCGAAAGCCGCGCTCGCCCGCGGGCTGGGAGCTGAACAAGCGCGGACGCTGGGCAAGCAGGCGAGCAAGGTCATAATCGCGCGCTTCAAGGAGGGCCTGGTGACGCTCGCCCTGCAGTACGGGCTGACGTCGCAACCAAGCCTCGAAGATCCCAACTTCATCTCGACGCTGGTATTCGATTCGAGCAAGCCGGCGGGCACGCCCAAGCAGCGTTTCGCCTATCTGTTCCCGAGCCGCGAAGCGGCTCTCGTGTCGGTGCGCATGAAGGCTGGTCTGTCGCAGTCAGCGAGGACGCACACGATCTCTGAGATCCGCCAGGCGGTGGCGATGCCGCAGTGGCGGTTACAGCACGGAGAGTCCTATCTGGTGACGGGCGAGCCGGTGATCGTCGCCGATCTGAACAACTCGATCACCCATTCGATCGAGCTGCTGCTGGTGGCCGTGCTGCTGGTGATGGCCGTGACCCTCGGCCTGATCTTCTCCGGGCATCCGCGGCTGCTGCCGCTCGCGGTGGCGCTGCTCGCAGCGGCGCTCACGTTCGGCGCGCTGTCGGCGGTGGGAGGGTCCCTGACGATGGCGTCGATCGCGGTGCTGCCCGTGCTCGTGGGGCTGGCTGTGGACTATGCGATTCAGTTCCAGTCACGCGTGGAGGAGGCGTTGGCGGAGGGAGTCAATGATGTCTCCACGGCGGTCAGGCGCGCGGCAAGCATGGGCGCGCCGACGATCGCCACGGCCGCTGCCGCGAGCGTGGGCGCGATGTTGGTGCTGGAGCTTTCGCCGGTGCCGATGGTCCGCGACTTCGGGCTGTTGCTGGTGGTGGGGGTGGGGATAGCTCTGCTGTGCACGCTCACGGCGGGCGCGGCAGCGATGACGCTCGCGGGCACCGCCGCCGAAGGCGGTGGCCGCGACGGCTATGGCCGCGCTGGCGGCCGGTCCGCGGATGCGCTGGTGGGAGCGCATCTCCGAGCCGCCTGGCGGGGGGCACGCGAACTGCTGCGGGACAACGCGCTGACGCGTGGGGTGTCGAAGACGGCGCTTGTGTACGCGGTCCGCAAGCCCGGGCGCCTGCTGGGCGTCGGGCTGGCGCTGGCGGCGCTCGGCTGGGGGCTGGACACGCAGACGCAGGTGCAGACCGACATCACCAAGCTGGTCCCGCAGAATCTGAGTTCGCTGCGGAACCTGGACACGCTGGAGCGTGTGACGGGAGTGGGGGGCGAAATCGCCCTGATGGTCAGCGCGAAGGACCTGGCCAAGCCGGCGACGATCGAATGGATGAGCTCGTATGAGAGCGCGATCCTGAAGCGCTACGGCTACAGCGAAGTGCGGGGCTGCGGGAAGGCACGGCTATGCCCCGCGTTCTCGCTGCCGGATCTGTTCGCGGGGGCGGGGGCGGCGAGTGCGGGCACGGCAGCCGCGGTGGCGGGCTCCTCGTCGAGCGCCGGCGGAGCCAGGCACAAGCTCACCCAGGCGGATGTCAGCGGCCTGCTCAGTGCGATCCCGCCGTACTTCTCCCAGGACGTGATCACACCTGACCGGCGCGTGGCTACGCTGGCGTTCGGCATCCGCCTGATGGGGCTCTCAGAACAGCAGCGGCTGATCGACGGGATGCGCGCCAGCCTGCACCCCCCAGCGGGGGTGAGCGCCCAGCTCGTGGGGCTGGGAGTGCTGGCGGCCCAGTCGGGCACGCAGGTGGCGTCCCCGTTGCGACGGCTGGAGACGCTGGTGGCGGGCCTGATCGCTGTGGCGCTCGTGCTGCTGATCGCCTTCCGCGGCGATCGTCGCCGAGTGCTTACGCCGCTGGCGCCGATCGCACTGGCGACGGGATGGTCGGCGCTGATCCTGTTCGCGGTGCGGGTGCCGCTGAATCCGATGTCCGTCACCCTCGGAGCGCTGGTGATCGCGATCTCCACCGAGTTCAGCGTGCTGCTGTCCGAGCGCCACCGCCAGGAACGACTCGCTGGACACGACACCATCGAGGCGCTGCATCGTAGCTACCGGCGCACCGGTACCGCGGTAGCGGCATCGGGGGTGACGGCGATCGCGGGCTTCGGCGTGCTCGCGCTATCTGACATCGCAATGCTTCGCGACTTCGGCGTGGTGACGCTGATCGACCTGAGCGTCTCGCTGGTGGGCGTGCTGGTGGCGCTGCCCGCGGCGCTGATGATCGCCGAACGAGACGAGCCGCTCACGCTGCGCCGCGGGCTGAGCGGCCTATTCGGCGGCGGTGCCTCTGTGCTTCGATCGCCCGCCGCAAGGATGCGGCGGGGTGGCGGGCAGATGGTCCGGAGATCTGGGTCGCGCCATGAGTCCATCTGAGGAGTCTCCGGGGCGGCATTACGGGCGCTATGTAGGCTTGCTGGGAGTACTGGCAGTGGCGCTGATAGCGGTCAACACGGTCACGACGAAGTCGAACGGGGCGGGCGGCGTCGAACCCGGCCACAGAGTTCCGCCGTTTGCCGTGCCGCTCGCGCTTGGGAGCCTAAATGGCGACGCCGACGTCGCCACTCACGCTGATGACGGCGCGGCGGGCAAGCACCCTGCGTGCTCGGAGCGGGGCGCGGGGATACTCAACGTGTGCCAGCTCTACGAACAGGGGCCGGTGGTGCTGGCGCTGTTCGTCAACGGAGGCTCGTGTCCGGCGATCGTGAGCGACATGCAGGCGCTTGCGCCCTCGTTTGCGGGCGTGCAGTTCGCCGCGGTGGCGATCAAAGGAGATCGAGGCGCGCTGCGCAAGCTGGTGCGATCACGCGCCCTCAGCCTGCCGGTCGGCATCGACAACGACGGGGCATTGGCCGCTCTCTACAAGGTGGCGAGCTGCCCGCAGGTGACGTTCGTCTATCCCGGGGGGGTGGTGCAGAGCAAAGCGTTGCTTACGCGCCCCCCGCGGGCGACGCTGCGCGCACGCGTGAGCGAGCTGGTGGCGGCGGCGCGGGCCCGCGGGTGGAGGCCTCCGAGGAGATGAGCTCAGAGATACGGCCGGCGCTCGGGTGGTGCGCGCGCGAGGTTGAGGAGGAGTTGCCTGATCTGCACCTGGTGGTGGCCGAGGCGCGGGTTGGCTGGAAGGGCTCATTGACAGGCGACTCGCCGCCGCCGATCCAAGCTCGTCTGCGCGAATTGTCGAACCGGTTGCGCGGCGCCCAGGCGGTGAGCGTCCGCCGGGAGCCCGTGCCGGCGGCCTATCGGATCTTCTTCCGTCATATCGGTCTCGACCCCGACGTTGTGCGCACGCCGATCGAGGCGGCGGTGCTCGAGCGGATGCTGCACGGCGGCTTCCTCTCGTGTGGTCTGCTCGCGGATGTCCTGTTGATCGCGCTGGTGGACACGGGCGTGCCGGTGTGGGCGCTTGACGCAGAGACGGTGGACGGTCCGCTCGGCGTGCGCGTGAGCAACGCAGGCGAGCCGCTGGGGCGGTCCTCTGGCGCGCCGCTGCTGCCGGCGGGCCGGTTGGTGGTCGCGGATGCCTCGGCGGCCCTGGCGATCCTGTTCGGCGAGGTCGCCCCGGGCCATCAGCCGGGCGCGAGAGCGCGCCAACTCGAGCTGTTCGCGGTGCGGGTGGCCGGCGTGCCCGCGCTCTACGTGGAAGAGGCGCTGTGGTCCTGCTGCTCAGCGCTGGAGCAGGCGTGAGCGCCACGAGAGCGAGAGTAAGCGGAAGAGCTTCAGCCGGCGTTGTTGGGTCCTCAGGGCGGGCACGTCCGATGAGTGCCGATGAGGACACGCCCTTGCGGGGCACTGGTAGAATCCTCGCTTCCGACGTTACCGGAGGGAGTCGGGTGTGATAGCCCAGTCCGAGCAGCCTTTATTGGTCATCGATCGCGACGTTCCGACTGGAGAGCTTGGGGCACGGCGCGCTCTACGTATGCAGATCGCGAGAATGGAGCATGAGCTGTCGGGGATCGTTGTCGACAGGTTCCCGCACATCTCTGCGACCCCGACCTTTGGCTGCGGCGTCCTTGCCCCCGGCGAAGCCGATGCGGAGGAGACGGCGCTCGCCGGTCCGTGCCTGCTCAACCTCGCGGAACTGGAGCGGATGCGTGACCGCCTGGCCGGCCGCGTGCAGGAGCTGAGTAGGTTGGCGGCTGAGCGCGATGAGCACGAGCGCCTGGCGCGCGAATTGCTGAAACGGATGGAGCTCGAACCGGGCCGCTACAAGTTTGTGCGTCTGCCGGTGAAGGATCTCGGCCAGGGTGGCTGCGGGGTCTGGGAAGTGCGCCCGCGTCTCGGTCTGGTCGGGATGCTCGCCGGGTGGTGGCAGGTCAAGCTCTCCTCGGGTTGCCCGTTACCCAAGGGCCACGCTCCGGCGTGGCCCTGACGGTGCTCAGCAGCGCAGCGAGCGTGTGGCGCTGGCGGTCGGTCATCGACCCGATGGTCTTCTTCTCGAGCATTGGAATTTCGGCGAGGAACTTGCGGCAGCGGGTCTGACCCCAGCCACGCTGGCTCATCAGCAGGTCGGCCACGGCCATGCTGTACGCCTCCCAGGGACAGTCGAGGATCACCTCGGCGACGTCGATCTCGCCCATGGCGACTCCACGCTTGAGCTCGGCGCGGGCGAGGCGGACCTTGTTGGCCCGCTCCAGGGCACGCATGTACTGTGGAGGAGCAGGGGCGATCGTCGCTGTCGCGTTCATTGGTTGGCACTCTCCCCGTCGCGTGTCGCGAGGTCCCGCGACAGGCAACATCCTTGCTTGAATTTTTACGGGTAAACGCTCGCCATGATCGCCCAGAACCCTGGCCGCGACGAGTCACGGCCGACTCCTCCACCCCTCTCCCGACGGCGTCAGGGGCGAATTCAGAACGGTCATGCAGAGCGCTCCTTGAAGCTACGCGAGCTAAGGGCGTGCGGTCAACAGCGCGCTCGCGCTTCGTACGCTAAAAGCGACCTTTTTTCTTGCCCGATCGACTTGTGAAGAAATGGACAAGTCGCAAGCCTGGGTTGAGCGCTCCAGCGAGGCGAAGCGGTTGGGTTCTCAGCTCGTCCCTGGCCCTGGCAGCGGACCGTGCTCGGCCTCGAACTCGAGCTTGACGCGTCCAAATACCTCCAGCGCGCGGTCGAGCGTAGCCTCATCGTGCGTGGCCATCACGCTCGTGCGCAGCAGCGCCCCACCGGGCGGAACAGCGGGGTGCAGAGCGCAGTTGGTGAACACGCCCCCGTCATACAGCGCCCGCCACAGCAGCGCGGCTTGCCAGTCATCCCCCACCAAGATCGGGACGATCGGGGTCGCCACGGTCCGCATTGGCGCATCCGCGCCGGGTCCCGTTCTCACGGGCTCGCCGCTGAGCGTGCGGTAGCCGAGCGCACGCAGCCCGTCGGCGAGGTAGCGCGCGCGCTCGAGCACGGCCGCGAGCAGCGCCGGTCCCTCATCTGAGCGGACGATCCGGAGCGCCGCCAGGGCTGCCCCGAGCGCGGCCGGCACGCCCGAGGCGGTGAACAGGAAAGGGCGCGAGGCGATGCGCAGGTAGGAGATCACCTCCGCCGGTCCCGCCACGAAGCCTCCACACGCGGCCAGCGACTTGGAGAAGGTTCCCATCCGCAGGTCGACGCGATCCTCGACCCCGAGCAGCTCGGCGGTGCCGGCTCCGCGGGCGCCGAGCACCCCTGCGCCGTGGGCCTCGTCGACCATCAGCCGCGCTCCATGACGTTCGCACAGCTCGCAGATGTCAACGAGCGGCGCGACATCGCCCTCCATCGAGAAGACCCCGTCCACGACCACGAGCACGCCGCCGCCGTCTCCCTCCGCGCGTGCGAGAGCGCGCTCGAGCTTGTCGAGGCGGTGGTGGCGGAAGGGACGCATCTTCGCCTTCGAGATCAGCGCCCCGTCGAGGATCGAGGCGTGGTCGGCGGAGTCGACGATCACGGTGTCAGCGGGGCCCAGGAGCGTGCCGAGCGTGCCGACGTTGGCCTGATGACCGGTCGTGAACACGATCGCGTCCTCGGTGTCCATCCATTCGGCCAGCTCGCGCTCGAGCTCCAGGTGCAGAGGCGTCGTGCCGTTCAGCAGGCGTGAGCCGGTCAGGCCGGTGCCATAGCGGTGCAGGGCGTCCTCGGCACCCTTCATCACGCGCTCGTCGCCGGTTAGCCCGAGGTAGTTGTTCGAGGCGAGCATGATCCGCGGCTTGCCCTCCATCTCGACGACCGGCATCGCCGGCGACTCGACCGTGCGGAAGTACGGCATCAGGTCGGCCTCGTGGGCGGCACGCAGCAGCTCCTCGCGCTCGTGGCCACGAACCTTGGCGAAGACGTCTATCGAGGTTGGCATATAGGGTTCTCGCCGCTATGGCAGTCGAGATCAGGCCCGTGAAGACCCGACGCGAGCTGAATGCATTCATCAAGCTGCCGTGGCGGCTCTATCGTAACGAGCGCAACTGGGTGGCGCCGCTCCTGATGGATTTGAAGAGCCGCTTGGACCAGAGCAAGAACCCGTTCTTCAAGCACGCTGAGGCCCAGTATTTCCTCGCCTACCGCGACGAGGAGGTGATCGGTCGCATCAGCGCGCATGTGGACCGCAACTTCAACGAGTTCCAGGGCAACGAGTGGGGCCTGTTCGGGTGGTTCGAGTGCGAAGACGACGCTGAGGCGGCGCGCGCGCTGCTGGACGCCGCCGAGGGCTGGCTGCGCGAGCGCGGCCGTGACCGCATGGTGGGCCCGATGGACTTCACGACCAACGACGAGATCGGGCTGCTGGTCGAGGGTCATGAGTATCCGCCGATCATCCTCTGCCCCTGGCATCACCCTTACTACCAGCGCATCTTCGAGCAGGACATCGGCATGGACAAGGCGATGGACCTGTACATGTGGAGCCTGTATGTGGACAAGCGCGAGAAGGTGCACCCGGCGATCTGGGAGGCGGCGGACAAGCTCGAGTCCGAGCACGGGATCGTCTGCCGGAACTTCCGCAAGAAGGACCTGCAGGCGGAGGTCACGCGGTTCCTCGAGGTCTACAACGCCGCCTGGGAGAACAACTGGGCCTCCGTGCCGCTGAACGAAGAGGAGGTCCGCCACTACGCCAAGGATCTGAAGCCCGTCCTGGATGAGAACTGGGCGATGGTCGCCGAAAAGAAGGACACCGGTGAGGTCGTCGGGGCAGCGCTGACGCTGCCTGACTTCAACCAGGTGCTCGCCAAGCTGAATGGGCGCCTGCTGCCGTTCGGTTGGATCACCGCGTTGCGCGAGAAAAGCAAGATCGACGCGGTGCGCGTGTTCGCGCTCGGCGTCAAGCCGGAGTACCAGCACACGGGAGTGGCGGCGCGCTTCTACCAGATGCACTTCGACGCCGCCGAACGCACCCCCCAGAAGGGCGGCGAGATGGGCTGGATCCTCGAGACCAACAAGCCGATGAACCGCGCGATGGAAGGCATGGGCGGCGAGATCAAGCGGCGCTACCGCGTGTATGAGCGCACTCTGTAAGAACCTGTTTCGAAAAGATCGGCACGTCCGGATGCGGGTGGGTGGGATCTTGACATGCGGCGCTGGACCGGTCGAAGATCCCGTGGATCTTCGACCGTCGCCACGTGACGGCTCGCACATGCCACCAGCATGTGCTTCGCCATCCCGCGACGCCCAGCTTGATCCAGAAACGCCCCGACCACACCGCCTATTTCGAAACAGGTTCTAGGAACGGTCTGGAGCGCCCTCTACACTTCGCTGGGTGAGCGAAGCTCCAGAGCCCGACGTGGTCACGGGAGACACCGAGGAAGTGGATGCGCTCGTGGTGCTCCCCGGGGATCAGGCACTGATGGCGGCGACATCCGCGCGCTCGATGGTTCCCGTCGCCCAGGCCGCGGCCGTGGCGGCCGGTGGGTTCGTGGCTGGCGCCGCCGTAGTCGGCATCGTCAGTCGTCGTCGCGCCCGGCCCCGTGGGCGGTTGACCGCTCGCCGCCGGGGCAAGGAGCTCTCGCGCGGCGCAGAGCTACTGCAGATCGTTGGCAGTCGCTCGCTGTTGGTCGATGTGCATCTGCTCGGTGGCCGCGACTAACACCGCGCCCGCCTGTGCCCCGAACGGGGTGGGGCGTCTGCGCGAGCTGCGGCTCGAGGTCAGGCCGGCGAGTCCTTTTCGCCTGCCACGAAGGGGAGGGATGGACGGCGTGCTGCGTCATCGTGGCGGAGTGCTGGAACGTCTGCTGCACTTCGAGGAGGAGCCCGTGCTGGTGCGGGTGGCGCAGACCGCGCCCGACTGCGTGCTGTTCGGCGCGCGCGCCCGCACGCACTCGGGCGCGGCCCACGGCATCGCGCGCATGCGCTTCGCGCTCGGCGTCGACGACGAGCTTTGCGACTTCCACGGTCGCTTCGCCCACGACCCCGTGATCGGCGCCTCGGTGCGCCGCCGCCTCTGGCTGCGGGTGATGCGCCGGCCCGAGCCGTTTGAGGCGCTCGCGTGGGCGGTCTGCGAGCAGCTGATCGAGTTCGAGCGGGCGGCCGCGATCGAGCGCCGCGTCGTCCGTGGCCTCGGACGCAGCTGGGTCGACCGGGACGGGGTCGTGCTGCGCGACCTCCCGAGTGCGGCGACGCTTGCCGGGGTGGCGCCCGCGCTGCTCGAGTCCTTCGACCTGGCCGGTGTGCGTGCGCTCACGCTCCTCCGCGCCGCTCGCGAGGTGGCCCGTGGGCGGGTGGATCTCAACGACGCCGATCACGAGCGAGGTTGGCGGCGACTGCGCGCGATCCCCGGCATCGGCGCGTGGACTGTCGAGATGCTCGCGCTGCACGGTCAGGGCCGCAACGACCAGGTGCCGGCCGCGGATGTGGGACTGCTGAAGCTCGTTGGGCGCCAACTCAGCGGCGGCGATCCTCATGCCCGCGCACGGGAGCCCGAGGTGCGCGAGTTCTTCGCCTCCTACGGAGGATGGGCGGGACTGGCCGCCGCGCACATGCAGGGTTTGTAGGTGCCGCTGACGTATCAGGCAGGGGCTTATTCTTCGCTTTTCCCCAACCCTTCCCCCGGCAGAAACTCGTTGGTGAACGGCGGCAGGGCTGTGTTCGGGCTGTGGTGGAGGAGCCCGTGCGCGAACATCCAGCTGCTGAAAGCGGACCACGCCGTGGGGTCTTGATAACCGTAGGGCTTGCCGCCGGCCGGAAGCGCCGCGGGCAGCGTCTGTTCGATCGAGGCGAGCTGGAGCTTCGCTTCGAGCGAGGGGTTGGCCTTGACGACGAGCGCAGCCGCCGCGGCGGGGTCGGCGCGGACCTCGCGCTCGCCACGCGTCAGCGCCTGCATGAACGCGCGCAGGTCCTGGCCTCGGGTGCGCGCCTCGTCTTCGCGCACGACGAGCACGAGCTCGTCGTAGTTCGGCACACCGGCCTGGTCGATCGGGATCACGACTGGATGCTTGTGTAAGAGCCGAAGCTGGATCGCCTCGTAGTTCCAGTAGCCGCCGAGCGTTGCCGCAACCTTGCCGGAGAGCATCGCGGGCACGAGGTTGAAGCCGACGTTGACTTCCTTGACCTTCGCCGGGCTTACGCCCGCCGTCTGAAGCGCGGTGCTCAGCTCGGCTGCCTGATATGGGATCCCGGCGGTGCCGACGGTCTTGCCCGCGAGGTCCGCCACGTCTCTGACGTGCTGTCCAGGTAGCGCGATGATCGACGTCAGCGGGCGCTGGACGAGCGCGCCGATCGACACCAGCTTCAAGCCCTGATCGCGCGCGAGCAGCAGCTCGGGCTCATAGGAGATCGCCATATCCACCTTGCCCGCCGCCAGCAGCTTCAGCGGTTCGGCCGTTTCGGCCGGGACGACCGGACGCACGTCCAGGCCGACCGCGCGGAAGTCGCCGTGGGCGATCGCCGCATACAGCGCCGCGTGGTCGGCGTTCGGAAACCAGTCGAGCATCACCGTGAACGGCTTCGTCTTGGCTGCCGAGATCGTGTCCTGCTTGGCGCCGCAGGCGGATAGGGCCAGGGTCAAGGACAGGGCCAGCAGGGCGGCTGCGCCGCCACGACAGACAGTGAACAGGGCTCTCAACGGGTGTCTCCTCTTGAGTCGTGCGCCCACGGAGCCAGACGGCGCTCGGCGAGGGCGAGGGTATAGAAGCAGGCGATCGCGAAGGCGAACAGCACGACTGTGCCTGCATACGCGCGTGACGTTTGGAAGTTGATGTCGGTGATGATCTCGCGTCCCAGGCCCGCATAGGGCCCGGAGGTGGGAGTGGTGGTCTCGGCGATGAACGCCCCGATCACGCCGATCGTGAGCGCGATCCGGGCGCCGCTGATCGCTGCCGGCAGCGCTGCCGGCAGCTCCGCGAAGCGAAACTCCTGCCAGCGCGACGCGTCGAGTGTGCGCAGCAGCTTGGGCTGGTCGGGATCGACGGCGGCGAGACCGTCGACGGTCGTGACGAGGATCGGAAAGAAGCAGATCAGGGCGATCACGACGAGCTTGGGAAAGATGCCGAATCCCCACCAGAAGACGAGCAGCACCCCGATCACCGGGATCGGCACGGCCTGGGAGCCGACCGCGAGCGGGTAGACGGCGCGGCGCATGAGGGGGGAGAGATGGATCGCCACGGCCAGCGCGAGGCCGCATGCCATGGCCAGCGCCAGACCGAGTACGACCTCCTCGGCGGTCACCGCGAAGTTACGCCACAGAAGGCTTCCGCCGTCCCACAGTTCACGCGCCACCGCGTGCGGCGCCGGGAGCAGATCTTCCTGGACGCCCGAGAGATCCACATAGGCCTCCCAGGCGCCGAGCAGGGCACCGCTGAGGAGCGCTGCCGGAAGCACGCGTGCGACGATGCCGCTCCTCATCGCTGAATGCCCATCTGAAGGACGTTCAGCGCGCGCTCGCGCAGCTCGATTATCTCGGGATCCGTTCGCTTGCGCGGACGCTCGAGAGCGATCTCCAGCGAGGCGATCACCCGTCCGGGACGCGGGGAGAGAACCGCGACGCGATCCGCGAGCAGGATCGCCTCCTCGACATCGTGGGTCACCAGCACCACGGTTCTCGGCTCCATTGACAGCGCGTCCAGCAGCCATGTCTGCAGCTCCGCGCGCGTGATCGCGTCGAGCGCGCCGAATGGCTCATCCAGGCACAGCACATCCTTGCCCGAGAGCAGGGTCCTCGAGAACGCCACGCGCTGGCGCATCCCCCCCGAGAGCTCATGCGGGCGGGACTGCTCGAAGCCCTCGAGGCCCAGCTCGGCGAACAGCTTGGCGGCGCGCTCGCGTGCCTGGGTGCGGGGCACGTGCGCGATGCGCAACGCGAGCGCCGCGTTGTCGACGGCGCTCAGCCAGGGGAGCAGCAGGTCACGCTGGGGCATCAGCGCCGCCGGTGCGCACTGAAGCGAGCCGGCCTCGGGCGCTTGCAGGCCGCAGATCAGCTCGAGCAGCGTGGTCTTGCCGCAGCCGCTCGGTCCCACCACGGCGAGCAGCTCGCCGCGATCGGCGTGCAGGGACACCTCCGCGAGCGCTCCTACGGTCGCGCCGCGGCCGTCACGGTAGGCGCGACTCACCCCGCTGACGCTGACACAGCGATCGGGTGGCTCAGAGTCGAGCGGGTCCGTCTCAGGCGATCTCGGGCTGTCCTTGATGAGTCCCGTGAACACGTCTCTCCCTCCGCGGGCATTACCCCACAGGTTCGAAGGGTCGGCGCCGGGGGAATTGCTTCCCGTGCGCCATCTCAGCCAGCCTTACCCGCCAGCTCCCCTGGTATCTGATCTGCTCAGGTTTGATGATGCTACCGCGCGGTGGCGATTACCGGACGGGTCAGCGCCCGCACGAAATCCTCCAGCTGCGCGGTCGTCCAGCACTCGAACGCCGTGCAGTACTGCGCGTAAGCGGAGATCACCGAGTCGCCGTAGTTCCAGTACAGCCGGGGCTCGGGGTTCAGCCAGAATGTGCGTCCGGCGCGCGCGGCGATCTGCGCGAAGACATCCGCGCGTGGGTCGCGCCCGTTCGTGCGTGCGTCGCCGAGCACGATCACGGTCGCGCGCGGGTGCAGGTCGTCCTGCACCTGCACCAGAAACTCCGACCACACGCGGCCGTAGTCGGTATAGCCTGAGATGTCGGCCACGCCCGCATCGCCCGCGATCCGTTCGCTGACGGCTTTGAAGTTGCGCTCTCCCGCGAAGATGTCCGTGACCTCGGAGATGCGCTCGATGAACACGAACGAGCGCATCTTGCGAAATGTGTCGTGCAGCGCATGGAGCACCGACAGAAAGAACACCGACGCCGAGGTCACGCTGGTGGAGACGTCGCACAGCACGTAGATCTCTGGGCGTCGTGGGCGGCGAGGGCGGTACTTGAGCACGACCGGCACGCCGCCGGTCTGTAGCGAGGCGCGCATCGTGCGACGCACATCCACGTGGGCGTGGCTGCGGTGGCCGCGAGCCTGCAACCCCTGCGTGGCCAGGCGCCGGCGCAGCTGGGCCACCACGCGGTGCACGGCGGCCAGGTCGGCGAGCGGTCCGGAGGGCAGCGCCCGGTCCAGCTCGCCCAGCGGCCGCGCCGGGGGCAGGCTGCCGGTGCGCTCGATCTGAGAACGCTCGAGCTCCCGCCGCAGCAGCGCCTCGAAACGGCGCAGCGCATCGCGCGGCAAGCCCTCCCGGCGTGGGTCATCCACCGGCAGATCCGGCTGGGGCTCCGAACGCAACCCGAGCGCCCGGCGGATGCGCTGGACGTCCACCCCGATCACTCCCGAACCCTCCTGCCGGCGAGCGAAGGCCGCGATCGCCATCCGCGCGAGGTCGCGCATCGCCCCCTCCGCGCCGTCGCGCAGCGCGGCGGCGATCTGCGCGCGCAGCGCCTCCAACTGTTCGTCTGTCAGCTCGTCCAGATCAAGCCCCGCGGCCGTCGCTGAGTCCTGCTCGCGAATGCCCTCTCGCGCCGCCGCGAGCTCCACCGCGCGGAAGAAGAAACGGTCGAACACCAGCTCGAACACGCGCCGGTCCTCTTGGCTCTTGGCGAGCGTCGCCGCCAGCGCCTCCCTGAAGTCCGCCTGCGCGGTCCAGTCGATCTCCTCGAGCACGGCGAAGGCGTCGAGCAGCTCGGAAGTCCCGACCGCCACGCCTTCGCGGCGTAGCTCCTCGCCGAGCTCGAGGATGCGCGCCGGCAGGCCCTCAGATGACATCGACGGCCGCGTGGGCGGGTGGGGTGGGTGGGCCCAGCTTGATCCCCACGCGCTCTGAGACCACGTCCATGTCGGCCCGGTGCTTGACGATCACAGACATCGTCGCTGTAAACGTCTCTGCGTCGATGTCCTCTACGCCCAGCAGCAAAAGCGCGCGCGCCCAGTCGATCGACTCGGCGATCGATGGTGGCTTCTTCAAATCGAGCTCTCTCACCATGCCGATCACCTCGACCAGCTTGCGCGCGACCGTCTCGGACAGCTCGGGCGCGTGCAGCCGCACGATCTCGAGCTCGTGCTCCAATGCCGGGTAGTCGAGCCATAGATATAGACAGCGGCGCTTCAGCGCCTCGGTCAGCTCGCGCGAGTTATTCGAGGTCAGCAACACGATCGGGTGCGTGCGCGCCTCCACCCGGCCGAGCTCGGGGATCGAGATCTGAAAATCCGAGAGCACCTCCAGCAGCATTGCCTCGAACTCCTGGTCGGTCTTGTCGATCTCGTCGATCAGCAGCACCACCGGCTCAGCGGAGGCGATCGCCGTCATCAGCGGCCGCGCGAGCAGGAACTCCTCGCCGAAGATGTCCTCCTGCACCGCGTCCCAGCCGGCGCCGTCCGCCTCGGCCTGGATGCGCAGCAGCTGCTTGCGGTAGTTCCACTCGTACAGCGCCTTCGCCTCGTCCAACCCCTCGTAGCACTGCAGCCGCACGAGCTCGCGGCCGAGGTAGTGAGCGAGCGCCTTCGCGAGCTCGGTCTTGCCGACGCCCGCCGGTCCCTCCACGAGCACGGGCTTACCCAAGCGGGTCGCCAGGTAGGACACGAGCGCGGTCGACTCACCCGGCAGATACCCCACCGCGCGCAGGCCCTCGGCGACTGCTGTGACGGAGACGGGCGCCGTAGACGGTGAGGCGGGCATCTGCAGCGCAATGATACGGAGGCATCAGTCCGCGTCAGATGGTGGGTCCTCGAACGACAGCTGCTCGGACGGCGCCGGTGGATAGCGCGGGCGCCCGCGTGCGGGTAGTAGGGGGAGCTGTTTGGGGCGTGTGGGCTCCGGAGCGTGCCTCGCTGCCCCCTCCTCCCGACTGGGCTGCCGCTGCCCGCCGTCTGTCTCGGCGCCGGGGTCTGGCGTCGGTGAGCGCGGGCGGGTGCGCCTCGCTGGGGCCTCGGGTCGCTCGGCCGCGCGTATGCGTCCGCCGGCGTAGACGAGGCCGAGTGCCAGCAGCAGCGCGATGAAGATCCCCCACTCGACCCCCACGGCGGCGGTGACGCGTTCGTTGCCCTCGAGGCCTGGCTTGTCCAGTAGCCGGTAGAAGATCAGCAGCGCCGTCCAGCCGCCCGCGCTCAGCACGATCAGCCCGTCGCCCCCGGGAAGCTGGAACTGGCGCTGCTCGGCGCGCCCGAACAGGATCGCGAGCACGCCGGCGCTGACGAGCAGCACGGCGGCCTCGACGAAGGAGAAGGCCTGAAACGCGCTGAGGCTGGTTTCGGTGGCCTTGGCCGCGCCATGCACCACGACCGTATCCGTCTTGCTGTACCAGGGCAGGAACATCGACACGAACAGCCCGATCGCCGCGATCGCCGCGAGTCGCTGCTCGGGCTCGAGCGCGCGCCAGGCATGCGCGAGGCGGGTCGTCATGC
The DNA here is from genome assembly GCA_036744995.1 of Solirubrobacteraceae bacterium. GTDB lineage: Bacteria > Actinomycetota > Thermoleophilia > Solirubrobacterales > Solirubrobacteraceae > Palsa-744. Next base: position 4,184 of record DAIOGX010000015.1, on the reverse strand, counting down.
CTGCTGTCGGCTGGTGTGAGTGATCGATCGTCTCGGGAGGCGCCATCTCTGCGCCTAGTCTAGGAGTGGCTAGTGGTGTGCAACGACGATAGTGCCGCTCGCGGTGGCGAAGTTGCCGGCGAGGTCCGTCGCGGTGAGCGTGACCGAGTACGTCCCACCCTTGGCCGGCGTCGTCCACAAAAGCCTCGGCTTGCCGCGTTCCACCGTGGCGCCGTTCGTCCACACCACCCGGCTGCCTTGGCGAATGGTCATGCGAACATTCGAGATCTTCGACAACGACATCTGCACGCCCGCGCGTGTGCCGCCGCGCAGAGTTTTCGTGAGCAGGCCGATCACCGGCGGGGTGCGCAGGTCGGCCGTGAATTCTTCGGCGATCGTGCAGTAAATCCCATCGCCCGCGATCGGTGTGGGCGGGGTCGTTGTGGCAGACGTGGTGGATGACTCATGCGCGACGGCGCTCGCTGCGCTGGCCCCCCCTGTTCCGCTGCCGCCGGTCGCTCCGCTTTCGCTCGGTGGCATGGTCGTCGGGGGGGTCGGTGTCGGGGTTGGTGCCGGTGCCGGTGTGGGTGTCGCCGGGGCGATGGGCGGCCCTTTGCGCGTGCGTTCGCACAGGTGCTCGAGGAATTCCGTGAGCAGTTCGTGGTAGTTGAGATCGGATTCCCCGAACTGGTCGTACAACGACCAGGCCCCTGTGTCATAAGCGGGAACGATCGCCCGCGCCTCGGCGTCGCCTTCTTCGAACAGCTTCAGCCCGAGCGGGTCTTTGGTGATCTGCGTGTAGTCGTACAGCCCGACGTCGGCCTGAATGAAGCCGTTGAGGATCCTGTCGCTGGGGGCGTAGGTGTACTCCGCGTAGAGCGCGCCCGCGGGTGTCTTGACCTGCACTCCCGCCGGCGGTGGGGTCTCGAAGATGCCGAGCGCCTGCTGGGCGGCGGTCAGGTAGACCTGTTCTTTGAACCGCGACCACGCGCGTGCGAGCACTTGTAGGGCGGTGCCCTGCGACAACCCGCTCGTCCACGGCGGTGCGCCTCCGTCGAAGTGGAACATGTACTCCCACGCGATCCCCCCGGCACGGTTGGTCGCCAGTGGTAGGACTTCTCCCAGCAACTGCTTCAGGTTGGCGTTTTCGTGGCCCGATAGGTAGTAGCCGTTGGCCTCGCCGAACGTCCCCAGCCACTGGATCTGGACGCCCTGGCCGGCGTAGTACTCCCACACGAGCTTGCTTTCAGGAAAGCTCACACGCTCGCGGGATGCGATCAGCGGCTCGGTCGTCCACCACTGCCGGTTGCGTTCGAGCGTGAGAAAGATCGCGGGCAGCCTCGTCGGCGTGAACTCGCCGGCCGCCGCCATCTGCTGCGTGTTTACGATCACGCTTCCCAGTTCCGCGCGCCGCGTACCGCTCAGCTTCTTCAGCGAGCTCCGCGCCGCGGCATATGCGGCGGTGTACTGCTGATAGGACGCTTCTGTGATGGCTGCGCCGCTCTTCAGGCTCGCCAGCGCGCTGGACACGCTCGGGCCACGGGCGGCTGAGGCGGTGGCGGCTGTGAGCCCGCCGCATGTGCTCAGCACGACGAGGAGGAGCGTCCACAGCTGCTTTGCGCGCATCGCGCGGATGCTATGGACGGGCGCGGTGCTTGCCTGCAGGGCACGTTGCAGCGGGAGCGGGCGATTCGCGAGCCGGGGCACGCCCCCTGAAACCCGCCCGCGCGCGACAGTTGCGCCGCGTTCCGGCCCGACTATTCAACCTCCAGCTCATCCGGTTCGAGTTCGTCGTCCTCGTCCTCGTCTTCGTCCTCCAGATCGCCCTCGATCGGATGGTCGCCGCCCGGGTGATGGGTGACCTGGAAGCGCTCGACCAACTCGTCGCGTTTGTGCTCGTCCAGCGGCGAGTCATCGGAGATCAGCACCCATTCGTCGCCCTCGAACTCTTCCATGTTGAAGATCTCGTGGTCCAGCTCCGGGGAGTCGTCAACCACGATCAGCACCTCCGTCTGGGGGTTGAAGTAGGTCCCCGGACGGATGCTGAGCTCATCGAGCTCGTATCTGCGATGGTCGGCCATGGCGCGTTTATACCCGACTCGGCGCTCGCCGTGTTCCCATCTTGCTCATCGGCATCGCATCGCGTCCCCGCATGCACGGTGAGCTGGTCCAGGATCTGGCCCTCCACCCGCAAAGTGGGCTTACGGATTCAACTCAGCCAGGGTGCGTGCCACCTCTGCCTCGATGTCGAGGGGCTCCTGTCCCTGGCGCGCGCGCCGCTCGTTGCGAGCCACCACCAACTGGCGTACCTCCTCGGCAATCCCGTCGTCGTCCACGCTCGGCCCCTCCGCCGGCTGCATCAGTTGGGCCACCTCGGCGTTGACGTCCAGCGCCGGCAGTCCCTGCCCCACCAGCCGTTCCGAGCGAGCGTTGAGCATCTGGCGGATCTCTCGCTCGCGCTCAGCCCGCCCTGCGAGGGAGTCGAACGCCGGTTCCATCGATCCACCCCCAAGGTCGCTGTCTCGCGAGAGACCCTCTTCTCCGATCTGGTCGTACACGCTCCCGCGGCCGAGGAGGAACACCACCGACATCACGACCGACAGTGCCACGGCTCCGAACACCACGAACGGGAAGGCACTCTGCATGTCTCGATTGTTGCGGAATTCAGCGAGATCGGTGGGTTGGGTGGGCACTGGATGTGGAATGTGGGATGTGGAATGTGTACCCGCGCGCTCCGCTACTCTTTGGGGATGCATAAGTGATTGACTGATCAGTCAATCTTTCCCCTTTTGAGGAGATCAAGAACAGAAATGGTCGATTTCACGCTCACAGACGAGCAAAAGAATTTGCGCGAGATGGCGCACGATTTCGCCGAGAAGGAGATCCGCCCGGTCGCCTGGAAGTACGACAAGGAGGGCACCTGGCCCCAGGACATCATCGAGAAGGCCTGGGATGTCGGGCTGATGAACTCCCACATCGAGGAGGAGTACGGCGGCGCTGGGGCCGGCTACCTCGATGGCTGCCTGATCGAGGAGGAGCTCTCCTGGGGTTGTTCGGGCATCCAGACCTCGCTGGGCTGCAATGGCTTGGCGACTGCGCCGATCGCGCTGGGCGGCTCGGAGGAGGTCAAGAAGAAGTATCTGGGCATGCTGACCGAAGCGCCGAAGCTGGCCTCCTTCTGTCTGACCGAGCCCGATGCCGGCTCCGACGTTTCGGGGATGCGCACGACGGCCGTGAAGAAGGGCGACAAATACGTCATCAACGGCTCCAAGTGCTTCATCACGAACGGCGGCTACGCCGACTACTACACGGTCTATGCGAAGACCGACAAGGACGCCGGGCACCGCGGCATCTCGGCATTCGTGGTCGAGCGTGACTGGGGGGTGGTGGTCGACAAGAAGGAGGACAAGCTCGGTCAGCGCGCTTCGAACACCGCGACGATCTCCTTCAACGACGTCGAGGTTCCCGCCGAGAATCTGCTCGGCGAGGAAAACGCCGGCTTCAAGCTCGCGATGATGACGCTCGATCGCACGCGTCCCGGCGTTGCGGCGATGGCCACCGGCATCGCTCGCGCGGCGTTCGAGTTCGCGACCGACTACTCCAAGGAACGCGTCCAGTTCGGCGTTCCGATCGCGATGCACCAGGCGATCCAGTTCATCATCGCCGACATGGCGACCGAAATCGAGGCCGCGCGTCTGCTGACCTGGAAGTCCGCGGTGATGCTGGACAACGGCGAACGCAACACGCTGATCTCCTCGCACGCCAAGCGCTTCGCCGCCGACACCGCGATGAAGACCGCGACCGAAGCCGTGCAGGTCTACGGCGGCTACGGCTTCATCAAGGACTACCCCGTGGAGAAGCTGTTCCGCGACGCGAAGATCATGCAGCTCTACGAGGGCACCTCGCAGATCCAGCGCCTGGTCATCGCCCGCGAAACGCTGCTGCCGCGCCGCGTCGAGGAGCCGACGGCCGTGGCGGTGTAGGGCTGAGTGGTCGTGGGCCGGCCCGCGCGGGACCTGTGCGGGGCTCGTGCAGAACCAGCGGGGACGTCGTCGCTATCGGCGGCGTCCTCACGCGTCCTCACTCTCCTAACAGGGCGACGTGGTTCCATAAGAAGTGATTAAAGGAACCCCCTCCATGTGCCGATCCATCCAACTATGTCGGGTCAACGCGGAGGTTTGCAGGCTGAGGACCATCTCCGCCGC
>DAIOGX010000014.1:0-38823 GCA_036744995.1 Solirubrobacteraceae bacterium | reverse complement strand
AGGCCGGCGCCAAGATCCTCAACGTCGGCTCAGGGCGCACCGAGCGGATCGGGCGCATCCTGATGATGCACGCCAACGAGCGCGAGGAGGTCTCCGAGGTCTACGCCGGCGACATCGCCGCCGCTGTCGGAATCAAGCAGGTGATCACCGGCGACACGCTCGCTGCCCCGGATGCTCCGATCCACCTCGAGAACATCGTCTTTCCCGAGCCCGTCATCAAGGTCGCCGTCGAGCCCAAGACGAAGGTCGACCAGGAGAAGATGTCGGTCGCGCTCGGACGCCTCGCCGAGGAGGACCCGACCTTTCAGGTGCGCACGAACGAAGAGACTGGCCAGACGGAGATCTCAGGCATGGGCGAGCTCCATCTGGAGGTGCTCGTTGACCGTATGAAGCGTGAGTTCGGCGTCGAGGCGAACGTCGGCCGCCCGCAGGTCTCCTACCGCGAGACCGTCCGTGGCTCGGTCGAGAAGATCGAGGGCAAGTTCGTGCGCCAAACCGGCGGCTCGGGTCAGTTCGGGGTTGTCTACATCAACCTCGAGCCGGCGCCCGGCGAGGGCTTTGACTTCATCAACAAGATCAAGGGCGGTTCGATTCCCTCGGAGTACATCCCGGCGGTCAAGAAGGGCGTCGAAGAGGCCTTGGAGAACGGCGTCAAGGCCGGCTACCCGATGGTCGACATGCGCGTCACGCTCGTCGACGGTAAGTACCACGACGTCGACTCCTCGGAGATCGCGTTCAAGGTCGCCGGCTCGATCGCCTTCAAGGAGGCCGCACGCCGCGCCAAGCCTGTGCTGCTCGAGCCGATCTTCGCCGTCGAGGTAGTCACCCCTGAGGATTTCCTCGGCGAGGTGATCGGCGATCTGAGCCGCCGTCGCGGGCGCGTCGAGGGCCAGGAGCGGCGAGGCAATGCGCTGGTCGTGACCGCGCGCGTGCCACTGTCAGAGATGTTCGGTTACGCCACCGACCTGCGGTCGAACACGCAGGGACGTGCGGTTTACACGATGCAGTTCGAGAGCTATGAAGAGGTTCCACCGAACATCGCCGAGAAGATCGTCGAGCAGCGCACGGGTGAGCCAATTCCAGCCTAGACGACGGTGCAGGCGGCATTTAGATAGATTTCCCCGGTTCGCCCTCAGAGGCGGACATACAAGTCGATACAGGAGCGAGTAAAAAGTGGCGAAGGAGAAGTTCGAGCGCGACAAGCCGCACGTAAACGTCGGGACCATCGGTCACATCGACCATGGCAAGACGACGCTGACCGCTGCCATCACCACGGTGCTGGCCGAGAAGGGAGGCGCCGAAGCCCGCAGCTTCGAGGAGATCGACAACGCTCCCGAGGAGAAGGAACGCGGGATCACGATCGCCACCTCGCACGTCGAGTACGAAACCGAGAACCGCCACTACGCGCACGTGGACTGCCCCGGGCACGCCGATTACGTCAAGAACATGATCACCGGCGCCGCGCAGATGGACGGAGCGATCCTCGTCGTCTCCGCCGCCGACGGCCCGATGCCCCAGACGCGCGAGCACATTCTGCTCGCTCGCCAGGTCGGCGTGCCTTACATCGTGGTGTTCCTCAACAAGGCCGACATGGTCGACGATGAGGAGCTCCTCGAGCTCGTCGAGGTCGAGGTCCGCGAGCTGCTCTCCGAGTACGATTTCCCCGGCGACGACATCCCGTTCATCATCGGTTCCGCCCTGAAGGCGCTGGAAGGCGACGAGGCCTACAAGGAGAAGATCCTTGAGCTAGCGGCGGCGCTTGACTCCTACATACCCGAGCCCGTACGCGAGCTCGACAAGCCGTTCCTGATGCCGGTCGAGGACGTCTTCTCGATCACCGGCCGCGGCACCGTGGCGACCGGCCGTGTCGAGCAGGGCATCGTCAACACGGGCGACACGGTCGAAATCGTCGGCGTTCACGATTCGACCTCGACGGTTGTCACCGGCGTTGAGATGTTCCGCAAGATCCTCGACCAGGGCCAGGCGGGCGACAACGTCGGCTGCCTCTTGCGTGGCACCAAGCGCGAGGAGATCGAGCGCGGCCAGGTGCTGTGCAAGCCCGGTTCGATCACGCCGCACACCAAGTACAAGTCAGAGGTCTACGTCCTGAAGAAGGAGGAGGGTGGACGTCACACTCCGTTCTTCACGGGCTACAGGCCACAGTTCTACTTCCGCACAACCGACGTCACCGGCGTCGCCAAGCTGCCCGACGGCGTCGAGATGGTCATGCCCGGAGACAACGTCCAGATGGAGATCGAGCTGATCCAGCCGATCGCCATGGACCAGGGCCTGCGCTTCGCGATCCGTGAGGGCGGTCGCACGGTCGGCTCGGGCGTGGTCACGGAGATCATCGAGTAGCACTCGCGCGGGCCTCTGCACTATTGAGGCGCCGCGTCATTGGCAGTCCGATACGACAAACACAGCCGCGCCGCGAGGCGTGGTGGCGAGGGGGGTGGATTCCCGGGATGAGATTCCCGCCCGCCCCACTCTTTCTCTCGCCACGCCCGACCAACGCCTGACCAGGCTCTCCCTGAAACAAAATTCCACCATGGCACCCACCACTCAAAACAAGATCCGCATTCGGCTCAAGGCCTACGACACGTCCGCGATCGAGTCGGCGGCCAAGGAGATCGTCGAGACTGCGACGCGCACCGGCGCGACCGTGTCAGGTCCGGTGCCGCTGCCGACCGAGAAGAATGTCTACTGCGTGATCCGCTCGCCCTTCAAGGACAAGGACTCACGCGAGCACTTTGAGATCCGTACGCACAAGCGCCTGATCGACATCCACCAGCCGACTCCCAAGACGGTCGACTCACTGCAGCGCCTCGATCACCTGCCGGCCGGCGTCGACATCGAGATCCGTCTCGCCACCTGAGCTGTTGCGATGGCCGCGATACTCGCCAAGAAGCTCGGCATGACCCAGGTTTTCCAGGAGGATGGAAGCGTCGCGCGCGTCACAGTGCTCGAGGCCGGGCCGTGCCCGGTGACCGCGATCCGCACGCCTGACCGCGACGGCTACGAGGCCGTCCAGCTCGCGTTCGGTCAGACCAAGGAGAAGCATCTGACGAAAGCCGAGCTCGGCCATCTGAAGAAGGCCGATGCACCGCCGCTGCGCCACCTCGCGGAGTTCCGCGACGAGGCCTCAGAGCTCCAGCTCGGCGAGACGGTGACTGTCGAGTCGTTTGCGGTCGGCGCGCGCGTGAAGATCTCCGGCGTCTCCAAGGGCAAGGGCTTTCAGGGAACGATCAAGCGCCACAACTTTGCGAGCGGACCGAAGTCGCATGGCTCGCACAATGTGCGCGCGCCGGGTTCGATCGGCGCCTCGGCCTGGCCCGCCCGTGTGATGAAGGGAATTCGCGGTCCGGGACAGATGGGTAGCAAGCGTGTCACCCAGAAGGGCCTCGAGGTCGTCTCTGTGGACACGAAGGAGAACCTGTTGCTCGTGCGCGGATCGGTCCCCGGACCCCGCGGCGGTTTCGTGGAGGTGCGGACCGATGCCTGACGCACCGATGCTCGGCTCGGGCTCCAACAAGAAGGTGAAGCTCGACGAGGCCGCTTTCGGCGCGCGCTTCTCGGGTCCGCTCGTGCACCAGAGCGTGCGCGCCGAGCAGGCCGCCCGCCGGCGTGGCACGGCTTCCACGAAGACCCGCGGCATGGTCTCTGGCGGCGGCGCGAAGCCCTGGCGCCAGAAGGGCACCGGCCGCGCTCGCGCCGGCTCCAGCCGTTCGCCGATCTGGACCGGCGGTGGTGTCGTCTTTGGACCCCAGCCTCGCTCCTACACGTTCAAGGTCAACCGCAAGGAGCAGCGCACGGCGCTGCGTAGCGCCCTTTCCCTGCACGCCGAGCGGGGCTCGATCGCGATCCTCGACGCGGCTGGGTTCGGCGCACCGAAGACGAGCCAGGCGTTTGACCTGCTCGACGATTGGAACCAGGCGAGCCCGACTCTCGTGGTGTTGGCCGCCGAGGAGTCGAACGCAGCGCTGTCTTTCCGTAACCTCGCGCGTGTAGCTGTGCTCACCCATGAGAGCGTTGGTGTCACCGACCTCGTCGGCGCCGCCTCGCTCCTCATATCCCAGCCCGCGCTCGACGCGCTCACCGCGCGTGCGGCCGGCTCGGCCAAGTCCGCCGACGCAGAGGCGCAAGCCCCCAAGGCGAAGGCCCCCGCGAAGAAAACCCCCGCAGCGAAGGTTGATGAGGTGAAGGCCGCGGAGTCGAGTGCGACCGCGGAGCCCGCGAGCGCCGATGTGACCGCAGAGTCCGCGAGCACCGACGAGTCCGACACCGCCGAGGAGGCGGGTTCCTGATGGAGCACTCACAGGTGATCATCCGTCCGGTGGTGTCCGAGAAGAGCTACGTGCTCTCGGCGGCCGGTAGGTACACGTTCCGCGTCCATCCCGATGCGCACAAGACGCAGATCAGCCAGGCGGTCCAGGCGCTGTTTGACGTGCACGTGGTCGAGGTGAGGACGCTGAGCGTCAAGTCCAAGCCCAAGCGCCGTGGCAATGGCCCACGCGGGCGCACACGCACGTGGAAGAAGGCCATCGTGCAGGTGCGCGCGGGCGAGAGCATTCCGATCTTCCAGGGTCTGCAGGCCCTGGACGCGGCGTAGAGGGAACGGACAGCACATGGCCATCCGCAAGCCCAAGCCCACAAGCCCAGGTCGCCGTTTCGTCTCCTATCCGGACTTTGCTGAGGTCACGAAGGACAAGCCCGAGAAGACGCTTGTCGAAGGGCTGAAGAAGAGCGGGGGGCGCAACGCGCACGGGCGCAAGACCTCCCGCCATCGCGGCGGCGGCGCCAAGCGCGCCTACCGGCGGATCGACTTCAAGCGCCGCAAGGACGGCGTCCCCGCGAAAGTTGCCGCGATCGAGTACGACCCCAACCGCTCCGCTTATATCGCGCTGCTGCACTATGCGGATGGCGAGAAGCGCTACATCCTCGCGCCCCAGCGTCTGACGGTTGGTATGACGGTTGCCTCGGGCGAGGACGCCGACATCGCCGTCGGCAACTGCATGGCGCTGGCGCGCATGCCCGTCGGCACCGTCGTGCACAACGTCGAGCTGCAGCCCGGCCGCGGCGGGCAGATGGCGCGCTCGGCCGGTGCCGCGGTGCAGCTGATGGCCAGGGACGGCGACATGGCGACCCTGCGGCTGCCTTCGGGCGAGATGCGGATCGTGCGCGCCGAGTGTCGAGCGACGGTCGGGACGATCGGCAACTCAGAGCACCAGAATGTGAAGATTGGTAAGGCGGGACGCAAGCGCCACATGGGCGTGCGCCCGCAGACGCGCGGCGTGGCGATGAACCCCGTCGATCATCCCCACGGCGGCGGCGAGGGCTCCACTACCGCCGGTCGCCACCCCGTTACCCCCTGGGGCGTGCCCACGCTCGGGTATCGCACGCGCAAGCAGAACAAGAGCTCCGACAAGTACATCGTGCGCGGCCGACGACGCGGAAAGGGCAAGCAGCGATGAGCCACGAACACGTATGGCGGCGCTGGATCTGCGTCCTACCGATCGGAGATCGGCCAGCACACGTGCGGCACGCCACGCGGGGTGGGTGGGCCTTTTCGATCTTGCCCAGCTTGCCCTACGTGCCCGTGGGGGGGTGTGGTCAGCGATGAGCCGCTCGAGCAAGAAGGGTCCGTGGGTAGAAGAGCGCTTGATGGCCCGCATCGAGGCGCTGAACGCGGAGAACAACAAAAAAATGCTCAGGACCTGGTCGCGCACGTCGACGATCTTCCCGGAGATGGTCGGTCACACGATCGCCGTGCACGACGGTAAGAAGCACGTACCTGTGTTCATCTCAGAGTCGATGGTCGGTCACAAGCTCGGCGAGTTCGCCCCGACGCGCATGTTCCGCGGACATGCCGGCTCTGGGAGGGTCAGATGAGCGCCGCCGGCGAGGAGAAGGACCCGAAGGAGGACGTCAAAGACGAGGCGCCCGCGAAAGTCGCGGCGAAAAAACCGGCTGCGAAGAAGGCCGCAGCGGAGAAGCCGGCTGCCGAAGAGTCGACGGCTGAGAAAGAGACCGGCGGCGAGGCGAAGAAGCCGGCTGCGAAAAAAACTACGGCGAAAGAGCCTGTTGCTGAAGAGGCCGCCGCAAAGGAGCCGGTCGCGAAAGGGCCGGCTGAGAAAAAAGCTCCGGCAGCCCAAAAAGGGCTGGCCGCAAAAGAGCCTGTCGCTGCCAAGGGGTCCACACAGCCTGAGAAGAAACCCGCGCGCCGCGCCGGGAAAGGCGCCGAGCAGCAACCGCGCCGCCGTGTCGTTCGCGCCCACGCCCGCTATGTGCGCACCTCGGCGCGCAAGGCGCGCATGGTATGTGGGCATCTACGGGGAAAGTCAGTGCAGGAGGCACGCGCTATCCTCGCTTTCACCCCTCGTGATGTGGCGCGCGACTGGAGCAAGCTGCTCGAGTCCGCGGTGGCCAATGCGGAGAACAACCACGAGCTGCTCGAGGACGATCTGATTGTTCGCGAGGCATATGCCGACGAGGGGCCGACGATCAAGCGCTTCCGGCCGCGCGCGATGGGACGCGCCACGCCGATCCACAAGCGCACAAGCCACCTGACGATCACGCTGACCCCGGGCTCCTAGGCGCGGACTCGGACACCACAGAGACTGAGACAGAGAGAAGAGTAACGAGCGAACATGGGACAGAAGGTTCATCCAGAGGCTATGCGCGTGGGTTACATCCACGACTGGAAGTCGAACTGGTTCAACGAGAAAAACTTCGCGGAGTACCTCGCCGAGGACGTCCGCGTCCGCGAGCACATAGTTCGCAAGCTCGCCCACGCCGGCCTCTCGGACATCACGATCCGCAAGGACGCAAACGAACTCGAGGTCAACATCCACACGGCCCGCCCGGGCATCGTGATCGGTAAGTCCGGTAGCGAAGTCGACGCTCTGCGCCGCGACCTGCACCGCATGACGCAGAAGCAGATCAAGGTCAACATCCTCGAGATCAAGCGCCCCGAGCTAGACGCCAAGCTCGTCGCCCAGTCGATTGCCGAACAGCTGCAGAACCGTGTCGCCTTCCGTCGGGCGATGAAGCGTGCGCTGACCAGCGCGATGCGCTCCGGCGCCAAGGGCGTGAAGGTGCAGGTGGCAGGTCGGTTGGGTGGCGCCGAGATGGCCCGCACCGAAAGCTACTCAGACGGTCGCGTGCCGCTGCACACAATGCGCGCCGACATTGACTACGGCTTCTACGAGGCGCGTACGACCTTCGGGCGGATTGGCGTGAAGTGTTGGGTCAACAAGGGCGAGATCATGCCCGAGGGCTACACCGGTGCCGACCTCACCGATATGACCGCGCCGGCGGCGGGAGCGGGCGGACCCAACTCTGACCGCGATGGTCGCGGCGGTGGCCGCGATGGGCGAGACGGCCGCGGACGTGGACGCGGTGGCGGCGGTCCCGGCGGCGGCGGTGGTGGACGTGGCCGCGGGGCGGGTGGGCCCGGATCCGGTGGCGGTGGCGGTGGCGGTCGTGGACCGGGCGGCTTCGGTGGCGCGGGCGGCCGCGGCGGCGGTGGTGGTGGTGGACGTGGACCGGGCGGCGGCGGGCGCGGTTCCGGTGGCTTTGGCGGCGGCGGTGGACCGGGTGGTCCTGGCGGCGGTCGTGGGGCGGGCGGGTCCGGATCCGGCAATCGTAGTCCCGAGGTAACCCGCTGATGCTCTCCCCCAAGCGTGTAAAGCACCGCAAGCAGCACCGCGGGCGTCGCCGCGGCGTCTCGCGCGGGCAAGTGCACGTCCAGTTCGGCGAGTACGGACTGAAGGCGCTCGAGCAGGGCTGGCTCACGAACCGCCAGATCGAGGCTGCCCGTATCGCGATGACGCGCAAGATCAAGCGTGGTGGCAAGGTGTGGATCAACGTTTTCCCCGACAAGCCGGTCACCAAGAAGCCGGCCGAGACTCGTATGGGCTCCGGCAAGGGCTCGCCCGAAGGCTGGGTTGCCGTGGTCAAGCCCGGGCGCGTGATGTTCGAGCTGGCCGGAGTCCCTGAGCCGCTGGCCCGCGACGCGATCCGTCTCGCCGCGCACAAGCTTCCGGTGAAGTCCAAGTTCGTACTGCGTGAGGACTGAGCGCGACGATGAACGCCAAGGAGATCAGAGACCTGGAGGACGGCGAGCTCGCCAAGCGGATCGACACGCTGCGTAAAGAGGTATTCGGCCTGCGCTTTTCGAACGCGACCGGGGAACTCGACGACACCGCTGGGCTGGGCCGCTCCAAGCGTGACCTCGCACGAGCATTGACGGTGGCACACGAGCGGACGCTTACCGGCGCTGTGCGCGACGATCAAAGCAACTGGGAGAGAACCGGAAGAGACTGACAAACATCATGGCTGACGAACCAGACAACGACGCACCTGAGACTCCGGATAACGCCGAAAGTCAAGCCCCTGAGGTGGAGGCTCCCGACACGGAGGCTGCCGTGGCCCCCGAGACGGAGGCTCCTGAGGCTCCTGAGGCCTCGGCCGTCGACACGGAGGCCCCTGAGGCCGAGGCAGCCGAGGCAGAGGACACCACGGCTCCCGACACTGATACTCCTGAAGCCGAGGCTGTGGAGGAGACCACGGACGAGCCCCCGGCGATCCCGGTGCCCGCGGCTGGCGGATCCGAGTCCGGGTCGGCGCCACTCGAGCAGCTTTCTGCCAAGGAGCGCCGTCGCAAGGCGCGCTCGACGTACACGGGCGAGGCCCGCGCAACTCGCTCCCCGGAGGAGCGCCACTCAGAGCGCTTGGTCGAGCGTCGCAAGAAGGCTGTGCGGCGTCGCACGCGGCGCTTGAAGGAACGCGCGAAAGCGGCGGAGCGCAGGGCTCAAGCTCCGGCGGCCGAGCCGTTGGCGCCGGTGCACGCCCCTGTCGAGGGCACGCGCAAGGTACGTCAGGGCGTGGTCGTCTCGAACAAGGCCGACAAAACGATCACGGTGCGGATCGACACCGCGCGTCGTCACCGGCGTTACGAGAAGATCGTGCGCAGCTCGAGCACGCTGCACGCGCACGACGAGGAGAACGATGCGCACGAGGGCGACACGGTGCGCGTGATCGAGAGCCGGCCGCTATCGCGCCTGAAGCGGTGGAAGCTCGTGGACGTGGTGGAGAGAGCGAGATGAAATCTCTGATTTTCAGGTTGAGGCACCTTGGATGGGCGTCGGCGTGGGTGGGTCCTCAATCAAAAGGGCCGATCGGATGGAGGCCCGAGCATGATCCAGAATGAGACACGTCTTCGTGTCGCCGACAACACCGGCGCGCGCGAGATCCTCTGCATCCGCGTGAAGGGTGGCTCCAAGCGCCGCTACGCGTTCGTCGGTGACGTGATCACGGCGACCGTCAAGCAGGCCAACCCGCAGGGAGCCGTGAAAAAGGGCGAAGTCGTCACCGCTGTGGTGGTGCGCACGAAGAAGCCGATTGGTCGCGACGACGGTACGTATATAGCGTTCGACGAGAACGCCGCGGTGATCATCGATGACCAGAACAACCCGCGCGGCACGCGCGTGTTTGGCCCGGTCGCGCGCGAACTGCGCGAGCGCAACTTCATGAAGATCGTCTCACTCGCGCCGGAGGTGCTTTGATGGGCCGCCCGGCAGTCATCACAAAGCGTCGCACGCTGAAGATCCGCTCCGGCGATCAGGTGAAGGTGACGGCCGGCAAGGATCGTGGCAAGAGCGGTCGCGTGCTGCGCGTCGAGCCGACGAAGGAGCGCCTGTTCGTCGAGGGTTTGAACATGGTCAAGCGCCACACGCGCCCTCAGCAGGTGCCCGGTGCCCAGAGCCAGCAGCAGGTGGGCGGCGTGATCGAGCGTGAGGGTCCTATACACATCTCAAACGTCATGCTGCTCGACGCCAAGGGCCAGCCGACGCGCGTGCGTATCGAGCGCGAGAACGGCAAGCGCGTCCGCGTCGCGAAGAGCTCGGGCGCGAGGATCGACTGAGCGATCAGGCCATGACTCAGACCACACCCACAACGGCTCGCCTGAAGACCCGCTATCTGGAGGAGATTCGCCCGGCGCTGATCGAGCGCTTCGGCTACTCCTCGCCGATGCAGGCGCCGAAGCTCGAGAAGATCGTCCTGAACATGGGAGTAGGCCTCGCCAAGCAGGACTCCAAAGTGCTGAAGGCGGCGCAGGATCAGCTTGCGACGATCGCCGGACAGCAGCCGAACGTCCGCCGCGCACGCAAGTCGATCGCCGCGTTCAAACTCCGTGAGGGCATGCCCGTCGGGGTGACCGTGACGCTCAGAGCTGAGCGCGGATACGAGTTCCTCGACCGCCTCGTGTCGATCGCGATTCCGCGGATCCGCGACTTTCGCGGGCTGAACCCACGTTCTTTCGATGGTCGCGGTAACTACTCGCTGGGCGTGAAAGAGCAGATCATCTTTCCCGAGGTCGATTACGACGCGATCGACCAGGTTCGCGGGTTGGATATCACGATCGCCACCACCGCCCAGACTGACGTGGAGGCGTTCGCCCTACTCATGGCCTTCGGCATGCCTTTCTCGACTAAATGGCGCCCCAAAGGCTTCGACGAAGCGATTGGCGTGACCTCAGAGCCGACGGACGATGACGGCGCAAGGATGTCTACCTCGAGCGTCCCCGCGGAGCAGGCCACAAGTGGGATCGAAGACGCCGTGGACGAGGCTCCAGAGGCCGCGGCCGCTGCGGAGTCCGAGGCTCCAGAGGCAACTGAGCCGCAGGCATCGGACGCGCAAGCAGAGCAGCCCCCGGACGAGACGCTGAGTATGACTGAGGCAGCAGAGACCGAGGCGGCAACGGCGCCTGAAGCCGAGCCGCAGGACGCCCCCGACGACGACGGGGACGCACAGAACACCGAGAAGGAGAGCACCGCCTGATGGCAAAGACCTCGATGCGCGTCAAGCAGGCGCGGACTCCCAAATACAAGACACAGGCCTATACTCGCTGCACCCGCTGTGGTCGCCCGCGCGCGGTGTACAAGAAGTTCGGGGTGTGCCGCATCTGTCTGCGCGAGCTCGCCCACAACGGTCAGATTCCTGGGATGACGAAGTCCTCCTGGTAGGGCCGGCGCCAAGACCTACGACACGACCTACGAGTAACCATCACTTAGCCATGTCCATGACCGATCCGATAGCCGACTTCCTCACGCGGGTGCGCAACGCGATTCACGCAGCCCATGAGACGGTCGAGATTCCGGCCTCCAGGCAGAAGGGTGAGCTCGCGCGGATCCTCGCCGAGCAGGGGTACATTGAGTCTTGGTCGGTAGTCCCCGCGCCCGATGGCGGCGCTGGGCAACTGATCCAGATTCGCCTGAAGTACACAAACGACCGTCGCTCGGCGATCACTGGGCTGAAGCGCGTCTCGCGACCGGGTCAGCGCACATATGTCGACGCCAAGCACATCCCCAGGGTGCTCGGCGGTATGGGCACGTCGATCGTGTCTACTTCGCACGGTGTGATGACCGGCCACGACGCGCGCGCCGCCGGCGTCGGTGGCGAGGTCTTGGCGCAGGTCTGGTAGGGCGGTCGAGACACGATGTCGAGAATCGGAAGACAGCCCATACCCGTGCCGGCCGGCGTGACCGTCGCGATCGAGCCTGAGCTCGTGAGCGTGAACGGTCCCAAAGGCGAGCTCTCAGAGCGCATCCCCAGGGACATCGAAGTCACTCAGGACGGCGAGCAGCTTGTGGTCACCCGGCCGACGGATCGCGGCGAGCATCGCGCGCTGCACGGGCTGACCCGCTCGCTGGTGGCGAACATGGTTCAGGGAGTCACCGCGGGCTACGAAAAGCGCCTGGAGATTCAGGGCGTCGGTTATCGCGCACAGCTGAAGGGCAAGAATCTCGAGCTCGCCGTCGGCTATTCCCATCCCGTCCCGATCCCCGCGCCCGCGGGCATCGAGTTCGAAGTTCCCCAACCGACGCGCGTTGTGGTCAAGGGCATCTCCAAGCAGTTGGTCGGCGAGACCGCTGCGATCATCCGCAAGCAGCGCCCGCCGGAGCCGTACAAGGGCAAGGGCATCCGCTACGAGGGCGAGTATGTGGCGAGAAAGGTCGGCAAGCGCGCATGAGCGTCCTCACCAAGGGCGACCGCCGTCTCAAGCGCCGCCGCCGAGTGCGCGCGAAGATCTCAGGCACCTCCACCCGCCCGCGGATCTCCGTGTTTCGCTCCAACCGCGGCCTTTCCGCCCAGCTGATCGACGACTCCTCCGGTCGCACGCTGGCGGCCGTCGCCTGGTTCGAGCCCGAGCTGCGCTCGCTCGCTAAGCCCGAGCGCACGCAGCGCGCCGGCGCTCTGCTCGCCGAGCGCGCCAAAGCGGCGGGAGTCTCCGAGGCTGTGTTCGACCGCGGCGGCTACCGCTACCACGGGCACGTGCGCGCCTTCGCCGAGGCGATTCGCGAGACCGGCATCACCGTCTAAGGCGCCACCACTCCCTACCGCTACCCTCTTTCCTTCTGCCTATGTCCATATCAGTAGATCGCTCAGTCAGCCAATCCGGCCTCGACCTCCAGGAGCGCGTGGTCGAGATCAACCGCGTCGCCAAGGTCGTCAAGGGCGGCCGGCGGTTCTCGTTCACCGCGCTTGTAGTGGTGGGCGACGAACGCGAAATCGTGGGGATCGGCTATGGCAAGGCGAACGAGGTTCCGCTCGCGATCCAGAAGGGTGTCGAGCGGGCGAAGAAGGATCTCTTCCGGGTGCCCAAGCACGGCTCGACGATCACCCACCAGACGACCGGTGTGTTTGGCGCGGGACGGGTCTTCTTGAAGCCCGCCTCGCCGGGTACCGGCGTGATCGCCGGCGGGGGCGTGCGGGCGGTGCTCGAGCTCGCCGGGATCCACGACATCCTCTCCAAGAGTCTCGGCACCCAGAATCCGATCAACCTCGTCAAGGCGACCGTCGCGGGGCTGCGCGGCCTGCGCACCCCTGAGGAGGTGGCGAAGCTGCGCGGACTGACGATCAACCAGGTTCTCGGCCTGGGCGGCGACACGGCCAACGGCGTAGCCGAGCCGGCTGAGGCAAGCGACGGAGCGAATAAACCCGCTCCCGCTCCCGCTCCCGCTGAGGCGGAGGCCGTCGCGGATGCGCCTGCGACTGAGGACACCGCTGCAGTCTCCGAGACAGAGATAGCGACGACGGGGTCAGAGGCCGCGACGGAGACAGCCGACGCCGTCGAGGAGGCGCCTGCCTGATGAGCGGGCTGACCGTCACCCAGCGCCGATCTAGGAACGGCGCGAATCAAAAACAGCTCGACACGCTGCGCTCGCTCGGCCTGCGCCGCATCGGCCACACCGTCGAGGTCAAGGACTCAGAGCAGGCGCGCGGAATGCTGCACGCGGTGCGCCATCTCGTCGAGGTCAAGGAGGGCAAGTGAGCCCCGCTAAAGCCGATACCGACAAGCAGGAGACCGAGGAGCGCATCGGGTTGCACAGCCTCGCCCCGGCGCCCGGCAGCCGCCGGCCGCGCAAGCGCTTGGGTCGTGGCGAAGGCTCGGGCACGGGCAAGACCTCGGGCCGCGGGCAGAAGGGCGCGGGCGCGCGCTCGGGCTCCAAGCGCCGCGCCCGCTTCGAGGGCGGTCAGATGCCGATCCACATGCGCATGCGCAAGCTTCGAGGCCCGCACATGAAGAAGTCGATGCCGTTCGAGCCCTTCCGCACGCACACCCAGCCCGTGAACATCTCGGCTCTGGAGAGTCGCTTTGACGCGGGTGCCGAGGTCACGATCGAGCTGTTGCAAGCGAATGGCCTGGGCACCCGCAAGGATGTGCCGATCAAGATCCTCGCCAAGGGTGAGTTGAGTAAGGCGTTGACCGTGCATGCCCACGCATTTAGCGCGGGTGCGCGCGAGCGCATTGAGGCCGCAGGCGGCACCTGCAAGGTCGTCGAGAGCTAGAATCGGCCGCTCCGCAGGCCTTCGTCCAGCGGACTAAACCAGATGCTCTCCACGATTCTCAAGGCCTTCCAGGTAGCGGAGATCCGCAAGAAGCTTGCCTTCACGGCGGGCATGCTGCTGATCTACCGCCTCGGCTCGCACATTCCGGTGCCGGGCGTCAACCTCTCCGCGGTCAACAACATCCAGAAGGAGTTCGGCGGCTCGAACATCCTTGGGCTCTTGAACCTCTTCTCTGGAGGCGGCCTGGCCAAACTCGCGATCTTCGCGCTGGGGATCATGCCCTACATCACCTCCTCGATCATCCTGCAGCTCCTGCAGGTGGCCGTGCCGTCGCTCGAGAAGCTCTCCAAGGAAGGTGAGGTTGGGCAGGCGCGCATCACCCAGTACACCCGCTACCTCACGGTTGGCCTGGCGTTTGCCCAGTCGATCGGCTACGTCTTCCTGTTCCACTCACTGCAGGCCAAAGCCGGCGAATCGGTCGTCACCCACTTTGACCCGCCTCACATCTTCCTGATCGTCATCTGTCTCACCACGGGCTGCGTGTTGCTGATGTGGATCGGTGAGCTGATCACCCAGCGGGGCATCGGCAATGGCATCTCGCTGCTGATCTTCGCCTCGATCGTCGCGCGCCTGCCCACTGGCATCCAGACCTGGTGGACGACGCAGGACCAAGTCTTCAAGGTGATGATGCCGTTCCTCGTGCTGGCGGTCGTGGCCGGGATCGTGTTCGTCCAGGAGGGCCAGCGGCGCATCCCCGTGCAGTACGCCAAGCGTGTGATCGGCAGGCGGATGACAGAGGGCGGTCAGACCTACTTGCCGCTGCGGGTGAACATGGCGGGCGTCATCCCGGTGATCTTCGCGGCCAGCATCATGGCCTTCCCGCCGACCGTGGGGCAGCTCGTGAAAACCCACTGGGGCCAGCAGATCTCTGACTTCTTCACGCCCAACGGCTGGCACTACGTGTTGGGCGAGTCGCTGTTCATCATCGTGTTCACCTACTTCTACACGGCGGTCACATTCAACCCGGTCGATCAGGCCGACAACCTGAAGAAGTACGGTGGCTTCATCCCCGGTGTACGGCCCGGACGCCCGACGGCTGAATTCCTCGACCGCATCCTCGCGCGCCTGACTTTCCCGGGTGCTCTCTTCCTCGCGGCCGTCGCGGCGCTGCCGGCGATCCTGTTCGCGCGCACCCACCAGAACTTCAACTTCGGGGGCACCTCGATCCTGATCGTGATCGGCGTGGCTCTGGAAACCATGAAGCAGTTGGAGGCCCAGCTGATGATGCGTTCCTATGAGGGCTTCTTGAAGTAGCCCTGTGAAGTAGCCCCGCCTTCGGCGGGGAGGTCGGGAGGGGGCTTCGCCCCGTCCCCCACGCTGGAGATGAAGCAATTGGGGCCCAGCTGCTGATGTGTTCCGACGAGGGCTGCTTGAAGTAGCCCGTCGGGCGGTGTCGTTCGCGGAGCGGATAGGCTGCCTCAGACGTGTCTGAGCTGAACTTGATCCTGCTCGGTCCACCGGGGGCGGGGAAGGGCACGCAGGCCGATCGCCTGCGCGAGGACTTCGGGCTGCCCCATATCTCCACGGGTGACATGCTTCGCGCCCAGGTCGTTGAGAACACCGCACTGGGCGGTGAGGCCAAGCGCTACATGGATGCCGGCGAGCTTGTTCCCGACGAGGTGATCATCTCCATGATCATCGACCGCATCGGCGACGAGGACGCCCGTGACGGGTTTCTGCTCGACGGCTTTCCCCGCAACGAACAGCAGGCCGATGCGCTCGCCCGGGCGCTCGGCGGTCTCGACCGCCGGCTGAGCGCCGCGCTGCTGATCGAGGTGTCCGACGAGGATCTCGTGCGCCGCCTGGCTGGCCGCAGGGTGTGCGTGAAGAACCCCGGCCACATCTACCACGTCGAGTTCGATCCGCCGAAGCACGAGGGCGTCTGCGATCAGGACGGCTCGCGCCTGATCCAGCGCGACGACGATCAAGAGGAGACGATCCGCACGCGTCTGCAGGTCTACCACTCCCAGACCGAGCCTCTGATCGGCTACTACGATCACGCGGGTCTGCTGCGTCGCTTCGACGGGCAACGCACTGCTGAGGAGGTGCATGCTCACATCAGGGCCACGCTCGCGACGCTCCGCTTGGAGGAGAAGCTGTAGCGAGGCGCAGCCGAGCCGTCAAGGACGGCTGGACGCCGGACACGCTCTGAGAACGCGGGGCGGGGTGTCCTACGGGGCTGACCCCCAAGCTAAGCTCTCAGGGTGATCATCAAGAAGTCCCCCGAGGAGATCGAGAAGATGGCGAGGGCAGGCGCGATCCTCGTCGCCACGCTGGAGCTGCTGGAGGGCAAGGTCCGTGCTGGCGTCAGCACCGCCGAGCTCGACCGGGTGGCCGAGCGTTTCATCCGCTCGCGCGGCGCCACGCCTACATTCAAGGGCTATCGCGGCTTCCCCGGCTCCATCTGCGCCTCGCCGAACTCGATGATCGTGCACGGGATTCCCGGCCCTTATCAACTAAAGCGCGGCGACATAATCTCGATCGATGTGGGGGTGACGCTCGATGGCTGGGTCGCCGATGCCGCGCGCACGTTCGCGGTCGACGAGGTGAGCCCACAGGTGCGGAACCTGCTGAGCGCCACCGAGGAGTCACTGTACGCGGGCGTGGCGCAGTGCCATGCGGGCAACCGCCTGGGCGACGTGTCCAGTGCGATCCAGCGCGTGGCCGAGGGCGCGGGCCTGTCGATCGTGCGCTCGCTCGTCGGGCACGGGGTCGGGCGGAGCATGCACGAGGATCCCCAGGTGCCCAACTATGGCAAGCCGGGGAAGGGACCGCTGCTCAAGGACGGCATGGTGATCGCGGTCGAGCCGATGACTACCGCCGGGCGTCCCGCGGTGCGCGTGGGTGCGGATGGCTGGGCGATCTACGCCAAGGACGACTCCCCGGCTGCGCACTTCGAGTTCACGGTCGCGATCACCGGCGCGGGGCCAAGGATCCTCACACCCTGGCATCTGCCGCCCGAGGCACGCACTACTGAGTCCGTCGCCCAGGGCGCCGTGGCGGCCGCCTCGGGCTGAAGTTCTCCGCGAGACTGGACTTGCTACCATGCGGAGTCCTGCTCAAACGCGAGGAAGAACGCGCGTGCGAGCATATCCACGACTCGGTAGCGGCGGCCGCAACGGCAGCCAGAGCCGGGTCGCCGGAACCCAGCCGCCGAAAGGGATCATGAAGGTAAGACCGTCGGTCAAGCCGATGTGCGAGAAGTGCAAGATCATCCGCCGTCACGGAGCGGTGCTGGTCATCTGCCAGAACAAGCGCCACAAGCAGAGGCAGGGCTAGCCAGCGTGCCTCGGATGATCGCCATGCTGTGTCCTCAGTCGGGTCCGTGGGTTTCCACTGTCCCCTCCCTGCGTCCTTGCCTGACGACCCCCGAGACCCGCTGGAGACGTGACTAGTGGCAAGAATCGCGGGGATCAACCTGCCCTTGAACAAGCGCGCCGAGATCGGCCTGACTTACATCTACGGGATCGGGCGCTCGACGTCGAACAAGATCTTGGGGGAGGTCGGGGTGAGCCCCGACACATACGTGCGCGACCTGACCGAGGACGAGGTTTCCAAGCTGCGCGACGCGATCGACAGCGGGGCGATGGTCGAGGGTGATCTGCGCCGCGAGCGCTCACAGGACATCAAGCGCCTGCAGGAGATCGGCTGCTATCGCGGCCTGCGCCATCGCCGTGGCCTGCCGGTGAGGGGACAGAAGACGAAGACGAACGCGCGCACGCGCAAGGGACCCAAGCGGATGCAGGTAGCCGGTAAGAAGAAAGCGGGTAAGAAGTAATGCCTCCCGCTCCAAAACGTCCTGGCCGCGGGCGACGCAAGCCAAAGAAGAACATCCCGATCGGACAGGCGCATATCAAGACCTCGTTCAACAACACGATCGTGTCGCTGACGGACACCACGGGCAACGTGATCGCCTGGGAGTCCGCGGGTGGCGCCGGCTTCAAGGGCTCGCGCAAGTCGACTCCGTTTGCCGCCCAGGTGACGGCCGACGCGGCGGCGCGCAAGGGCTTGGAGCAGGGGCTGCAGAAGGTTGAGGTCTACGTCAAGGGCCCGGGATCGGGCCGCGAGACCGCGATCCGCTCGCTGCAGGCTGCCGGTCTCGAGGTGACGGGAGTCAAGGACGTGACCCCGCAGGCGCACAACGGCTGCCGCCCCCGCAAGCGGAGAAGGGTCTAGCAATGGCAAGAGATACCGGCCCCCAGTGCAAGCAATGCCGCCGCGAGGGACAGAAGCTGTTCTTGAAGGGTGAGCGCTGCCTGACGGACAAGTGCGGCGTGGAGCGCCGGGCCTATCCACCGGGCGAGCATGGACGCGGGCGCATGAAACAAAGCGAGTACCGGGTGCAGTTGCGCGAGAAGCAGAAGGCGCGCCGCTATTACGGGGTGCTGGAGAAGCAGTTCCACGGCTACTACGAAAAGGCGTCGCGCCAGCCGGGTATCACCGGCGAGAACTTGCTCGCGCTGCTGGAGTGCAGGCTGGACAACGTGCTCGTGCGCCTCGGGTTCGCCGCCTCACGCAGGCAGGCGCGCCAGCTCATCCGCCATGGCCACTGGACGGTGAATGGCCGGCGGGTGGACATCCCCAGCTATCAGGTGCGCCCGGGCGAGGTGATCGCAATCAAGGCCGACACCCCGGCCACGCAGGTGGTCAGGGACGCCACCGAGCTCACCGGACAGATTCCCGCGTGGCTGCAGGCCGACCACGAGTCGTTGACGGCCAAGGTGCTGCGCAAGCCGGAGCGACGTGAGGTCGCCGCGCCGGTGCAGGAGCAGCTCATCGTCGAGCTGTACTCGAAGTAGCAGTAGAAGCTTTCCGCGCTGCGGCCGATTCAGGCGGCGGCGCTCCAGAGCCGGTGTCTTCGCAGACGCCGGCGTCACACCAAAACGACGTTAGGACTCTGATGCTCGACTTCCAAATCCCCCGGATCACAAGTGAGTCCGTGGAGCAGAACCGTGGCACGTTCACGATCGAGCCGCTCGATCGCGGCTTCGGCTACACGTTCGGCAACTCGCTCAGGCGCGTATTGCTCTCCTCCCTGGCGGGTGCCGCGGTAACGAGTGTGCGCATTGAGGGCGTCGCCCACGAGTTCTCCACCATAACCGGCGTCAAGGAGGACGTCACGGACATCGTGCTGAACCTCAAGGGCATCGTCTGCCGGATGCATTCCGATGCGACCGAGGTCGAGGCGCCGCTGGTGGTGACTGGGCCGGGCGAGATCACGGCGAAGGATATCGACCTGCCCGCGGGGGTGGAGATTCTCAACCCCGGCGTGCACATCGCCACGCTCGAGAAGAAAACCAAGCTCGAGCTGTACATGACGATCGGCCGTGGGCGTGGATACAGGCCCGCGGAGGAGAACAAGTCCCCCGACCAGCCGATCGGCGTGATCCCGATCGACTCGATCTTCTCGCCCGTCAGGCGTGTCGCTTACGCGGTTGAGCAGGCCCGCGTCGGTCAGAAGACTGACTTCGACAAGCTCACCCTCGACATCGAGACAGACGGCTCGATCGACTCCCAGGCGGCGCTGCGCGAGGCGGCCGAGCTGCTGATCTCACAGCTCGCGATCTTCACCGACGCCGATCGCATCCAGGAGCTCAGGGCGACCCCGGGCGGGCAACTCGACGGTCACGGTCTCGCGGTCGGCGGCGGTGGGGCGGGTGGGGCTCAATCGTTGCAAGGCGAGGAGTGGAGCATCTTGATCGAGGAGCTCGAGCTCGGCGTGCGCTCCTACAACTGCCTCAAGCGCGCCGGCATCCAGACCGTCGGTGATTTGATCTCCAAGTCCGAGGCGGAGCTCAACGCGATTCCCAACTTCGGCAAGAAGTCGATCGACGAGGTGATCGAAACGCTGCACGAGCGCGGGTTGAACCTACGCCAGGACTAGACTTCCCCGAGTCATGCGTCACCAAAAGACCAAAAACAAGCTCAGCCGCGACTCAGCGCACCGCAAGTCCCTGCTGATGAACCTCAGCAAGGAGATCATCGAGCACGAGCGGATCGAAACAACGCAGGCGAAGGCGAAGGCGGTCAAGCCCGAGATCGAGAAGCTGATTACGCTGGCCAAGCGCGGCGACCTGCACGCTCGCCGCCAGGCGCTCTCGACGCTTGCGCAGGACAAGTTCGCGGTGCATAGGCTGTTCGAGGAGGTGGCTCCCCGCTACGCCGATCGGCCCGGGGGCTACACGCGCATCCTGAAGCTCGGTCCACGCGGGAGCGACTCGACCGAGATGGTCTTCATCGAGCTGGTCTGACCTCGTCGCGGTCGCGGCGGAAGGCTGCGCGAGATGGTCACGAAGCTCACGCTCGAGTACGACGGGACGGGGTTTGCCGGCTGGGCGCGCCAGCCCGGGGAGCGCAGTGTGCAGGAGGTGCTCGAGCGCGCGCTCGAGACGGTCTTACGTGAGCCGCTGACGGTGACGGTGGCCGGGCGCACCGACCGGGGAGTGCACGCCTGGAGGCAGGTGGCAAGCTATGAGCACGAGGCTGTGGACCCGTTGCGGCTGAACGGGCTGCTGGACGAGGACATCGCGGTGCTCGCCTCAGAGCCGGCGTCGGCGGGGTTCGATGCCCGCCGTGACGCGTGCAGTCGCACGTACTGCTATCGCGTGCTTGCGCGAAGGTCACGCAGCGCGCTCGAGCGCGGACGTGCGCTGTGGTGGACGGGCGAGCTGGATCAAGCGGCGCTCGCGGAGTGTGCTGGGATGCTCATGGGCAGGCACGATTTCAGAGCGTTCACGCCGACGGAGACAGAGCACTCCCACTTCCTGCGCGATGTGCTGCGCGCGGAATGGCGCATGGAGAAGGACCTGCTGGAGTTCTGGATCGAGGCGGACACGTTCATGCGTCACATGAACCGCATCCTGGTCGGCACGATGCTGGAGGTCTCGAGCGGGCGTCGCACTGTCGAAGACTTCAAGCGCCTGCTGCAGGGCAGGCCTCGGGCTGAGGCGGGGAAGACGGCGCCGGCGCACGGACTGGCGCTGGCCTCGGTGGCTTACGACGCGGTTGCATGAACGTCGATCACTTTCATAACGCCAAGAGTGCCTATCAAGATAGGCGGTGTGGTCGGGGTGTTCATGGATCAAGCTGGGATAGATCGGATGCCCGCCCACCCGGCGAAGCGCATGCTGGTGGCATGTGCAAGCCATCACGTGAGCGAGACGATCGAAGATCCCATGGATCTTCGATCGGTGTCCAGCGCCGTGTCCAGGGACACATCCGGACGCGCCGATCTTCTTGATAGGTGCTCTAAGGCCACGTGGGGACCGCAGGGGCCCCTATCCTGGGAAGCCAGAGATGCTGAATGTGCTGCTGACAAACGACGACGGAATCGAGGCCGATGGCCTGCAGGCGATGCGCACGGCGCTCGCCGCGGTCGACGGCGTGCGCCTAGCGGTGATCGCCCCCGACGGCAATCGCTCGGCGATGGCTCGCTCGATCACGACGCGCAGGCCGCTGTGGGTCGAGGAGGTGCCGTTCGCGGACGGGACCGTCGGCTACGCGACCGATGGTACGCCGGTGGACTGCGTACGGCTGGCGAGCCTGGGTCTGGTTGAGGGGTTCAAGACCGACCTGGTCGTCTCGGGTATCAATCACGGAGCGAATCTCGGCGACGACATCACCTATTCGGGCACTGTCGCGGCGGCGCTCGAGGGAGTGGTGCTGGGGCTGCCGGCGATCGCCGTCTCCCAGCAATCGGGGGCGCGGGCGCTCGACTATCGCTTCGACGGCGGCTTTGGCTTCGATGTTGCGGCGGCGTTCGTGGCGCGTCTGGTGGAGCGCATCGAGGACGTGCCGCTGCCGGCGAGGACGCTCTTGAATATCAACGTGCCCGCGGGCGAGCCGGATGGGGTCGAGGTGACGAGCCTCGGCAAGCGCATCTACCGGGACGAGCTGAAGCTCGAGCACGAGGAGGATCACCGCCGGCGCTACTGGATCTATGGCTCGGATCCGGGCTTTCACGACGAGCCGGGAACCGATCTGGCCGCGGTGGCCGCCGGACGAGTCGCGGTCACGCCAATCCATTTCGACCTGACCGACCGTTCGAGTCTCGAGGCGCTCGGGCGCTTCGATCTGGAGGGACTGCTCGCGCCGGTCGTACCTGACGCGACATCGTGAGCATTCCGCGGAGGGCTATCGCCCGCGCAGGCGAGCTGCGTGAGGCACTCGAGCACCATGCTCACCGCTACTACGTGCTCGACGACCCTGAGATCGGCGATGCGGAGTACGACAGCCTGCTGGACGAGTTGCGCGAGCTCGAGCGAAGCCATCCGCAGCTCGCGACTGCGGACTCGCCGACGCAGCGGGTCGGAGGCGAGCCCGTGGGCCGCCTGGAGAAAGTCACGCACTTGGAGGCGATGCTGTCGCTGGACAACGTGCGCTCAGAGGATGAGCTGCGCGCGTGGGTCGAGCGGATGCGCAACCACCTCGCGCGCGAGGGGATCGCCGATCCGGACTTCCGCTTTGTGGTCGAGCCAAAGATCGACGGGTTGGCGATCAGCCTCCTCTATCGCGACGGAGTGCTGGAGCGGGGCGCCACGCGCGGAAACGGCGAGGTGGGGGAGGACGTGACGCACAACCTGCGCACGATCCGCTCGATCCCGCAGCGGCTGTCCGACGCGCCACTGCTCGTGGAGGTGCGCGGCGAGGTCTACATGTCGCTCGCGGACTTCACGGCGCTGAACGAGCGCCGGGCGGAAGCGGGCGAGTCGACGTTCATGAACCCGCGCAACTCGGCCGCTGGGACGATCCGTCAGCTCGACCCGGCGGACGCCGCCAAGCGGCCGCTGTCGTTCTGGGCTTATCAGGTGGGCGTCACCGACGGTCTGTCGTTCACGACGCATTGGCAGGCGCTGGAGTGGCTGCGCGAGCGGAAGTTCCCGGTCAACAGCGATATCAAGCTGCTGAGTGGCGAGGACGAGGTGGTGGCGCAGTGCCTGGAATGGCAGGAGCGTCGGGGGCAGCTCGATTTCGAGATCGACGGCGTGGTGATCAAGGTCGACGATCTGGCGCTTCAGCACAGGTTGGGATCGGTCGGACGCGACCCGCGCTGGGCGGTGGCGTGGAAGTTCCCGCCCACCACAGCCGTGACGCGCTTGGAGAGGGTCATGTGGAACGTCGGCAAGTTCGGCGACCTCCGTCCCTATGCGCTGCTGAAGCCGATCGAAGTTGGTGGTGTGAGGATCACCAAAGCGACGCTGCACAACGAGGAGGACATCGTCCGCAAGGACATCCGCGCCGGGGAGGACGTGATCGTGCTGCGCGCCGGCGACGTGATCCCCCAGGTGATCTCGCCCGCGCCGCACGTGGTCGAGCGCTCCACTCGTCCCGAGCCCACACACCCGCCGGTTCGCTGCCCGTTCTGCGACACGCCCACCGTGAAGGCGGAGGACGCGGTGTTCACCGAGTGCCCCAACCGCGACTGTCCGGAACGCCGGCGTCATCTGCTGCGGCACTTCGTCTCGCGCGGGGCAATGGACATCGATGGCCTGGGTGAGAAGCAGGCGGCGGTCCTGCTCGAGCAGGGGCTGATTGAGAGCGCAGCTGACTTCTACCGGCTGACCGAGGAGCAACTCGTGGCGCTCGAGCGCTTTGGCGAGGTCTCGACCCGCAACCTGTTGGAGTCGATCCAGTCTTCCAAGCAGCGTCCGTTCGGGCGGGTGCTGTTCGCGTTGGGGATCGAGGAGGTGGGCGAGGTGACGGGCCGCAACCTGGCGATGAGCTTCCGTGGCATCGACGCGCTTCTGGAGGCGTCCGTGGAGCGGATCGAGGAGGTGCCGGGCATCGGCGAGAAGATGGCCGTGTCGATCCACGCGCAGCTACACGAGGAGCGCATGCAGACCCTCATCGAGGATCTACGTCAGCTCGGGTTGTGCTTCAGCGAGGAGGGGCCGCTGCCATCGGAGGGGCCTCTGGCGGGTAAGACGCTGGTGATCACGGGGACCCTGCCCAACTCCTCGCGCGAGCAAGCCACCGAGCAGATCATGGTTGCCGGCGGACGTGTGACCACCTCGGTATCGAAGAAGACCGACTACCTAGTCGCGGGCGAGAGCGCCGGCTCGAAGCTCGAGAAGGCCGAGCGGCTGGGTGTGAAGGTGCTCGACGAGGACGGCCTGCGCGCGGTCTTATCAGGTGCGTCTGAGGAGCGACTGAAGCCTACGGCTGCAGATACCGCTCAATAGTCCGCGACTGTGATCGTCATATGGTCCTGGAAGATGTGAGCGGTTTCGGTGGCGATGTTGTCGTTGAAGAAGGCGAAGGCGAGCAGGTGGCCGTCGGCGGAGTTGCAGTAGCCAACGAGGTTGGAGACCTCGGTGAGGGTGCCGGTCTTGCCCTCGCAGCGTCCGGCGGCGCCGGTGTGGCGCATGCGCAGAGCGAGTGTGCCGGTGCGCCCAGCGACGGCTAGGTCGTCGCGCAACACGGCGCCGATCTTTGTGGGGGCGAGCTCCACCAGCAGGTCGGCCACCTGATAGGGAGAGGTCAGATCGGCGGGCGAGAGGCCGGAGCCGTCGACCACATGAGGGTCGATGCCGAGCAGCGAGGCGATCGTCTGGCGCACGACAGAGGCCCCGGCTGCGGTGCTGCCGTCGCCGTCGAAGCTGGCGCCGAGGTCCTTGATCAGTGTCTCGGCGAAGAAGTTGTCCGAGGGCGGGAGCATCAGGCCTAGCAATGAGGCGAGTGTGGGCGACTGCACTTGCGCGAGCTGGGTCGCTTCGGGCGGCGTGACAGCGGCGCCGGGTGTGCCGTGGATCGTGACGCCATCGGACTTCAAGGCGCCCCAAAGCTCGCGGGCGGCGTAGGCGGCGGGAGAATGTGGTTTCCCCCCATCAGAGCCGGTCGCGCCGCGGTTGAAGGCGAGCCCCGAGAGGGTGCCTTCGAGGAAGGGGTCGGGCGTGTAGCCGGATGACGGCTCACCGCGGAGCGAGTCGAAGTAGGACTCGTCGCCGAGGATTGAGCCTATGACGCGATGAATGCCGTCGACCTTGACAAGCTCGGTGACGAGCCCGGAGACGGAAGCGCCTTCGCCGCCGTAGTGGCTGTCGATGAAAGAGGAGGAGCCAAACGTGGGGTCGCCGCCACCGCGCAGGTAGAGGTTGCCTTCCCACGTCCCGTCGGGGATGAGCCGGCCAGTGCCGAGCACGGTGGTGGAGAGGCGGGCTGAGGCGCCCATCCGCTCGAGCGCCGTCGTGGCGGTGTAGAGCTTCTCGACAGAGGCCGGCGGGCGCAGGGCGGTGGCGCGCTTGGAGAACAGGGCCTGCCGTGCAGTGAGGTCGTAGACATAGGCGCCGGAGGCCGGTCCGGCGAGGGCCAGCTGGTGGCCGAGGTCGGCCTGCAGCGCGGCCAGCCCGCCGGCAGCGCTCGCCGCGCTGGATGTGAAGAGGATGCAGAAACAACAGCAGGCGCACAGAATCGGCCTCGGCAGGCGGAGAATGCGCGCCTGTGGCCGGTCGGCCGCCCACTCGCGAACAGGCGCGGAGGATCGTGGGAGGCTTTTCCGGGTCACGTAACCCTAAAATGAATCGAGCATGGGCAAGGTTGTCAAGCTGGAACCGGCGAGCAATGGTGGATCGGCGGCCAAGACACGGGCTCGTATCCGCGCCGCACGCGGTGTTGGGCGCCCGGGATCGGTGGACCGTCGACGCCGGTCCAGGCGCGACAAGACCGCGCTTGTGCTGGGCGGCGGCGGCTTCACTGGAGGGGTCTATGAGATCGGGGCGCTGCGGGCGCTCGACCTGCTTGCGGTGAATAGCACGGTCAATAACTTCGACATCTATGTGGGAACCTCTGCCGGGTCGTTCATCGCCGCGCTGTGCGCCAACGGTGTGACCCCCGAGGAGATGATGCGCGTTGCCACGCGCCAGGGGAAGGCGCCGTTTAGGGATATCGACATCGATGACCTGCTGCGCCCTAACCTGATCGAGCTCGCTCGCAAGAGTGCGCTGCTGCCGCTGCGTGTGGCTTCGCTGGCGCGCCAGGTGGTCTCTCAGCGAGGACAGGTCTCGCTGATGGATGTGCTGCTGGAGCTCGCGGAGGCGCTGCCCTCGGGGGCGTACACGGGCGCGGGGATCGAGAGCTATCTGCACAAGGTGCTCGGCGAGCCCGGCCGCAGCGACGACTTCAGAGAGCTGGGCAGAGAGCTGTATCTGACCGCCACGGATCTGGACACGTGCGAGCGGATCGTGTTCGGCGCGGACGACTTCGATGACGTGCCGATCTCCACCGCGGTGCGTGCCTCGGGGGCGCTGCCGATGGTGTACGCGCCGGTGAAGGTCGCCGATCGCGAGTTGGTCGATGGGGGCTTGATGTCCACTACGAACCTCGACATCGCGGTGGAGGCGGGGGCGAAGCTGGTGGTCGTCATCAACCCGATCGTGCCATTCGTGAACGACTTCTCAGGGACAGTGAGAACTCTGCGTGGAACTCGCCCACAGCGGGTCTCGGACATGGGCTTTCCGCGCATCGGCTATCAAGCGTTTAAGCTGCTCGCCCATCAGCGCCTGCACGATATGGCGGAGCGTTGGGGGGAGCAGTATCCAGGCGTGGATATCGTGCTGATCGAGCCGGAACCAACGGACGAGCTGATGTTCCAGACCTCGATGATGAACTTCGCCTCACGTGTGAAGATCGCTCGCCACGGGTTTCAGTCGGTGACAGCGCATCTGGCCGGTGAATACGATCACTACAGAGAGATCGCGCAGCGGCACGGGCTCGAGATATCAGAGGACAGGGTGAGGAAGGTCGTGGCGCACTTCGACGACGACGAGCAGGAGGACGTGAGCGCCTGGCGGAGGATCCTGGAGGAGACAACCGGCGCGCTGCTGCGCCAGTCGGGGTCGGTAGCAAGCTGATCAAGGCCGATCTGCACAGTCGGCCGTACTAGCGCGGGACCGTACTGGCGCGGGCGCGGGCGCGGCTCGACCGACGCGGAAAGATGCAGGATGCCGGTTACAGCACTTTGTCGAGCGCGCTCAGGAGGCGTTCTGACGCGGCGTCGCTGTGTACTGCGATGCGCACGTGGTGGGGCTCGTCTAGGGCGGCTCCGCCGGCTACGAGTACGCCCGCGCGGGCCAGGCGCGCGGCTAGCTCGTCACCTTCGATCGCGGGGTGGGCGGCCCACACGAAGTTGGCCTGGCTGTCGGTCACATCGAAGTGACGCTCGCGCAACGTGGCGGTCAGGCTGACGCGCTCTTCGCTGATCTCGCGGACGCGGCGTACGAGCAGCTCTGAGCAGCTGCGCAGCGCCTCGAGCGCTCCCGCTTGGGAGACCTCCGAGACGCCGAGGTCGGGCTCCAGCTCGGCTAGGAGATCCTCCGAGCCGGGTCCGCCGAGTGCGTAGCCGACACGCAGTCCGGCCAGTCCCCAGGCCTTGGAGAAGCTGCGGAAGACGAGCAGGCGTGGATGGTCCTCCAGCAGCTTCAGTGATGTGCTGGTGGGCTGGGCGTCTGAGAACTCGATGAGCGACTCGTCGAGCAGGACCGCGACGCCGTCGGGAAGACCGGCGAGCAGCCGCTCCAGCTCCTCCGTGGCAAGCAGCTCACCGGTGGGGTCGTTCGGACTGGCCAGCACAACAACGCGGGTGTCAGCATGCTTGTGCACGGCCTCGAGTAGCGCGTCAACCCCGCCAGAGATGCGTACTGCACGACCATGGGCGCGGCGCGCCATGATTGGGTACAGCGGATATGAGGGCCATGAGGTGATCAGCCGCTGACCGGGCTCGATCAGGGCACGCGTGGCGGAGCTGAGCAGTTCGGCGGCGCCGTTGCCGAGGATCAGCCGCGCGGGATTGTCGATCTTGTGGCGCTCGGCCAGCTCATTGCGTAGCGCCGAGCCACGCAGGTGCGGGTAGCGCTGCAGGCCACGGCGAGCAACGAACGTGATCGCGTTGACGATGCTCGGATGCGGAAGGTCAGGCCACGTCGTCTGGGAGAGATCGAGCGTCTCCACGCGGGTGAGCGCCTTACGCTTACGCTCGGCGGCCTGCTCACGCAAGCCGATGTTGACCTCCTCCTCAGACATTCCTTCGAACTGACGGTAATAGTCAACTAGGCCCACGGTAGAGCCTCGTACTAGCTGTGTTCTTCGAGCCCGGCATGGCTGACGGCTGCGCGGGTGGCGCTCACGCGTTGCCGGCGCTGCCCGAGAAGATGCTCGAGCCGGGCCCATGGATGATGAGGAACCAGACCGCGAAGATCAGCGCGCAGACAGCGGCGGTGGCCGCGAAAATCCGCCCCAGTGCTCCTGTGCGCTGGTCGTGGCCGGCGGCGCGGCGCACGAGAATCCAGGCCTCGTCGAGGCGGCGCAGAAGCGAGAGCGCCCCGAATAGCAGCGCGAACAGCCCGATGAACGAGACAAGGATGCCCAAGCTGACGCTGCCCGAGAGGTAGTCGACCTGGGAGCCGATCCACAGACAGGCGAGTGGGATTGGGCCCCAGCAGAGCAGGCTGATGAAGGTGATTGTGGCGAACAGCAAGTCGGCGAAACGGCGATCGATACGCTGGCGCACCACGCTGCCGCGCTCGGGCAGCGCGCGATAGCGAACTGGGGCCGTGCCGGGCCGGCGGCCGACGAACAGCCCGCCACTGTCGCTGGGATCGGAGCGCATCTCTCCCTATCTTCGCAGCTATGCGGCCGACAACACGCTAACCCGCGTAGAGCGAGTCCAGCACGTCCGCGTACTTCTCGTTGACGACGTTGCGCTTGACCTTCAGCGTCGGCGTCAACTCGCCCGTCTCCTGGGAGAGGTCGTGGTCGAGGATCGCAAACTTCTTGACCTGCTCGACCTGGGCGTACTTGGCGTTGACGCGGTCGAGCGCCTCCTGGATCAGAGCCCGCACCGAGGGCTGGCGCGCGAGTGAGGGGATGTCCTCGGGCAGGTCGTGCTCGCGCGCGTAGACGGGAATCTCTTCCTCGTCGAGGGTGACCAACGCGACCGGGTAGGGACGCTGATCGCCATGCATGACCGCCTGGGAGATCCAGCGGCACTGCTTGAGGTCGTTCTCGATGTTGGCCGGCGTGAGGTTCTTGCCGCCGGCGGTGATGATGATGTCCTTCTTGCGCCCAACGATGTAGACGAAGCCGTCCTCGTCGATGCGCCCGAGATCGCCGGTGTGCAACCAGCCGTCCTCGACCGCGCCGAACGATGCATCGGCGTTGTTGTGATAGCCCTGAAAGATGTTGGGACCTTTGATCAGGAGCTCGCCGTCCTCGGCGATCTTCACCTCGACACCGGGAAACGGCTTGCCGACGCTGCCAAAGCGATGGGCCTCGGGGCTGCACGCGGTCGCGGCGGTGGCGGTCTCGGTCATGCCGTAGCCCTCCATCACCGGTACCCCGCAGGCGAAGAAGAATTCGAGGATCTCTTTGGCGATCGGCGCGGCGCCGCTGACGGCCTCGCGTAGTCGGCCGCCGAAGGCCGCGCGCACGTTTTTGAAGAGCTGCTCGTCGGCCTTCTCAAACGGGCCTTGCAGCTCGGGCGGGATGGGACGGCCGGCGTGCTGGAGCTCGCGCACCTGCATGCCCACGCGCACTGCCCCGGCCAGCTCCTCAGGGTCGGCGTTGGCCGAGACGAGTGTGTAGATCTTCTCGAAGATGCGCGGTACCGAAGGCAGGTATGTGGGTTTGACCTCGGCCAGCTCGCCGATGATTTGCTTGGTGTCGCCGCCGAAGTAGGCGAGCGTCACGCCGAGGTCGAAGACGAGCAGCTGCAACAGCAGCGCGTAGGAGTGGGCGAGCGGCAGGTACAGGTAGACGACATCGCCGGCATCGGCGTCGAGGCTGGCGCGCTGCTCGACCATGTCGATAATCGCGCGGTAGTTGCCGTGCGAGAGCACGCAACCCTTCGGTGGGCCGGTCGTGCCGGATGTGTAGATGAACGTGTAGGGGTCCTCGGGGCGCACGGCGGCGCGGCGCGCGTCGAGCTCCTCTGATCCATTCAGGCCTGCCCGCTCGCGTCCGCGCGCGCGGACATCCTCGAGCGCGATTGCGCCAAGCGAGGCAATCTCCGGCGATGTTTCATCGGTGGCGGGGGGGTCCATCACGATCACGGTCCGTAGGTGCGGGAGCTGCTCGCGCACGGCGGCGATCTTCCTCAGCTGGGAGGCGTCCTCGCAGACGACTACGCAGGCGTCGGAGTCGGAGATGACCCACAGGCACTCCTCTGGGGAGTTGGTCTGGTAGATCGGTACGACGACCGTGCCGGTGGAGGTCGCGGCGAGGTCGACGTAGGACCACTCCGGGCGGGTGTTGGCGAGGATGCAGACGCGCTCGCCGGGTTCGATCCCGAGGTCGATCAAACCGAGGGCGATCTCCTGCACTATGTCGGCGAGCTGCGCATAGGTCACGTCCTGCCAGGCGCCGTGGTGCTTGTGGCGGATGGCAGTGTGCTCGGCATGTGCCGCGGCGGCGCGCGGGATCAGGTCGGCGATCGTTTGCGACGCGGTGGCGGTGGCCTCCATTGAGAATTCTCCTCCTCGCAGATCAATCAGGCTGATGCAACCCCTGGATCTTAGACCTCGTTTGATTAATTCGCACCCGCGTCGCTCGTGCGTGAGCCCGCGTGAGCTAGCGCGCGCGCTAATTACACGGGGTTGGGAACGTCGAGAAAGACGTGGCGCAGGGAAAAGCGCTCGGCGAGGTGCTCGCCGAGACGTCTGACGCCGAACGTCTCGGTGGCGTAATGGCCGGCGGCGATGAAGTGCAGACCGGACTCGCGTGCTTGGGCCATCACGCGCTCCGCGGGCTCTCCGGTGAGCAACGCGTCGGCCCCCGCGGCGGCGGCGTCGGCGAGGTAGTCGGCGCCGGCGCCCGAGACGATCGCCAGGCTATGGACGAACGCGGGTCCCGAGTCGAACACGAGCGGCTCACGCTCGGTGACCTCGCGGACGCGCGCGAACAGCTCAGCGGCGGGCAGGCCCTCGCCGGGAAGCTGCGCGAGGAAGCCGATCGGCTCGCCGTGATGAAAAGCAAAGGGGGTGAGCGTCTCGGCACCGAGCGCGCGGGCGAGCAGTGCGTTGTTGCCGAGCTCGGGATGCGCATCGAGTGGAAGGTGATAGGCGGCTAGCGCGATGTCGGCATCGAATAGGAGCTTGAGGCGGCGCTTGAGGGGCGCGTCGATCGGCCCGGGGCCGTCACCCCAGAACAGCCCGTGATGGACGACGATCAACTCAGCATGGGCGGCGATGGCCAGCTCGAACAACTCGGCGTGCGCGGTGACGCCGGTGGCGAGCGTCGCCACCTCCGTGCGCCCGGGAACCTGTAGGCCGTTGGGGCAGTAGTCCTGAAAGCGCCCGGGTTGCAGCAGCGAGTCGAGCTCGGCGATGATCTCCGCGAGGGGGGCTGGCACGCAGGCGACGATAGCGGTGCGGGAACGATGTGGGACAGCGGTGTGGAATACTCATATGCGCGTCGGGGCGTGGCGCAGCCTGGTAGCGCGCGCCGTTCGGGTCGGCGAGGTCCCCGGTTCGAATCCGGGCGCCCCGATACTTTTTGTCCGCGAATATCGGCGAAAAGGAGCGAATAGAAGCGAACAGATGCGAACGAAAGCCCTGCTTTTCCTGGGGTTTTGTGTCCGCGGCTGTTTGGTTTTCTCGAACCGGTGATCTAGCGCTGCGTTCGCGTTCCCCGACACGGCTGCGGGACGGCGGAACCCCCGCCGAACGGGCCTTTGCGAGCCTCGGCTGTGGGCGGACCGGGCTTTTGTGCGGTCGCGCTTTTGCAGATCCATTGCAGCCGCGACGGGATTCTTTTGCAGAGCCATTGCAGTTCCCGGGCCTAGAAGGCGAGCTCTTTTGAGGCGTCTGCTGAGTACCCAGCGACGCGGCAGCCGGAGTGGTGGTGATGTTTTCGTCATGGCATAAGGGAAAGGTGCCGGGGACGTGCCCTGGGGTACAGAGCCGGCGAATCTTTTCTCGATCGGGCTACGGTGCAGCTGGTTCTGAACCGGTGACCTGAACGGGGCTGGGTGTGCGTTGGTGGTAGGCGTCGATGGCGCGTTGAGCGCGTGCTCGGGCTCGTCGCTGTGCGAGCCTGGTGTAGACAGTGGCGATGAGGTAGCCGCCGTCCTCGTGGCCGACCATGGTCGCGACGGTTTGGAAGTCGAGCCCGACACCACCGTCGCTGACGGGGTCGATCATCCATTGGATCGCGCGGTGCTTGAGCTCGTAGAACTCTTGCCCCGGCATTCCTGCTGAGGCGCGGACAGCGTGCCAGTAGTGAGTCCAGTTGGACTGGGTCATGTACCCGCCGCGGGGGGCGGGGAAGAGGATCGTGTCGCTGATGCGTGGCATCGCGCGCAGGTGCTTTCGCAGGGTGGGGCTCATGATCACCCAGCGGCGGTCGTCGTCCTTGGGCCACGTGATGGCGCCGGTCGACGGGTCTCGCTGCCGGCGGATATTGATCATGTTCTGGGCGTAGTCCAGGTCGGTGTGGTGCAGCGCGAATATCTCTCCGGGGCGGATCGCTGCCTCCCCGATCGCGAGGATCGCGCCCTCGATGATGAGACCGTAGGTGTCGGTGCGGCTCGCGCGAGCGCACTGGCAGAGACGCTGGTATTGCTCGGTGCTGACGAGCTCGAAGTCGGGCCGGTCGATGCGACGCGTGCGCTTGCTCGCACCGAGACGCGCGAAGGGATTCCGCACGATCAGCTCGCGGTCGGTGGCGTGGTTGAAGAACTGACGCACGGACTGCTGGACGTTGCGGCCATGTGCGAGCGCCCACGTCAATGCCTCGTCACGGCCAAAGCTATCGAGGCGACGCTCACCAAAGTCGCGTATGAACGGCCTGAGCGCTTCACGCATACGCTTCACGCTCGAGGCGCGGCGCCCAGTCTCCTTCAGCGCCCACTGCCCGTCGGGCCACGTCATCGTGATCCTGCCGTCCGCGTGGATCACCGCGCCCGCGAACTCGATCACCGTCGGAGCCTGTCGCCGTTCGACCCCATCGACTTCCTCGCGCAGCTCGGTGAGCCGCTCGTACTCGGCCTCCTTGTAGGCCGCCATCGAGGAGTGCGTGCCCACCCACTTCGTACGGCCCTTGTAGGAAACGAGCCCTACGTACTTTGGCTTGTGGCGAGTACCCCGATTGTGCGGCATCAGGCACCTGCTCAGGCCTGGTCTTGCTCATTGGCTTTGAGCGCGTCGCGGGCGAAGTCGTCAGCGACCGCAAGGGGAGCGGGGTCGTCATTTGTGGTGGCCGCCAGTGCAGCGAGCTCGTCGTAGTAGGAGTCGGGTAGTGCGGTGGTGTTGGGCTTGGCTGCGCCGTCGATGATCACGACGCGCCGGTGCTCGCGCTGCCAGAGCAGGTACAGCCGGTAGAGCATTTGGCCGTGTCGGTCGCGCGCCTCGTGCAGGTGTGCACAGGACCCGTGCATCGAGCCGTGGGAGACCCGGTCCTTCCACCGGTCGGGACCCAGGGTCCGCACGGCGTCAACGATTGCCAGCAACTGGGTGCGGGCGGCTGGTGGCTGTGTGCGCAGGAACTCGAAGGCGGGCACGCTGCGCGCACCGGCTTCGGTCTTGGCGAGCCACTCGACGCTCCAGCGAGCCATACTCCGCGACAGTAGTCGCGCAAACCCCGGGGCTATAGTCGCCGCAAGAGATGTTGCATACGTGCCACAAAGAAGTGTTGCATCTATGCCACAGCCTGCTATATTGATGGTCATGCCGCGAAAGACCGCCCATCAAGCCGCTGTCAACGCGCTCCTCTCAGAGACCGAGCGAGCGGAGCACGCCCGCCGGGTGCAGACCCTGCAAGCCCGCAACGCGATGCTGACCGTGCTCGAGGCGACACGCGAGGCACAGGGCATGACCAAGCGAGCCTTGGCTGATCGCGCCGGCCTTGAGGCGTCAAGCGTCCGGCGCCTGCTGACCTCCACGACAGCGAACCCGACGACGGACAACGCGTTCAGGCTAATGGCCGCGATGGGCATCGCACTCGAGGCCAAACTACCCACAGGAGAGCGCGTCCAGCTCGTCAGCCCAGGGGCTAAAGCCACCGCCGCCGAGCCCGCTGCTGCGGCCTGATCCCGCCGCGGTAAGCAGCCTTAAGGCGGGCAGCGGCAGCTACAGCTCGACGCTGACGCGTTGACTTGAGCCCGGCATCGTGACGTACTCGTCAATTAGCGCGAGAGGGATGTGAGCCTCGTCGACGAGGTCGTCTCGGCTGATACCGCTGTCCTCCAATGCACGGACAGCCCTGCGCAACAGGCGCGGGCGTTCCGGCGGCCCAAGATCGACTGGCTCCCGTTTGCGCCACCCTGCTCGCGAGATGTACTTCACAGCCGACTCGTAGGCAGTCGGTGACAGCAGTTCGTCCTGACGGGCGCGGTAGAGCAGAGCGGCCAGCGACATCTGCCAGCGTCGCTTCAGGGTCATAAGCTCGCGCCAGTTCAGCCGCCCCGGCTCCCATTCCTGCTCCAATCGATCGGAAGGAAGCAGGAACGACGTCGCGAATCGGTGCGCCTGGCGCTCGAGGTCTCTGTCGGCTGGCCGCGGATGATCGCGGTGCATCACCACATGTCCCAGCTCGTGCGCAGCATCGAAGCGAGAGCGGGCGCGGTCGCCCTTATCGACGCCTAGGATGATGATCGGCCGGTCAAAGCCAGGCCACGAGAACGCGTCGATGCCGTCCTCCGTCAGTCTCAACCGCGCGACCACCGCACCGTGGCGCTCGAGCTCACGCACGATGTCATCGATCGGCTCGTCCTCAAGGCCCCAGTCGCTGCGGACGCGGGCCGCTACGGCGTCGATGTCAGCATTACTCGCCTCGACGTCAACCGGATATTCCGGGATGCCTAGGGCGGGCAGACGTGCGTGGCGCTCGATCACACTCACCAGCTCCGCGATCAATGCCGCGTGCGCCGTCGCCGCGTCGCGGTCGATCTGCCGGGACCGACGCAGGCTGCGGAAGAACGTGCATTCAGTCTTCAGGTTGGTGAGAGTCTTGCCACTGGTCGCGAAGTACGGTACGGGGAAGTCCAGCACGCGCGCGATCTCAAGAAGGGTTTGCGGTTTGGGCCGCACTTCGCCGGACTCCCATTGACCGACCGCAGCCGGACTGACGCCCGCCTGATCGGCGAGCGCCGCGCGCGTGAGCTTTCGCAGCTGTCGAGCCACACGCAGGCGTTGTGGGTCGAAGATGCTCGCCGCCGTCCGCGCGTCCGCGATGCTCACGTTCGTGCGCCCGCGACCGGGCAGGTCATGTTGCTCACATCCACCGCCTTCGGCTCTCGGTCGATTTCCGCTCTCGGAGAATCGCTCCGCGGCCGGACGGATTGTAGCAAATAGCGGTAAATGTCCGCGTCACGATAGGAAACTGAAGCCTCAGATCCTTTGATATGATCTAAGCTAGGGTAGGTCCTAGCGAGAGGAGCAGAATATGAAGGGTCCGATTTCGAAGCGCAACGCGGGGAGCCCGTGGACGCCGACCCAGGAGCGCGAACTGCAAACGCTGGCAAAGGGGAACACCCCTACGCGCGTCATCGGCTTGAAGATCGGTCGCAGCGAGGACGCCATACGGTCCAAGGCCCACGAGCTGAGGATCTCGTTGAAACCCACTAACCAGAGCCCATACAACCGCCGCGAGGCATAGACGTCGCCGGTCAAACGCTCGTGAGCATGAAAGAAGGAAGACGGATGACAGCGCAAGGTTCGGGAGATGACGGCTCCCAGCACGCAGAGCAGGTACTCGAGGAGGTCCGCAAGAGCATCGCGCCAGAGGACGGGGTGCTCAACGCCGCCCGCGTGCGGAGAGATCTGGTGAAGACGCTCGCGATGAAGTTCCGCGGGACGGCTCGCTGCTTCAACTCTGGCTCGGTCGCGCACGCGACGGCGAACAACCCCGTGAGCGACGCGGACTGCGGCGCCGTACTCGATCGTCGCCATCACGGAGACCTCGGACCCGACGGTGCCGGTCTGGGGCCGGTGGCAATCGTGAACGAGCTCGTCGAAGCGATCACGCCGGAGATCAAGGCGAAGTACCCGAACGCGACGGTCACGACGACGAAGCGAGCAATCCTGGTCCAGTTCGGCGAGCCTATAGACGATGAGGATCCGAGCGTCGATCTCATCGTCGGCCTCACTCGTAAGGAGGACGACGCACTGTGGATCCCGCATCTCGATGCCAACCGCTGGGATCCCTCGCATCCGGAGAAGCACACCGCGCTGCTGACCGCAGATCCGGCGAATCTGCGGGTCCACCGGGCCCGCGTGCTGCGCTTGGCCAAGGCAGCGGTCTGCAACGACGGCGACGAGCGCGTCATGTGTCCGTTCAACGTCGAGGCTCTCGCGCTCGAGCACCTCGTCACGGTCCGATCGGCGCTTGCCGAGAGTCTCGAGATTCTCTTCGCGGGCGCCGCTGCCAGCATCAAGGAGGCGCTCACGCCCGATCCGGCCGGCGTCAGCAAGCCGATCAAGTTGCCGGAGGGCGTCACTCGCGACGCCGCGTCTCGCAGGCTCGCCTTCTTCGCGGCGTGCGTGACGGAAGCCCGTGCCGCAAGCACGCGAGCCGATGCGCTCGCGGCCCTCGTGAAGATCTACGCGCCGCAGTTGCCCTCGGTGCCGCGCGGGGCGAAGTCGAAGATCGCGGACGAGCTCCGCCGTAACGAGCGTGGCGCTGCCACGATCGGGGCGTTCGGCGGGGCAGCGGCCACATTGAAGCCGACGCGCTCATTCGGCAGCGACATCTGATAGAGCATGCGTCGACGGAAGGGCACGCCGTGGTTTCAGGACATTCCGCGGCGCGCCCGCTTTGAGGAGGGAGCGAGCGCGGCGTACGTCACCAAGAGTCGTTGCAGCGGGCGCTCCACCAGCGACCTGGTGACCTACCAGGTAGTCGTGCCCATTCCGGAGTACGAGGCACGCAGATTGACGATCACCTTCTACAACACGTTCACGCCGATCCTCAAGAGCTTGATCGCCGACGGGCCGACCGAGTCGCCCCATCGCTACGGTAACGGCCCGTTGTGCATGTGGCATCCGGACGACCCACCCGAGCAGCGATGGGTCCACAAAGACGGGCTCCTACAGCTCATAATTCACGCCCGCGTACACCTCTTCAAGGAGGCCTGGTGGCGTGAGACCGGCGAGTGGGTCGGCGATCAGGCGCCGCACGGTTCCAGCAAGGCGGCCGCATGATCCTCGCGACGTGGTCTGCGGCCCAGTCGGTCGCGCTCGGCGTCGGGATCGCGGCGGCAATAGTTGCGCTGCTCGGCGTGTGGATCAACGGCCTGCGCGAGGAGCGTCGTCGTCGTCGCGAGCTGTACGCGAACGCGCTCGAGGGGACCTACGCCTACCGCGAGTTCGCCTACGTCGTGCGCCGCCGGCGAACCGACGTCCCCGGCGAGGAGCGCGTGCGGATCTCCGAAGCTCTTCGCGAGATCCAGCGCGACCTCTCCAAGTACGAAGCGCTGATGAAGATCGAGCGCTGCACGCAGGTCGCAGTCGCGTACAAGCACCTCGTCGAGAAGACGCGCGAGGTCGCGGGCGGCTACATGCGCGCAGCCTGGAACGGCGACGGCGCCACCGAGGACAAGCAGATGAATATTGCCGACATCGACTTCACGCCACTGAAGGGGTACGAGGATGCCTACCTCGCTGCAGTGCAAGACGATCTGCCCGCGTGGAAGTTCTGGCGATAGGAGAGCAGATGATGAGCCTGGAGTACCCGACTACACCAGGTACTCGGCGCCGGTGTCTAGCATCCGGGGTGACCTGCGAGCAGGAGCCAAATTGAGGGGCGGCGGATGCCTGACCAGCTCGCGATGATCCGGCTCCCCGACCCGGAGGAAGCGCCCGGATACCGGGACTCGCTGTCGTCGATGTCGCACTTCAACGTCGCCGACATGGGCGCGGGGATTGTCGGCGTGGCGCCTGCCGAGGGCGCGGGCGGGACCGCGAAGCACTTCGAGGTTCACAAGCTGTGCGACGCGGGCACGGACCTTTCGGATCCTGGCACGTGGATGGCGCTCCGCGAGCACCCGCCTCGGAAAAGTACGATCGAGGAGCCGACAGCGTTCCGCGACCGAATGTTCAA
Organism: Solirubrobacteraceae bacterium; assembly: GCA_036744995.1. Taxonomy (GTDB): domain Bacteria; phylum Actinomycetota; class Thermoleophilia; order Solirubrobacterales; family Solirubrobacteraceae; genus Palsa-744. The sequence goes on along the minus strand of DAIOGX010000014.1, from coordinate 882 downwards.
GCTCGGCGAGCAGGTCCGACAGCGCCGAGGCGGCAGCGAGGGCGAGCTCGTCGCGTTCAACCTCGCTGCGATGGGCACCGCACAGACGGGAGAGCTACCCGACTTGCTGACGGCGCAACTCCCGACCCTCTTCGAGCAATTCCCCAACGGGTCGCTGTGGCTGGCCACGGTGAGCGATGTGCTCCTCGCGCGGCTCTCGTTCGGGCGCGCACAGTTCGCGTTCCAGCTGACACCGGACCTGCCACTCGGACCGGAGATGGAGCAGCTGAAGGCTGTGACCGGCCTCGGTCTTGGCGCGGGCGCGGATTTCATGAGCGTGATACGGCTTCCGCTGCTCGCGCTGTCGCCAGCAGTGCTCGGCCTCACCGTCCCAGCCATGCCGCACGTCCTGGTGTTCCTGTTCGGTGAGGGCGTCGAGCTTCGCCGCATCGTGCCGATCTCGTTCGCTGCGATATACCGCCCCAACGCGCTGGACGATCCTCGCGGGCTCGGTAACCCTTCGTTTCTAGACGGACTCGAGTCGTCCGACGGCGAACAGCTTCTCAAGTGGTGGGTCGCTCGGCTAAACGTGCTCTACAGCCATGCGTCCGATCCCACCCGGTTCACAGCCGAGGAGGGGTTTCACGACGGCGCAGCACAGATGGCGTGGATGACCACGCTCGAGCGGCTCATCGGCGACGCCTCGTCGCTGCTCGCCGAGCCGCAGGCAAGCGACCTGCATCGCGTCCAGACGGCATTCGATCTGCTCGACAAGGCTGAGGCGCTGCTCGGATACGGGCAGGAGAACTCCGGCAAGGGATTCATGGCACTTCTCCGCCAGGGGCGAAGAGGTTGTCCCGTAGCGTGTAGAAGTTTGTAGGTGGCGGTTCCCCCGCCTCGTCC
>DAIOGX010000013.1:2547-40210 GCA_036744995.1 Solirubrobacteraceae bacterium | reverse complement strand
CGATCCGCGGCGCGGACGTGTTCATCGTGCAGTCCACGTGTGGCAACTCGCAGACCGGGGTGACGGCGAACGACTCGCTGATGGAGCTGCTGTTCATGATCGACGCCGCCGTCGGCGCGTCCGCGCACAGGGTGATTGCGGTGACGCCGTGGTTCGGGTATTCAAGGCAGGACAAGAAGTCCGCGCCGCGCGAGCCGATCTCGGCGCGGTTGGTCGCGCGCATGCTCGAGGCAGCGGGGGCCGATCGAGTGCTGACGATGGATCTGCACGCCGGCCAGATCCAGGGCTTCTTCCAGAAGCCGGTCGATCACATGACGGCGCTGTTCATGCTCACCCAGTACTTCTCCGACCTCGGCCTGCCGGATCTGGTGGTGGTGGCACCGGACGCGGGCAGGGTCAAGCTGAACAAGAACTTCGCCTCCAAGATCGGCGCTGAGCTGGCGATCCTCGACAAGGAGCGCCCGGCTCAGCAGGTGGCGGAGATCGGGTACGTGATCGGCGACGTGAAGGGTAAGACGGCCGTGATCGTCGACGACATGATCGATACCGCGGGCACCCTCAAGGCGGCCGCCAAAACGGTTATGGAGGAAGGCGCCGCGCGCGTCTACGCGGCGGCGACGCATGCGGTGTTCGCGGGCAACGCGTTCGAGAACCTGAGGGAGTCGGGGCTGGAGCAGATCGTCGTCACGGACACGATCCCCGTCGGTCCGGGCCGTCCGGAGAACATCCGCGTGCTGCCCTGCGCGGAGCTGCTGGCGGACTCGATCAGGCGGATCTTCGTCGATGACTCCGTCAGCGAGGTATTCGGTGGCGAGAACCAGCTGTTCTGAGGAACGCTCGCTCGCGCCGCTCCCTGCCGATCCGCCCGCCGACGATTTCAACACAGCCCTCCCCACAGATCGTCTCGCCGCAGCGGACCCCGCTGTCGTGGTGGCGAGGGGTGCCGCGCCGGCGGCGCGGCACGGTGCTGACGGTCGGGCTCGTGCTGCTCCTTGTGATCAGCGGTTTGCTGGCGAGGTATCTGTCGACGGAGAACGCCGAACGCGACGACGATCTGGCGCTGATCCGAGCGCAGGCGAAAGGCGATCTGCAGGGCATGCTCGACCAGCTGAGCGGGAGCTGCCGCGAGAGCCCGTCGTGCTTGGCGACGGTGCGGGCCGACGCAAGCAATCCGCGCCTGCGCAGGACCGGCGCGGTGAAGATCCTGTCGCTTACCTCAGCCACGGCATATTCGCTGACGGGCGCCACGGGGACGACGCGCTTCGCGTGGACGGTGATCGGCAAGCTGCCGGTGGTGCAGTGCATCGAGGTGCGCCGCAGCGGGAACTTCCTGGAGGGCATGAAGGTCGTGCTGCTCTCGGTGAGCGCGCCGATCTCAAACGAAGCCGATTGCTAGAGTCATCAGCCGCTGATGGCTGAGACCACCACAAAGCTCGATGTGACGAGCCGCGCCGCGGACGGCTCGCGCGCGGCGCGACGCCTGCGCCGAAGTGGCCGCGTGCCCGGAGTGCTGTATGGCGGTGGCGAGGAGGCTGTGGGTTTTGATGCGGATGTGCTCGAGCTGCGCCATGCTCTTGCCGGGTCGGGCGCGGTGCTGGATCTGAGCATCGATGGGAAGAAGGCGACGCCGGTGGTGCTGAAGGAGGCCCAGCGCGACCCGGTGCGCGGCGAGACGGTGCATGTCGACCTGTTGCGGGTGCGGTTGGATCAGGCGATCCACGCGGTCGTGCCGCTGGAGCTCACGGGCACCGAGGAGGCACCCGGCGTGAAGGAAGGCGGCGTGCTCGAACAGATCACGCGCGAGCTGAACGTGGAGGCGCTGCCGACGGCGATCCCGGAGTCGATCGTGCATGCGATCGGCGAGATGCAGATCGGCGAGACGATCCTGCTGGCCGCGGTCGCCGTGCCCGAGGGTGTGACCTTGCTGGACGAGGTCGAGGAGACGGTGGTCGCGACCCTGTCTCCGCCGCGGCTGCAGAGCGAAGTGGAAGAGGAAATCGAGGCCGAGACAGAGGTCGTCGGTGAGGGCGAGGAGCCGGGCGAGGCTGCGGAGGGCGCCGAGGGCGGCGGTTCCGATGGCTCCTCCGGCGAGGAGTAGCGGCTCCTGCGACGGCCGTTCGGCGGTGGCGGCGGGACCGTCGACTGGTTGATCGTCGGGCTGGGGAATCCCGGTCGCGAGTACGCAAAGACGCCACATAACGTGGGCTTCATGGTCGCCGAGGCGCTCGCTGAGCGCTGGGGACTGGGCCGGTGGAAGGAGCGCTTCAGGGGGCGGATAGCCGAGGGCCGTGTAGGAGGCGGATCTCCGGGGATAGTGCCGGCCGGCACAGCCCACCCGCGCGTGGCGGTGTTGTGTCCGCAGACGTATATGAACGATGCCGGCCGCTCGGTGGGTCCAGCGCGCGGAGCGTTCAAGCTTCCACTGGAGCGGGTGCTGGTCGTGCACGACGAGATCGACCTGCCGTTCGGCGAGTTGCGCACGCGCATCGGCGGCGGCCTGGCGGGACACAACGGGTTGAAGTCGCTCAAGCGCGAGCTGGGCGGGGGCGAGTTCACGCGCGTGCGGGTGGGCGTGGGTAGGCCGGACTCGACCGACCCGGAGATCGTCGCGGCGTACGTACTGGGACGCTTTCGCGAGACAGATGCGCAGGTGACGGAGCTGGTGGCGCGCGCGTGCGGGGAGGTCGAGCGAATCATGCTGGGCGAGGGGTCCGGCTAGATGGCTCTGCGCTCGCTGCTGGGGTTTGCGGCGCAGGACGAGTCGGCGTCGCGGCTGGCGCGTGAGGGCGGGCACGCGTTCGTGTCTGGGTCACTGCGGCCGTACCTGATCGCGGCGCTCGCCGAGATCGACCCGGTTGCCCGGGCACGGCCGACGCTGGTGGTGGTGGGAGACGATCGCGCGGCGCGCGATCTGGCGGCCGATCTGCGCGCGTGGCTCGCGCCCCGGCGGGTGCGCTACTACCCGTCGCGAGGCGTCGCGTATGAGTCCCACCTGACTCCGCCACCGCACCTGGTGGGTCTGCGCGTGGCTGCGCTGGACGCGCTGCTGGCCACGAGCTGCGCTGGGGAAGGAGGATCGCCACCGACTGCCGGGCAGCCGAGCATCCGCTCCAAGACCGCATCGTCTGGGGAGGCCGACCTCCAGATCGGCCTGGAGGAGCCTCCGGTGGTGGTGGTCAGCGCGGTGGCGCTGTCGGAGAAGGTGCCCGACCCGGCGCTCAGGCCACATTCGTTCACGCTACGCGTGGGGGAGCTGCTGGATCTCGACGAGTGTGCGGTCGCGCTCGTGGGCGCGGGCTACGAGCGGGTGGACCAGGTGGAGGAGCGCGGGCAGTTCGCGCTGCGAGGAGGTCTGCTGGATGTGTTTCCGGCGACCGAGGAGCGGGCGGTGCGGGTGGACATGTTCGACGTGGAGATCGAATCGTTGCGCTGGTTCTCGACGTTCACACAGCGCTCGCTGGGGGATGCCGAGGAGGTCGAGATCGCGCCCGCGGCCGAGCTGGCGGCCGAGCACCGCGAGCTCGCGGAGATTGCCGTGCTGGAGAGCCCGGGAGAGCGCCCGGACGTCGCGGAGCTGCTGCCGGTCGAGCGCTTTGGCGCGTTGCTGGATCTGCTCGGCACGGACACAGAGATCGTGGTGGCCGCCGAGGAGGAGCTGGCGCCGGCGCTGAGCGACCACTGGACCGACGTGTGCGCCGCGTTTCATGACAAGGACGCCCATCACTTGTATGTGAGTCCTGAAAGCATCCAGGCCGCGCTCTCACAGCGGGCCCGAATCTGGCTGTCGGCACTGGCAAGTGGCCAGGAGATCGAGCTGCGAGCGCAGGCCGCCGACATGGCCGCGCGCTCACTGGGCGATGCCGAGCCCGAGCTCGAAAAGCTCGTGCGCTCGGGGTATCGAACGGTGGTCGCGTTTCCCCGCCGCGGGGAGGGCGAGCGTGCCGCTTACAACCTCGGACGTCTGAAGGCCACCTGGCTGGGCGAGGGCGAGGGAGTCTCCGCCGCGCCGTTGGAGCCATCGCTGAGATTCGCGGTGGCGTCGCTGCGCGAGGGGTTCGTGGCGCCCCAGCTGAAGCTGGCGGTCTTCCCCGAGCACCGTCTGCTGCGCCGCCGCCGAGCCGAGCGTGGTCATGGCCCGGGCTTGGACGGCCAACGTGGCGGTCAGGGTGGCGCCCGCAGGGGCGCGCTGCGCTCATTCACCGAACTGCGCACGGGCGACATCGTCGTGCACGAGGACCACGGCGTGGCGCGCTTCGCGGGGTTCGAGACGCGCACCGTGGCGGATGTCACGCGCGACTATCTGTACCTCGAATACCAGGGCGATGACCGTGTGTTCGTGCCCACCGACCAGCTCGCGAAGATCTCGCGCTACGTCGGGGGATCAGGATCCCACCCACCCGGGCATCCACCGCTGTCGAAGCTTGGGGGCACACGCTGGGAGACGATGAAGGCCCGGGCCCGGCGCGCGGCGCAGGAGCTCGCGGGCGAGCTGCTGAGCCTGTACGCCGAGCGCCGGCGGCGGACGGGGCACGCGTTCGAGCCGGACTCCAACTGGCAGAGGGAGTTCGAGGAGCGCTTTCCCTTCTCCGAGACACCGGACCAGCGTGAGGCGATCGAGCTGGTGAAGGCGGACATGGAAGCGCCGCAGCCGATGGACCGGCTGATCTGCGGCGATGTGGGCTACGGCAAGACCGAGGTGGCGCTCAGGGCGGCGTTCAAGGCGGCGAACGAGGGCAAGCAGGTGCTGATGCTGGTGCCGACGACGATCCTCGCCCAGCAGCACTACGGCACGTTCTCAGAGCGCCTGGCCGACTATCCGTTTACGCTCGAGCACGTCTCGCGCTTTCGCACTCAGGCCGAGCAGAAAGCCGCGATCAAGGGCTTCGCCGAGGGCAGGGTGGACATCCTGATCGGCACCCACCGGGTGCTCTCGCGCGACGTGCGCGCGAAGGATTTGGGGTTGTTGATCGTGGACGAGGAGCAGCGGTTTGGCGTCAAGCAGAAGGAGCTGTTGCGCCAGCTGAAGCTGAAGGTGGACGTGATCTCGATGTCGGCCACGCCGATCCCGCGCACGTTGCAGATGTCGCTGGCAGGTCTGCGGAACATCTCCGTGATCGAGACGCCGCCCGAGGGACGCAGGCCGGTGAAGACGTACGTGGGCGAGTACGAGGAGGAGCTCGTCAAGCGCGCGATCGTGCGCGAGCACGAGCGCGATGGGCAGGCGTTCTTCCTGCACAACCGGGTTGAGAGCATCGACGAGACGGCGGAGCGCCTGCGCGCGCTGTGCCCGGGCGTGCGCTTCGCGGTGGCCCACGGGCAGATGGGCGAGGGGGAGCTGGAGACGGTGATGATGGACTACCTGCGCGGCGGCGCGGACGTGCTCGTGTGCACTTCGATCATCGAGTCGGGGATCGACATCCCGCAGGCGAACACGCTGATCGTGGAGCACTCAGACGCGTTCGGGCTGGCCCAGCTCTACCAGATCCGCGGGCGCGTGGGGCGTAGCCGTGAGCGCGCCTACGCCTACCTGCTGTACGACTCGGCGCCGGCGCTCACGGCGGAGGCGGCACAACGGCTGGCGGCGCTGTCGGACTACACCGAGCTGGGGGCGGGGTTCAAGATCGCGATGCGCGACCTGGAGATCCGCGGTGCCGGGAACCTGCTCGGCGATGAGCAGTCCGGGCACGTGGCGGCGCTGGGGTTTGAGCTGTACATGCAGATGCTCGACGAGGCGGTCCGCGCGGCCGAGCCGCTAAAGGAGGGCGAGGAGCTGGCGGAGCCCGTGCGCCTGGACGTGAACGTCGACGCCTACATCCCCGCCGATTACGTGCCCTACGAGCAGGCGAAGATCGAGCTGCACCGCCGCGTGGCGGGAGCGCTCGAGGTGGCTGACGTGGAGCGGCTGCGCGAGGAGCTCGAGGATCGCTTTGGCCCGGTGCCCGAGCCGGTGGGGAACCTGCTGGCGCTGCAACGTGCGCGCATCAAGTTCGGCCAGGCGGGAGCGCGGACGGTGAGCTTTCGCGGAGATCGCCTGGCGGTCGCGCCGATCGAGCTGAACTCGGTGCGGGCGAAAAGGCTGCGCGCGGAGTTGCCCGAGGCGCTGTACGAGTCCGGTCGCGCGCAGGTCTCGGTCAGGGTGCCGAAGGATGGCAACGAGCGCTTCCCGACTGTCGTGCGGGCGGCCGACGTGCTGCTGTCGGTCATGCGCGAGGCGGCATGAGTACGCACACCCCTCCGGCGCTCCGTCATCGCGTGCTTGGAAGTGTCTTCAGGAACTCCTTAAACACACGGCGCGAAGTTTCCGCTAGAGTGCCCGCGTCGTGTCCAAGGCACTCCGCTTCATTCCGGCGCTAGGCGCCGTTTTATTTGCCGTCGTCGGCCTGTCCGCGTGCGGTGGGATCCCCGGCAACGCAGTTGTGCAGGTGAACGGCACCCCGATCACCAAAGCTACGTTCGAACACTGGATGGGCGTGGCGGCCTCGAGCAGCGCGGCCACCACGACGGGGGCCAAGCCGGCTGTCCCCGTTCCCCCGAGCTACACCGCTTGCATCGCCTACCAGAAATCGGTCGCGCCCAAGCCGGCCAAGGGCCAGACTGCTCCGACCGAAGCGTCGCTCAAGACGCAGTGCGAAACGCAGTACAAATCGCTGCAGCAGGAGGTGCTGGGCTTCCTGATCTCCTCGTCGTGGGTTCTGGGCGAAGCCGAATCGCTGGGCGTAAAGGTGAGCGACAAGGAAGTCAAGAAAGAATTCGAAAAAATCAAGAACACCCAGTTCCCCAAGGCGGCCGAATTCGAAAAATTCCTCGCGACCTCGGGCCAGAGCGTCTCGGATCTGCTGCTGCGCGTGAAGCTGAACCTGCTGTCCTCGAAAATCCAGAAAAAGGTCGCGCAAGGCAAAGGCTCCCCCACTAAGGCTGAAATCGCCAAGTACTACAAAGAAAATCAGTCGCGCTTCGGCACGCCGGAAAAGCGCGCGGTGGAGATCATCCTGACGAAGACCGAAGCTGAGGCGAAGAGCGCCAAGCAGGAAATCGAAGGGGGCAAGAGCTTCGCAAGCGTGGCCAAGAGCAAGTCGACCGACCCCACCAGCAAGGCCAATGGCGGCCTGCTGCCGGAAGTGGTCAAAGGCGAGGAGGAGGCGGCGCTCGACAAAGCGATCTTCTCCGCCTCAAAGAACGTCCTCAGCGGCCCGATCAAGACGCCGTTCGGCTTCTACGTCTTCGAGGTCAAAAGCACCACACCCGGTAGTCAGCAGAGCCTCGCGCAGGCCGAATCGTCGATCAAGCAGCAGCTGACCGCCACTGGGCAGCAGACGGCGCTGAGCAAGTTCGTCAAAGAATTCAAAAAGAAGTGGATGGGCAAAACGGAATGCCGCGCGAGCTACATGGTTGCGGACTGCAAGGGCTACAAAGCGCCCAAGACGCCGGCGGGGCTCTCCACTGGCGCTGGCACGGCGGTCCCGCAGACGAGCACGCCGCCGCAGGCGACCAAAGTACCCGTCACGCCGACCAAAAAATAGGCCGGGCCCCGGGTATGCCGGTGACTGAAAGCCTGCTCCAGGCGGCCGATGGTAGGCGTCAGGTCGTGCCAAGGCTGCCACACGGAGAGTCGCTGGGATGAGCCAGATCGAGCGAGTCCACGCCCGCCAGATCCTCGATAGTCGAGGTAACCCAACGGTTGAGGTCGAGGTTGGGCTGCGCTCCGGCGCTCATGGCCACGCGGCGGTGCCCTCGGGAGCCTCAACGGGCGAGTTCGAGGCCACAGAGCTGCGCGACGGCGGCGCGCGCTGGCAGGGCAAGGGCGTGACGCGCGCGGTGGCCAATGTGAATGGCGAGATCGCCGCGGCGGTGGCCGGCATGGATGCGTCCGAGCAGCGCGGTCTGGATGTGGCGCTGATCGAGCTCGACGGCACGCCGAACAAGTCGCGACTGGGGGCCAACGCGATCCTGGGGGTATCGCTGGCCTCAGCGCATGCGCAGGCGGCCGAGGAGGGGCTCGCGCTGTGGCGCTATCTCGGCGGCGAGGCGGCGCGGGTGCTGCCGGTGCCGATGATGAACGTGCTCAACGGTGGGGCGCACGCCGACAACAAAGTGGATTTCCAGGAGTTCATGGTCGTGCCGTGCGGCGCGTCAACTTTCTCTGAGTGTCTGCGCATGGGCACCGAGGTGTTCCATGCGCTCAAGCGCACGCTGCACGAGCGTGGCCTCAGCACGGCGGGGGGCGACGAGGGCGGCTTCGCGCCCGACTTGGCCTCCAACGAGGAGGCCCTGCGGATGCTGGTGGCTGGCATCGAGGCAGCCGGGTATGAGCCGGGCAGCGATGTGGCGATCGCAATGGATCCCGCCACCAGCGAGATCTACAAGGATGGCGCCTATGTGCTCGAGCACGAGGGCCGCACGCTGAGCGCGGGTGAGCTCGCCGACTATTGGGCAGAACTGACGGTGCGCTATCCGATCGTGTCAATCGAGGACGGCATGGGCGAGGAGGACTGGGAGGGTTGGAAGACGCTCACGGAGCGTCTCGGAGACGGCGTGCAGCTGGTGGGGGATGACCTGTTCGTCACCAACACCGAGCGCCTGAGCAAAGGTATCGAGCTCGGTGTGGCGAACTCGATTCTGATCAAGGTCAATCAGATCGGCACGCTCACGGAGACGCTGGACGCGATCGCGATGGCCCGTGAGGCCGGATACACCGCTGTCATGAGCCATCGCTCGGGCGAGACCGAGGACGTGACGATCGCCGACCTGGCGGTGGCGACTGGGTGCGGGCAGATCAAGACGGGGGCGCCGTCGCGTTCGGACAGGGTGGCGAAGTACAACCAGCTGCTGCGCATCGAGGAGCAACTGGGGGCCGATGCGGCGTTTCCGGGGCGCTCGGTGTTTCGCGGGCGCTAGCAGGAGGTTCTCGCGCGAACGCGAATGCTCAAGGGAGGATGCCTCGAGCCTTGGCCCCTTCTAACCCACGCGCAAGCCGCTCAGCCGGTACGCGCGCGAAGGCGCGACGCGGTGATCGCTCCCCCGCACAGGGGGGGAACGCGAGCATCCGAGCGCGCGTCCGTTGGGACCGGCTGGCGCGCACGGCGATGGGAGGCGTGTTGGTGGCGCTCCTCTACCTGTATCTGAGTGCCGGCATCCACATCTTCTCCACGTGGCGCCAGGCGCGCGCCACGAGCGCCACGGTGACGGCGATGGAGCATGAAAACAGTCTGCTAACACGCCAGCACGAAGCCTTGGGGAAGAGCGGAACGCTCGAAGCGGAGGCTCGCAAGTTGGGGATGATGAAGAAAGGCGAGCAGCCCTACGTCATCACCGGCCTGCCCAACAACTGACCTGGGCGTGGATGGCGCTTCGCGGATGCCTGTCCTCACCGATCGATCGGAGACTCAAGGACCTCCGATCGGCCAGCGCGCGTGCTCAACACGCCTCGCGGGTGGGTGGGCATCTGATCCGCGCCCCGACCACCACCTGCGGTGGCGGTGCCCACCCTCGACCGCCCAGGCATGCCTCTCTCACCCGCTGCTAGCCTCGGCGCGTGTCGTTCGAGAACGCCATCTACCAGTGGCAGCAGGGTGAACGTCGCCTCAGAGACGCCCCAGTCGAGCGTACGCAGTTGCTGGAGCGGGTGACCGAAGCACTGGTCGCGGAGTTGCGCCGGCGCCTGGGCGGGCGGTTCTCGGCCGAGGAGCTCGTGGAGTGCTACGAACGGAGCACCGCCTGGTGCTTGCAGGTGGCGATGCAGGTGGCCCCAGAGGCTCCCTGGGCGTGGGAGGCCGGTGTGGTCGTCGATACAGCCTTTGGGAGGTACCTGCGCGAGGCCGCGGACTACGCTGGAGGCCGCAGGGAGATCGGGGCTTAGTGTCGTGAGTCATAAATACGCTTGAGTTTCCCGGCGCCTGCACGCGCCTGACGCCCGCCGCCGCCGGCCATGTGCTGGCCGATCCCGGACGATCGGTAGCACACTCACCGGCACCGTCAGTCGTCAGATCACGACCATCCATCCGGCAAACGCTGACCGAATTTCTGACTCAAGACACAGCACGAGGTTACGCACACCACGCCGCTGGAGCGCGGCTATGAACTAGCAAGCCGGCGCTGACGGCGAAGGTCGTTTATGAGGACGCAGGGAAGCGCGGCGTGCTGGACGATCATCTTCGATCGATCGAAGATCGAGAGCTATCGAGGACACAGCATGCGTCGCGACGGGCTCGTCGCGACGCTCGGCAGCGACGCTCTAGTCGTCCTCGCCGATACGACGAATGACGATGCGGTCCTCCTCGACCGCTACCTCGACCGGTCGGTGGCCGGCCCAGTGCTCGGCGTAGATCGGGTTGTCCTGGATGGCGGGGTCGAGCCACAGGCCATAGCCCTCCTCGCCGTGGTCGAAGGTGCCCTCGAGAGGACCGACGTTGCGCCCCCCGCCGCGCCGTGCGCGACCGCCACGGCGGCTGCGACGGCGGGCACGGGGGGCATCTCGCTCCTCTTCCGACTCCTCTCCAGGCTCCGCCGCGAGGTCCTCGCCGTTCTCCTCCGCTTCGGCCTTAGCGCGCTCGGCCTCGATTTCGGCCGCCTCGAGCTCGGCGGCGATCAGGGCGTCGTCCTCGGCACGCAGGTCGATCTCCTCATAGTCGGCTGCGGTTGCGCCGTCGGAGGACTCCCCAACGCTCGAGAGCTCGTTCTGGCGCTTGAACAGCTCGATGTCCCGGACGGTGACCTCCAGCTGATGGGCCACCCAGGCGTCGGTACGGCCTTGCCGTACCCAGCTGCGGATCTGATTCAAGTGTGGGCGCAAGGATCTACGAGGCATGGACGGCCCGGGAGACTAGCGCATAGGGTTCGCGGCCGGCGCGGACCCATCACGGCGCCGCATGGCGACTCTGCGCGGGTGGCGGTGCGTCGATTACGGGGGCGTCGATAGGGGGTCGGGAATGAGGGCTGCGATGCCGCGTGGCAGTGGCATGTACGTCCGGCGAGATGGGGAAGAGACGCTGGAGGTCGCGTTCCCCCGGTCGTGTGACTATGCTTGCCGAACCGGCGATGGGGTTGTGGTGCGCCGGTCGCGTATCGGCAACGAGGAAGGTGCACCGAATGCTGGTTCTGACGCGCAAGTCCAACCAGAGCATCATGATCGGCGACGACATCGAGGTTTCGGTGCTGTCCGTTATGGGAGAGAAGGTGCGCATCGGTATTCAGGCGCCCCAAGACGTGCCGGTGTTCCGTAAGGAGATTTACCTGGAGATCCATCGCGAGGACGGCGATAACGTGCCAAGCGTGTCGCAAGACGACGTCCGTGCCGACGTGAACGATGCGCTGCGCGATCTCGGTGAGGGCGGCTGACCGAGCGCGAAGCTTCCCGCTTCCCGCTCCTCGGCGCGGCCCCGCTCTGGCTTGGCCTTGGCCTGACGGTCAGCCCAGCAGCAGATAGAGCGTGCGGAACATGATCACGGTGACGATCGCCGCGGTCGTGATCAGGGCGAGAACGAGCAGGACGAACCGAACCGAGCCGTGCTTGTGACGCCGGTCGACCTCGCGCTTGTGCGCGCGCTGCTCGGTGGTGCGGCGCAGCGAGTCACGTCTGTGACGATCGAGCGAGATCTCCTTGACGAATGCTCGCTCCCAGTCGGCGAGGCTCTGACGCATTTTCATGACGGTTACGCCAGCCGGAGGGCGGCTAGGAGGCGACGGGGGCCTTGCCCTCGGCGCGCTCGTAGACCTTGACGAAGCGCAGGTAGTTATCGGCGATCTTCTGTGCTCCCACCGCGCGTTCGATCTTGCCGTCGACGTATGCCTTCAGCGGATCCCACCAGATCGAGCGTCCGATCGCGAAGCCGACGAAACCCTCGACGGGAGCGGCCTGCGCGAGCCAGTGGTCAACCTTGGCGTCATCGGCACCGCGACCGAGGACAACGCAGACCACGCCGTCGCGTCCGCCGGAGCGTGCTTGGGCGACGAGCATCTCGCAGTCCGAGCGCTCATCGACGCCCTCGATCTTCCAGATGTCGACCTCGATCCCCGCATTCTGGACCTCGGCGATCGCGCGACGCATCAGCTCTGGACGGAGCTCTGAGTCATAGCGGTCAGTGTCGTCGCCCACCGACTCCAGCTGTGCGGGCTCGGCCGGCACCAGCAGCTCGAACAGGAACTTGCGCTCGTTCGCTCCCAGCCAGTCCGAGAGACGCTTCAGCTTGCCCAGCTGCTCGCGGTTGTCCGCTGCATCGCCGTCGGGGTTGTAGCGGACGAGCACCTTCGTGAAGTCCGGGTCGAAGCGCTCGATGTGCGCGCCGAAGTCATCGCCGTATTGGAAGTCGAACATGTTCTGGCCGGAGCGCTCGGCAGGCATCGCCAGCTTCAGGCTCCTTGAGTGCGCTTCCTCGGGCACGGTGGAGCCGAACTGCTCGTCGACGAGCACACCGGTGGCCGAGGCGTCGGCGCCCTCGCCGACGGCCACCAGCACGCCCTCGAAGATCAGGTGCTTGGCGTCGGCGATCATCGCCGTCTGCTCGGCGTCCGGGTTGCCGTCGATGCCGAAGAACTTCTTCTGAAACGAGCCGCGGTGGTCGAACGCGAGAATGTAGAGCTTCTGGTCATAGCCGAGTGTCATCGATCCGTTTCCTTTGAAGTCGCTGATACTGCCTCGCCTGGGGCCTGTCTGGCGCCCGAGAGGTGTAGACGAGGCGGAGGGACTCTACCGCCGTCGGCCTGTTGGCGAGGAGCGAGCCGCTGCCTTGCGGCTCGGACCTGGCTCGGATCTGGCTCGGGCCTCATTCCCCGTGGGGTCTATGGGCCGGGGGTGGGAGGTCCTTAGAATGGTTGACGATGTCCTCCGGCCCGGATCTGTTCGTGGTGTGCAAGCAGTGCGGATCGGAGGTCAGCCCGTACATCACCGAGTGCCCATACTGCGGCCACCGGCTGCGCCGTCGCGCCCCGAAGCTTCCGCGCGAGCATGTTCCCGGCCGCCCCGCGGGCGGCCTCGCGCAGCGTCTCTTACGCCTGCTACGCCGATCGACCTCCACGCGATCCACATCGTCACGCTCCCGTCCAGGCGCTGGCTGGTCTCGCCGGGTGCTGGAGCGCGGGACCAATTCCCCGCCATACGCCACGATCGTACTGGTGGCGGCAAGCTGCGTGGTGTGGGTGGTATGGCACGCCAAGCCTGACCTCTATTTTCGCATGACCGTCTTTGGTCCGCTCGGCGGTGATTGGTGGAAGCTGTTCACCTACGAGTTCGCGTATCTCGAGGGCTGGTACGCGTTCGTCGCGATCGTCGCGATTGCGCTCTTCGGGTGGCTCTTGGAGCGCCGCCATGGGCCCGTCGTGGTGCTGGCACTGTTCCTCGGCGCTGGAGCGACGGGGGCGCTGGTGGCGAGCGCCGTCTACTCAGAGCCGATCGTGAGCGGTGGCAATGCGGCGGCCTTGGCTCTGCTGGCGGCCTGGGCGGCCCCCGACCTACAGGCGGCGCGCGCGAGCTCCTACTACGAGGGCGACCTGCTCGGTGCTGGAGCGATCGCGGCGCTCCTTCTGGCGATCCCGTTCGTACTGCTTCCCCCAGAAGCGAGCTGGTTGGCCGGCGTGACGGGCGGTGCGCTTGGGCTGGTGCTCGGTCTCGGTCTGCACCCCGCCAGCCCCTCTGAGCTGTAGCGCCGAACGCCGCCGGCGACGACGAACGCTCGTATCATGTTGGCTTGCGAAGACCCGCGACAGCAGAGGAGCAGTGCAGATGCAGATCCGCTTCCTGGGCCATGCGGCCTTCGAGCTCTCAGACGGCCAGAAGTCGGTGCTTATCGACCCGTTCCTCACTGGCAACCCCAAGGCGGCGGCCGCGGCGGAGGATCTGTCTCCTGACGCGATCCTGCTGACCCACGGCCACGGCGATCATTTCGGCGACACGGTTCCGATCGCCAAGCGCACCGGAGCCGATGTGGTGGCGATCGTGGAGATCGCCGACGAGCTCTCCGCGGAGGGCCTCGAGAAGGTGCACGACCCCAACATCGGCGGCACCGTCTCCTTCGACTGGGGCTCGGTCAAGCTCGTGCCCGCCTGGCACACCTCAATGACCCCAAAGGGCACCGTCAGCGTGCCCGCCGGGCTGATCGTGCGGTTCGCGGGCAAGACCGTCTACCACCTCGGCGACACGGCGCTGTTCTCCGACCTGCGGCTGATCGGCGAGACCGAGGGCCCGATCGACGTGGCGCTGATGTGCATCGGGGGCCACTACACGATGGACCGCCACGACGCCGTCAAGGCCGCCGGGCTGATCGGAGCCAGGCAGGTGATCCCCTGCCACTACGACACGTTCCCGCCGATCGAGACAGACGCGCAGGCGTTCAGGTCCGACGTCGAGTCGGCCGGGATATCCGAGGTGGTCGTGCTCGCGCCCGGGGAGCGTCACTCGTCATGACGATGACCAACGCGGTCGTGCTGATCGAGGCTGAGCGCGATGCGCTCTCCACGCTAGGCGGCGCGCTCGCGGACATCGCGGGCGTCGCCGAGGCCTACTCGGTGACGGGCGAGTGGGACTTCGTCGCGATCGTACGGGTGCCGGACCACGAGCAGTTGGCGGATGTGGTGACAGGCGAGATCGGCGGGCTTTCGGGGGTCGCGCGCACCCAGACGATGGTCGCGTTCGCGGCTTTCTCGCGCCACGATCTCGAGGCGCTGTTCTCGATCGGCGAATGATCGGGCTCGCCTAGACTGCGTCGCCTATGGCGGCGATACCTCTGAAGCCGGAGTACGGGCCGACGCTCGGTCGGCTGCTCTCGCCCCGCTGGCGCGCGGCGTCGCCGCTGGCGCGGGGGGCGGCGATCGCCGCCGGCGTCGGGCTGCTGGCGCTCCTCCTTGCCGCCGGGCTGACGCTCGAGGACGCCACCTTCTCCCACGGCGGGAGGGTTTCGTTCAGCTTCAGTTACCGGGACCTCTACCGGGTGGCGCCCGACCCGGGAGGCTACGTGAAGGTGCAACGTCATCGGGACGGCCGGCTGGAGGACTCCTTCGCGGTGGACTCGCTCGTGCTGCCGCCCTACACGGGTGAACTCTCCGCCGAGCTGCCCCTGTACGCGGTGGGCTACATCCGCGGTCTGAGCGAGCGGTACGCCGGCTTCGTCTTGCGCGGAGAGGGCAAGACCCGCGTGAACACGGTGCCGGCGTACAACATCTTCTACAAGGCGACCGTCAAAGGACAGACAATGTACGGACGGGATGTCCTGCTCTTACCGGAACGGTCCGGCGCGCGCGAAGGAGTAGACATCGTGATGCTGACCTCACCAAAGGTGGACTCGCAAGTAACTTCGCCCTTGGAAGTCGCGTCCGCGGGCGTCCTGCATACGCCGCTGGAGACGTTCGCCTTCAGTTAGCCGCCGGGGGTTCCCGGGGTTGTTTCCACAGGCGCGGGAGGGGGCGGCGTTTCTTGCTGGGGGGTCGTTGGCGTCGTAGGTGTCGTAGATTCGGGGGCGCCGGCCGGCGGTGTGGTCGGCGTCGTGGTGGGATGTTCCGGTTCGGTGGCGCTCGGCTGTGATGGAGATGACGATGGAGTTTCGCTCGACGTCGTGGCCGTGGCCGTGGTGGTGGCCGGCGTGGACGGAGTGGTTGGCTGCGCTTCGCTGGTCGCCGCCACGGGAAGCTGGGCAGTCTCGGTCGTGACCTCGGTGACTTGGGTGGCAGCGGGAGGCTGGGGTATGGGCGCCGGCTTCATCGTCGCGACAACGGGGTTCACGTGCACGGTGGACGAAGCGGGAAGGACGACGGTGGTTGGGCTCGGCGGCTTGGCGGGATGGCGGCGAGCGTGGTGTCGGGCAATGGCGGCTCCTCCAGAAGGCTTGTAAGCTCTGGAGCTGTTGCTGATCGGCTGTGGTCTGTTGCGAACAACGACGACCGGCTCGCTGGCGGATGCCGTGGCGGGCATGTAGGCCGCCGCTGTGGCGGCAGGGTGGTGGTGGCGGACCAGATGGCTTACGTGGTCCGCCGCTACAGCGCCCGCGGTGACAATCGCGGCGGCGGCGAGCCCGGCGACAGCCTTGGTGGCGAGCGCGCCCGCTCCCAACGTGAAGATGCTGCCAGCGGCGCTAGTTCCCCCGGCCGCCCCAGCGGTTGCGGCGACGCCGGCGCCGGCGCCCGCACCCACCGTGGCGCCGGCGCCGCCGGCGACATGCGCACCTCCCGCGGAGGCGGTTGAGCCAAGCTTGGTGAGCAGCAGCTTCTTGATCAGCAGCAGGGGTCCTACGGGGAACATCGCGGCGAGCGCGTGGTTGTTGTCCTTGAGGTGCTTCCTGAACGAACGGCAGTTTGAGCAGTCGCGTACGTGGCGGCGCGCGGGTGCGCCCAACTTGCTCAAGCCCTCGGCCACCTCGCCCAGCTCCAGACGAACCTCCGCGCAGCTCAGCTTGCGCGCCTCTGCGGCCTCGGCCAAGGAGATGCGCGCGCGCACGAGCAGCGACTTCACCGAGGGAACCGTCGTTTCCATCGCGTGGGCGATCTGCTCGTAGGAGAGCGCATCGATCTCGCGCAGCAGCAGGGCGGTGCGCTGCGTCTCGGGCAGCTGCTGAACGTCGGTGAGGAGTTGGCGGAAGCTCTCCCGGCGAATCACTCGATCGCCGGTCGACAGGCCGTGGTCGGCGAAGTGCGTGTCCATCGAGTCCACGCCGATCGCGGAAGCGCGACGCAGATGGTTGAGCGAGCGATTGCGCGCGATCCGATACAGCCAGGGCCGTACGTTGATCTCACGCTCGTCGGCGAGGACCGCATTGAAGGCGGCCGTAAAGACCTCCTGCAGGACGTCCTCCGCGTCCTCGCGCGAGGAGAGCATATGCCGACAGAAGGACAGCAGGCGGGACTGGTAGCGCGAGAAGAGGACCTCGAACGCTGCGTGCTGCCCGCGGCGAGTGAGCGCGATCAACTTCTCGTCGGCTTGGAGGCGCAGCAGAGGAGACGGACCGCGCAGGCCCGCCAAGCTCTGATTGTGTGTTAGTGCGGAGGCCTCCACGGGGGGTCCAATCGCTACTTGTCCTCTGTCTACCCTTCGATACACGGTAGCAACCGGCTAGTTGCGGTGGAAGGGACAAAAGCTCGCCGCAATGGCCAGTGGGCTTTAGTCGCGGGCCGGAGGGTCTCCGGGCGAGGATGAGTCTCAAGGAGACGGATCTGCGCGCCCTGAGCGATGGCCGGGTGTCGCGGGTCTCCGCGTAGACTCAAGCCCGCTGGCCCGGGTGGCGGAATGGCATACGCAGCGGATTTAAAATCCGCGGCTCGCAAGGGCATGTGGGTTCGAATCCCACCCCGGGCATCCAGCTCCCGGGACGCTGGCGCGAGCGTCGAATGGGTAGAGTCGCGCCGATGTCCACGGAAAGCATGCAGGAGACCGCCACGATGTTCCACGGCGGGCGGCTGGTAGCGCGACGCTTGAAGGCGCACGGGGTGAGCAAGCTGTTCACGCTCTCGGGTGGGCACCTGTTCTCGATCTACGATGGCTGCCGCGAGGAGGGCATCGATATCGTCGACGTTCGCCACGAGTCCACAGCGGCGTTCGCGGCGGAGGGTTGGGCAAAGGTCACGCGTGAGCCCGGCGTGTGCGCGCTCACGGCCGGGCCGGGCGTGACCAACGGCATGAGCGCGATGGCGAGCGCGCAGGCGAACCACTCGCCGATGGTCGTCCTCGGCGGCAGGGCTCCGGCGATGCGCTGGGGGCAGGGGTCACTGCAGGAGATCGACCACGTGCCGTTCGTGCGGCCGCTGACCAAGCTGGCCATGACTCCGGAGAGCACGGCGGAGATTCCTGGCCTCCTGGACGATGCGTTCGCCGCGGCGCGTGCGCCTCACGGCGGCCCGACGTTTGTGGACTTCCCGATGGACTACGTCTTCCAGGAGGCATCCGAGCCTGAGCCCGAGCTGCTGTTCTCGGGTGGTGCCTCGAGTGAGCAGAGCGCTTCCGCAGAGGCGATCGAACGGGCGGGCGAGCTGTTGCGTGCCGCCGAGCGCCCGGTGATCATGGCGGGCACGGATCTCTACTGGGGCCGTGGTGAGCAGGCGCTGCTCGAGCTCGCGGAGACGCTGCGGATTCCGGTCTTCCTAAACGGGCTGGCGCGCGGGTGCTTGCCGGCAGATCACGAGCTTTTCTTCTCGCGTGCGCGCTCGCAGGCGCTGAAAGGCGCCGATGTCGCGCTCGTGATTGGTGTCCCAATGGACTTCCGTCTCGGCTTCGGCGCCTCCTTCGGTGAGGACACAGAGATTGTGGTGATGGACGTGGCCGAGCCCGAGCGCCGTCATCCGCGCGCGCCGGCGGTCGAGTGCTACGGCTCGATCGGACCGAGCCTCGCGAGCCTGCGCACGGCTGCTGGAGCGAAGGCACTGTCGAGCGAGCGCTGGATCTCCGAGCTGCGTGCGGCCGAGACGGAGAAACGCGAGGCCGAGCGTGCGGAGCTCGAGGACGGCCGCTCGCCGCTTCACCCGATGAGGCTGTATGCGGAGCTTGCCAAGGTGCTCGACCGCGATGCGATCATCATCGGCGACGGTGGCGATTACGTCTCCTACGCGGGACGTGTGGTCGACAGCTTCAAGCCCGGATGCTGGCTTGATCCGGGGCCGTTCGGGTGCCTGGGCACGGGGCCGGGGTACGCGCTTGCGGCGAAGCTTGCACGACCGGGCAGCCAGGTGGTGCTGCTGCTAGGCGACGGCGCATTCGGTTTCTCCGGCATGGAGTTCGACACACTCGCGCGCCACGGTGTGAACGTGGTCGGCGTGATGGGCAACAACGGGATCTGGGCGCTCGAGAAGCACCCGATGGAGTTCTTGTACGGGTACTCGGTTGCCGCGGACCTCAGGCCTGCGACCCGCTATGACCAGGTCGTCGAAGCGCTCGGTGGATATGGCGAGCTGGTGGAGCGCCCGGAGGATGTGCGCCCCGCGCTAGAGCGGGCGTTCGCATCCGGGAAGCCTGCGCTCGTGAATGTGCTCACCGACCCCACGGTTGTCTACCCGCGCAAGTCCAACCTGGCCTGACCGTAACCGGCTCTGTGGCGCTAACGGCTGCGGTGCTGTGGTTGCCGGCGCCAACAGCACTCGACGTAGGAATCGGCGCAGAGATCTCCCCAAACCGCTTTCTCAACCGAGGCCGGCGAGGCGCAGGGCGGCACCGTAGAGGATGTCGTGCTCGGAAACCTCGACCTGCTCGAGTGCGAACGCGCTCATGGCCTGCGACAGCAGAATCATGCCCGCGACGATCGTCGGTGCACGGTCAGGCTGTAGGCCGACCACGTCGCGGCGCTGCGCTTCGTTCATGTCAGCCAGGCGCGCGAGCAGCATTTCGACTGTGCCCAGCAGCAGCGGGTAGCCGTGCACGCGCGCAGGGTCGTAGGGGTCGAGCTCCTGGGCGATCGACGCCGCCGACGTGGCGGTGCCAGCGACGGCGATCCCCCGCTTGACCGCTGCGCGCTCGTCAGCTGGCAGGCCCTCGCTGAAAGTCGCGTGCACATCGGACGCGAGCGCCTGCAGCTCCTCGGGCGCAGGCGGGTCGGTGTGGATGTGGCGCTCGCTCATACGGACCACGCCGGCGGGGAGGGAGACGTGAAAGCCTGCGGTGCCTCCACGGCCGACGACGAACTCGGTGGAGCCGCCGCCGATATCGATGACGACAGTGGGCTCGGTCGAGGCCGGGCGATGAGACATCGCGCCGAGAAAAGTGAGCTGCGCCTCTTCCTCGCCTGAGAGAACGCGAGCGTCGAAACCATAGTCTGAACGCACGCGGGCGGCGAAGGAGTCGCCGTTGGCGGCGTCGCGCACGGCGGAGGTGAGCACGGCGAGGTTGGATGTGCAGCCGTGCCAGCCGATCTCGGAGCGGTAGGCGGAGAGCGCCTGGAATACACGTGCGATGGCATCTTCGGAGAGGGCGCCGGAAGAGTCGACGCCCTCGCCGAGTCGAGTGACCCGCGAGCGTCTGACGAGCTCGGCGACCGCGCCCGTCGAAGGGTCGACATCGGCGATGAACAGGCGAGTGGAATTGGTGCCGATGTCGACGACGGCGACGCGCATGGGCGAGGATGGTAGAGATTGCGAGCATGTACAAGCGAGAGGAGCACGATGAGCGAGCAGAGCGGGAACGGTGTGGCGTTGGTGACCGGGGCGAACCGGGGGATCGGGCGGGAGGTCGCACGCCAGTTGGCCGAGCGTGGATATGAAGTGCTGCTGAGCGCCCGCGACGGCGAGAAGGCGAGCGCTGTGGCGGCGGAGTTGGCGGAGAGCACGGGCGCGGCGGTGCGGGCGCTGACGCTCGACGTGGCTGACCCGGCGAGCATTGCGGCAGCGGCCGAGCGGGTGGGGGCCGACCCTGGGCGGCTGGACGTGCTCGTGAACAACGCGGGCGTGGGCAGCGACTTCGGCGTGTCGGGCGTCGCCCCGGACTTCGACGCGATCCAGCGAGCGCTCGATACGAACTTCTACGGGGCCTACCGCCTGACGATTGCGCTGCTGGACCTGCTACGCGAGAGCGCACATCCAAGGATCGTGAACGTGTCGAGTGGGATGGGTGGCGTGACGGAGATGGGCGGGTGGTCGCCGGGGTACAGGGTGTCGAAGGCCGCGCTGAACGCGATGACGCGCATCCTGTCGACCGAGTTGAAGAGCGAGGGGTTTCTGGTCAACTCGGCGTGTCCGGGGTTCGTGAACACGGACATGGGCGGACCGATGGGCGCGCAGAAGCCGGTGGAGGACGGCGCCAGCGGAATTGTGTGGCTGGCGACGCTGCCGGATGACGGGCCCTCAGGTGGGTTCTTCCGGGACGAGAAGCCGATCGCGTTCTGAGTGCGGTGGGGAGAGTGGACAGGCCGCATGGCCACGCCCAGGCCGGCCGAGAGCGGAGTTTTTTGCTAAAACATAAGAAGCGACGCGGGGTGGAGCAGTCTGGTAGCTCGTTGGGCTCATAACCCAAAGGTCGCGGGTTCGAATCCCGCCCCCGCTACCTGGAGATTGCCCCGACCGCCATTTGGCGGTCGGTGTGCTTTAAGGGTGGCGGCAAGCTTGAGGGCGCGGTTGGGCTTGTCGTACGTGGCGGTCACGTCGAAGGTCTCGAGGATCTCTGCGAGTTCATCGGCGGTTGCTGACTTGAGTGTGTCGCGTAGGTCGGGGACGGCGTTAAGCGCCGCCACGATCTCATGAGCCTGGAGGGTTTGGGCCTGTTGGCCTGCGGTGGCTCGGATCGTGTCCGCGATGGTTTTGCGGCGGGTGCTCAGCTCGGTGATGCGCTCCTTGGCGAGGGCGACGACGGGATGGCCGGGGTCATCGTGCTCCTCCATGCGCAGCGACTGTCGATGTAGTGACTGGTCGATGTCCTTCAGCTCGCCTCGGAGACGCTGCAGCTCTTCGGTGGGCTGGTCGTCTTGATCGCCGCTCGCGCGGGCGAGTTCGTCGCGGAGGCGTTCGAGCCGCTCGGGTCCGAATAGGCGGTGGTCCATGAACGCGAGCACGGCATCGAGGACGGTTTCCTCCTTGATCTGCAAGGCGCCGGGATGTCCCGCGACGCGGGCTGCGCTGTTCCCGCGGGTGGCGTTGACACGGCAGCGGTAGTAGTTGGAGCCCTTCTGGTGGGTGCCCTCCATCCGTCGTCCGCACAGAGCGCAGTGCACGCGGCCGCGCAATACATAGACGCGTCCTGTGCGTCTGGTGCGCCGTGTGGGGTAGGCAGCCGGTGCTTCCTTGGTGGCGTCTAGGTTGTCCCGGGCGCGCTCATCGACTTGGTCGAACAGTTCCTTCGGGACGATCGCGGGGTGGGTTGGGGTGGCGCTCCAGACCCATTGCTCACGCGGCCGGATGCGGGGTCGTCCGGGGCGTTTGTCGTGGCGGCCCCAGACGTTGTAGCCGGTGTACTTCGGGTTGCGCAGCATCGCCCACAACTGCGAGCGGTTCCAGGTCTTACCGAGCTCGATCTCGTCTGTGGGGTTGCCCGCCGGCGGCGGATAGCGCGTGAGATCGCGGTTGAGCTTGCTGATGATCTCCCCGAGGCCCAGTCGGCGCAGGCAGTAGTCCTGGAAGATCATCAGCACGACCGGTGCGCGCACGGGGTCCAGAATCAGACGATGCTTTCGCTTACCCTCCCGCGCCTTGGCCGGGTTGGGATGTCGATGCTCCTCTAGCAGGTAGCCGTACGGTGCTCGGCCGCCGGTGTGCCAGCCCTGGCGAACGCTCTCCTCCATTCCGCGACGGCTGCGCTCGATCAGGTCGCGCACGTACCACTCCGCGACGCCCTGCTTGATCCGCCGGGTGAGCAGCGAGGTTGCGTCGGTGGACATCGGCTCATCAGCAGCGAATAGCCCAATATCTCGTTGTTCGAGGTCACGCTCGATCCGTGTCGCATCTACGGTCATCCGCGATAGACGGTCGATGCTCTCAACGATCACCGCGTAAAACGGTTCTCCATGATACGCAGCGGCAAGCAGCTCGGGCAGACCGCCCGCGCAAGGAACCGCGACCCTCTCGCGCCACGAGCTGCTGCCCTGCCCGCGGTCCTCCAGAGCCTTGCGTCCACTCTCGATATCCCAGTAGCAGCACACGATCTCACCACCGGAAGCCGCCACGGCGCGCTCACAGGCGGAAAGCTGGCGCGGGATCGACAACGATGGATCCTGCGCGTCATCGCTCGACACGCGCCCATAGAACGCAAAAGACTTCACCCTGCAACCCCCTCATTGATTTACACGGCGACCTGTTTGATCAGGCAACCGAGGGGACTGTAAGTTGCCACGGGTCGGGAGCGGTGACCACGACGTCGAGCGCCCTCTGTTGGGCGAGCGTGGTACTGGTGACAGTGAACGAGGACGAAGCAGAGTCTCAGTCTCGAGCTGCAACGCTCAATGTCCGAATAGAAGTCCTCGAGGATCGGGATCTCGAACGCTCATGCACCTATGCGATGCCCGCGAGCTCGGCGACGAGTCGCCGACTCGGTGAGACGATCATGGGGCTCCGCGGCTCCTCCGCGATCTGTCCGCCGGCGCGTCGCCAGGGCTGGTTTATGCCCGCTGCAGGCACTCCTGGGTGGGCGATCTAGGCTTGCGGCTGTGACCGCACAGCAGCTGATTGAGGTTCTGCGTCGAGAGCGCGCCGACGTACTCCCGTTCGTGGGCTCGGGGATGACCGTCGCCGCCGGCGCTCCTCGTACGCAAGAGCTCGCACACGAGCTCGCGCGCCGCTGCGGCGTGGCCTTCCCCGCAGACGCGAGCCTCCCTGATGTAACCGCGGCGGCGGAGGCAACGGTCGGGACCGCCGCCGTCCAGGGGCATTTGGCGGAAATGGTCGCTGGGTGGCGGCTTCGATCTACACCGGCGCTGATCGCGCTGTGCGCGGTTCCATCGGGCCGGGCGTTCACCACGAACTACGACGACGGGCTCGAGCGCGCCGCTCGCTACCGCGGCATCGATGCGGTCTCGCTGCTGCCCGAGGACGTGGAGACCATGCAGGCGCCGGGTGACAAGCAGTTGCAGGTAGTACATCTGCACGGGATGCCTTCGCGGCCCGAGAGCCTCGTGCTCCCGGGCCGCGGCATGGACGAGTTGGCGGACAGCGAGGTCTTCGAGCGCTTCGTCTCACCGAGGTTGGCCTCGAGCAATGTGCTGTATCTGGGGTTCAGCTTGGACGCTGCCGAGCATCATCTGCTGGGGATCCTGCGCTGGATCTCCGAGAAACTCACGAACCCGCCGCAGCATTACCTGCTGCTTAACGAAGCGGCGGTGCGCTCGCGGTCCGCGGAGATGGAAGAGCTCGAGAAGCTCGGTTTTCTTACCGTCGTCGGCTACCCGTCCGACCCGACACACGAGATAGTCGAGCGGGTCGCTCTCGCGCTCGCCCCGCGCGCGCAGAGGCTCTCAGGTGAAGAGAGCAGCTCGCGCGAGACCCCGACGACGTTGCAACCGATCCTCGTGCAAGCGCGGCCCGAGGATGACCAGGAGCACTTGGCGCAGAAGGTCTTCGGTTTCGACCAGGGTTGGGCGGGCGACGAGGCAATCACAACTCCGGCGGCGATGCTCGACGGGCACCGCTCGCTTCTGATTGGTGGCCCCGGTATGGGCAAGACGACGCTCGTTGGGTGGCTCTCCGAGCTCACGGACCGGCCTTGCGCTCACGGGAGCTTGAAGGGCTTCGCTCCAGGTGGCGAGGATGCGCCGGCGGAGGACGCCGTCGCGCGGCTGCTCCAGATCGGGGATGAGCCGCTGCCTCGTGAGGATCTCGACGCGCTCGAGGGTGTGCTCGCACTTGACGGGTTCGACGAGACTGGTCAGCACCTCCGTCCCGCCGCTGTCGGGGCGATTCTGGCTGCCGTGCAGCGCTGGCCGCAGCAGCGCTGGCTCGTGACCTCGCGGCCGTGCGCCGAGCTATCGGCGTTGATCGAGGCGGGCTTCACAATCTTCCAGATAGTGCCGAGCCGGCGTTGGGCGCGCAGATACCTGGAGATGCGAAGCGTGCCGCAAGCCCGGGTTGAGCAGGCGATGCTCGACGGCTATGGCCTCGGCGACTTGCTCGGGATACCCCTGTTCGCGGCACGACTTGCGGACAGATTGCTCAACGACTCAGCGGACCCCGTCAGTCCGCTGCAACTGCTCGTCGATGAGCAATACGCTGCGAGCGCCCGAGAGGCGAGCCGTGAGGGTACGCACCGTGCCGACCTCGGCGAGTGGATGCGCTCACTGGCAGTGACCCTAGAGCTACGTGGGCGGGCGAGCGCCGCCTCAGCCGAGCTTGCGCGCGTGCCGGGCCCTGACGGGCTCGGCGGCGAGCAGGCACGTTCGCGGCTGGTGGCGGCCACGCTCCTGGCGGACATCCCCGACGTTGTGGCATTCCCGCTGAAAACGCTGCAGGAGGGGCTCTGCGCCGATGCGATTCTCAAAGCCGGTGACCCCGTCGCGACGCTGCGGCATTTCGCCTCGGCTGATGTCGCAGGTGTTGAGCGGTTGCGCGAGGACATCGAGTTGACAATCGACCTCGTCTTCGAGCACGCCGAGCGCACGACGAGGGCCGAGTTGCGTAAGATCGACGAGCCTCGCTGGGCTCGGACTGTCCTTACTCGTGGCACAATCGAGGACGCGCGCGAAGCCCTCGCGGTCCTGGATGGTCTGCATGTGCGGCGCGGCGTGGCATACGGCGTGTTCGGTGACGGGGCGCTGCGAAGCTCCCGCATGACAGTGGCGGCGATCGCGAAGCGTTGGCCGGAGCTGATCGAGGAGCGCCGCGTCCAGCTGGAAGAGCAGACACGCTCGGCGAGCACGGCCGAGCGGATGCGGGCTCTGCAGACGCTGGGCGGTCTCGCTAGTGACAGCGCCACCGACGGTTGGTTGCTGCCGCGCCTGGAAGATGGCGATCCTCAGGTGGCTGCGCAGGCCGCGGCGATCGCGGGACAGCTCCGGCTCGCGAGCGCCGAGCCCGCGCTCAGGGCCCTCCTCGACTCCAGCGAGGACAGGGTGCGACGTCAGGCGTTCGCGGCGCTAGTGGAGATCGTGGATCCGGGCGGCCTGGTCGAGATAGGCGCGCACGTCACCGGCCGCAATGGCCTGCAACCGCTCGCTGAGAGGCTCCTCGAGCGCCTGGATCTGGACCACGGGCTCGCCCTCGTGCAACAGGCGAACTCGATCGACAGCGCGCTGCCGTGGCTGCTGGCCCGTCTGATCGAGACCGCGCACCCCGACGCGTGGAGCGAGCCGCGTGTGACGGCGCTGATGCGGGCCTGTGCGAACCTGCACGCGCTCGATCAGCCGGACCCGCAGGTGCTCGCCGACATCTTCGCCCGCCAGCCCAAGGCAGCACTCGATGCGGTACGTGTGCAACGCATCCTCGACGGACCGTGGGCTCCGCTAGGTCAGCTCGCGCCGCTGACCCGGCTCGATGGTTCCCTGCTCGCGGGAGACGACCGGCGGGATTTGCGTGATGCGATTGCGCGCGCCGGGGAGGAAGTCGCAGAGCGCGAAGAGCGCGAACACCACCACGAGCGGGCGATGGCGCGCTTCATCGTCGTGCTCGACGAGAAGGGCTCATCCGCCGAACCGGAGGACGTTTCGCTTGCCATGGGCTCACTGCATGCAATCAGCGACCGCCACCGAGAGATCGTGAGCGAGCTCGTCGAGCGCTGGTGGCCCGCGGGGGGATTGCGCCCGGCGCCGGCGGAGGAGCACCTCGACGAGCGCACAAGGGCGATGCTGAGCCTCGGCTCATCCAGCAGGGCGAAGATCAGCGATGAGCGGTGGGTCGAATTGCTCGACGCCCATCTCACAGCCCGACCCTACGGCGAATTCGAGCTCACAGAAGACGGCGTGGTGGCATGGCTGGCCAGGAACTACAACGATCGTCTCGAGCAGACGCTGCTGGACCGGATCGCAGATGCAACCGATGGGCGGATTCTGAGCACGCTGTTCGCGATCGCAGGGCGCCCGGCGCAAACGGGGGCGGTCGCCGACGCCGCGCTCGCCCGCCTGCGGCAGCTGGGGCCCGCCACACCCTGGTGGGGAAACGCGATCGGACTACTGGCCGAGGCTGGCGCAGCCGAGCAGCTGCGAGACCTCCTCGAGGAGGGCATCGAGCCTGAGGCGCGCCGCACTGTGATCGAGGACCTTGCGGACCACGGTGACGCCGACGCACAGCTCGAGGTGCTCCAAGACCTGCGGGCACGGCTGGAGGCCGGCGAGCAGTTCGGGCGCCCACACTGGCGGAGCGCGAGCACGAGCACGGAATTGACGGCCGCCGCGGCCGAGCTCGCCGACGGCGCCCTGACGGCGGGCGAGGAGGAGCTCGCCGGCTTCGCGATCGCCCAGCTACAGGCACAGGCGAGCGAACAGGCGCTGGCGGCGCTTACGACGGTGGTCGATGCCCACCGCGGGGCGAGGCCGTGGCTGACGACCAGCGTGGAGCAGATGGCCAGGAGGATCGCGACGCGCCTCGTGCTGGAGCGCCTGCCGGAGGAGCTGGGGGAGATCGCGGCGGAGTTCGAGAGCGTCGTTCGGTAAGCCCGCTGAACAGGACTGCAGTTGTTGTCGACTCGCTCTGCCGCTCAGACGGCGCGGAGCGCTTTGCGGAAGTAGAAGGGCAACGGCCTGAATCGCGCATCACACACCATCAGCATAAGATTGGTGTGAGGGTCAGTCGGATGCGCCGACGGGAATCGGCCGGTTGAGGGGCGGCACGATCCGCTCGAGGACAAAGGAGTTGATGGGGCGCCGCCAATCCTCCGGCGGCAACGTGTGGATCTCGTCGGCGAGCATGCTCGCTAGCCTCTCTATCAGGTCGCGCTTTCGCATATGCCAGGCACCGGCGGTCGCTTTGCTTACAACCTGCTCCAGCGATGAGGCCAGTCCGGGAATCTCGGTACCGCGCTGGCGAGCGCGCTGAGCGCGCTCCTCGTGGAAGTCTCGAAGCTCTTTGCCGGCGATATCGATCGACACCCCGTGTTCAGTCGCCAGTTCCGTCGCGATGGCGGCGAGCTCGTCGTCCGTGGCGTTGGCCTCCTCCAAGCTCGTGTCGAACAGCAAGACGTCGGCGGCGGGAAGTCCGTCCGAGGCGATTAGCGCTTGGACGTGCTCACGAGCCCTGGCCTCGCTGTCGAGAACGACGACGACTCGTCGCGCATAGCCATCCAGGGAACCGACGAGGTCGGCGACAACGCCGGTGTTGCCGGCGCCTCCCAGGTCAGTGAAGTTGACCTCCTCGAGCATGCCGGCGCCGAGCAGCGAGGCGAGCAGGGCCTCGATCACGATCTGCTCGCTGTCGCCCTCGTGAACAACGTGAACGCCGTGCGGATACAGATCTGCTTTCTGAAGCGCGCCAACCACATCAGCACCGCTCCACTCGCTCCCCGGGCCTCGCTCATAGAGTTCGGCTCGCTCATCCTGTCGACCATCCATCGGGATCGTCTCGTTTTGGGGCGGTCGTCGGCCATCCAGGTCGGTTAGGAAGCGTCGCAGAACGTCGGCCGCGTCGAAGTGGTCTTGCGCTCGGCGCGGCTCGCCGCGCACGCGAATGTGGAAGGCACGGGGGCGTGCTCGGCGGAGCATCGTCAAACCATCCTCCGGATCGTCGCGAAGGCCGCGGTCGACGAGAAAGTGGTAAGCGGCTAGCAACCCGTCGCGGTCCTCACAGAAGTCCCGCTCGAACACGGCCCTCGGATCGAATGTCTCGCGCTCGGCGACGAATGGGTCGACTCGCTCTCCAGTTTCAGGATCAAATAGCAGGGTTGTACGGCGGGTCAGCTCAGGGAGGTATCGGTTCTGAAGACGAACGAGCGCCTGCAACAGGGGCCGCCAAGCAAGGTCGAGTCCGCGCCAACGCTGATCCTGCGCTTCTGCCCAGCCGCGCATCTGATCCAGCGCGCGAGCGCCAACGCCAGCCTCGCTAGCAACAACCCAGAGCGGGACACTGAACTTCCCAGCATCGACGGCATCAATCGCAGCCAGCTGCTGCCACGGCGTGTAGAGCGCGCTCACGTTGGCGTGCCCGTGCAACTCGTACTCGTAGTCACTCCACCTGCTGCTCGGATCCTCATCGGAAAAGGTCATCTCCTCGGCCGACTCGGCCGGCACGCACATACCGCTCCAATATGGACCCTGCGAGAACGCGATCGGCCGCAGAGCTCCCACCTCGTGCAGATAGGCGAGGGTGTCGTCGCCAATCCCAAGGGCCGTTCCGCGATCCTTAGCGCGCGAGTTGAACGTGCCGCTTGCGATGAGC
This sequence comes from Solirubrobacteraceae bacterium, assembly GCA_036744995.1. Classification (GTDB taxonomy): domain Bacteria; phylum Actinomycetota; class Thermoleophilia; order Solirubrobacterales; family Solirubrobacteraceae; genus Palsa-744. The sequence continues at coordinate 11,533 of DAIOGX010000013.1, read as the reverse complement.
TCCCGCTGCGCAAACGCCCCGTCGACGTAAAGGCCCCGCCACGTCAATCTGTGCTTGATCTCAGGCGGATAAAACACGAGCATCGGCGAGCCGTTAACTCCCTGCTAGGCGAGTGACCTCGATGGCGACGGTCATTCCTAGACCTCGGAGGCGCCAAGGCGGAGCATCGCGCGCTGCTTGCCAGCCGTGGCGAGCCCGACGCTTGGCCTCGCTCTCGAGATACGCCTCCTGTTCTACGTCACGGGCGAGCTCGCAGAACAGCGGGCTACTCAGGAATCCGGCACGCAGGAACGCGACTACTAGATCGTCGCTTGCGAAGGTCTGCCCAGTCACGCAACCAGCATACGCATGTGCCTTGCCGCCCCTGAAGGCTCTTTCGGAGAGCAAGACCAGCTAGTCGGAGCAGGTCGCGTTATCGACGTCCGGTGAGGGCGATCGCCGCTTCCAGCTTGAGTCGTTGTAATGGTCGCAGGCGTGAGAGCACGCCGCTGAGCTCACCGGGTGGTTGGGTGGCGAGGATTTCGACCATCGCGACGGCTGGTCGCAACGCCGCCTCGATGGGGCGCAGTTGCTCATCCGGAAGCCGCGCCTGCGTGGCGAGCAGTCCAGTGAACGTCGCGAGGTACGCGTCGGGATCAAGCTCGTCGCCTGCGCCGCGGATGACCTGCAGGAACTTTCGCTCGGTCATGCTCGCCGTCATGAGCAGGCTTGGGACGAGCGCCGGGAACCAGAGGCAGAGCAGCTCGACGAGGTTGCTCGCGATGCGCGCGCGGGTCGGGGTGGCGGCACGGACGGCCTCGTACATGGCCTCGGGGTCCATCGCGGCAAGATCCTTCTCGGTGAGGGCAAGCGGCGTATCGCGGCTGGCGCCGCCGCGCCCGCTGCGCAGCCCGAGCGCGCGCTCGATCACGGACATGCCGGGCGGCACACCTGCAAGCTGCACACGCAGCGCCAGCCCGACAAGCTGGGCAAGTGCCTGTTCGCGTTCATGGAGCGACATCCGCACCTCCCGCGGGAGGACGGAGTTCTGTACCCGCAGCCGGGCAGCGCGCTTGACCTCGGCGCGCAGAAGCTCAGGATCGCGAGCCGCCTGCTCCCGGAAGGCGGCAACCTCTGCCCGCAAGGCATCGATGCGCGATGCCGCGATGTTGAGGGCATCCTCCACCGGAACGCTGTCCGTCTCAATGAACAAAGCGAAGCGGACCATCTCAATCCCGTGGATCCGGATCGGTAGGCGCGCGAGCGTGTCGACTTGTCCGACAGCCCGCAAGGGGTAACGAGGATCGCGGCCCAACCGTACCGGGTGATCCACCAAGCCCCGGTCGACCCAGTGACGGATCGTGCGCCTGGTGGTTCGATCGCGCCCGGCAGCGCGTGCTACTGCCACGAGATCATCGATGCTCGGCCTACGGACCGCGAACGAATCCGCCTCGGATGACATTGAGCCCGTCAACATCTTGCATGTTCGCCGTTGCGACCGACATCCGGCGCGGACGCTGTCATCGTCGGGACCAGGTGCAAACCGTCCCGAAAGGAAGACACCATGGATGGGTGGCAGTGGCTATTGCAAGTGATCCTCACATGCGCGGCGCTGGTCCGACTACTAGTGACCGGTCGGCGCAACGGATGGATCTAGCGCTCCGCGAACTGGCTCCGCGAGGAGGATGCTCGCGGAGCCAAGGCGGAGATGCTCAAACGCAGCAGAGTCGGTCAGCGCAGGATTCTCGAGAGAGCAATCCTGCTGCTGTTCCGTCGAGATGCATCCGCGGAGAATCACATCGCCTACCGATGGTCCGGCATCGTCCCGGCGCGGCATAGCTGCGGCTACTGTCCGTGGCAGCGCTTGAGCTTGAGGCCACTGCCGCAGGGGCACTGCTCGTTGCGACCGAGCTTGCGGAGCTCCTCCGAGCGGATAGATACGAACGCGCGGATGCCCCGCGTGTAGAGACCGTCCTCGAACTTCTCGACTTCGAGCTCGCACTGCTGCAACATCAGCCGGACCACGGAACTTGCAATCCAGAATGAGCCGAATAGAGCCTCGCTGCAGAACTCAGGACTCCTTCCCACGTGGAAGCGCACGGCATCACTGCCGTCCGGGGCTGTCGCGGGTCGTGTCGTCCTCGACATTCCCCACGGCGTGGGATGCAGCACCTCGTTGTTGATGCTGTTGGCGATGTCAACGAAGAACATGAGGTGCTCCCGGGCCTTGCCCTCGGGCCAGCGCTCAGAGATCGCCTTGACGCGGTCGTACAAAGAGAGCCCGGTCCAGGAGACGCCGCCTCGTCTGTAGAGCTTGCGTAGCCGTTTCTCCTCGGCATCGCTCAACGCTGGCGGCGGCGCGAGACCTCCAAACTGGTCGGGGTACTTGGCAGATACGCGCGCCTTCAGGTGGGCGTTGTAGCTCATGTGGTCTTTGATGCGCTCCACCGCGAGTGTTGGGTTCATTGCCGCCCAGTAGCAGTCGACCATGACCTCGAACAGGGAGCGATTGAGCATCGCCGCCTGATAGCCGAACTCTTCGCGCGCGAGCAGAACGGCGGCCTCGTAGGTCGTGGTCGCCGACGCAAACAGCGCGAGGAGAATGCCCCAATGCACAGGCTGCGGCTCCGGCACGCCGATCCGCGGGCGGAGCTCGTCGTGAAGATACGTGAGCAGATCTTCGCAGGCGTCCACTTGGCGCCCAACGTCGGCCGGTGACCGTGCGGCCTGCATGATGTCCACAGACCCAGCGTAGGGGCACGACCCCGGCGCGCCCCGGTCGTGGGCTTCAGTCCGAGGACAGTCCAACGCATTTTGGCTTCCTTTGTCCGCGGCCTCCGTCGAAGGGGGCAGTCAGTGTTGCTAGCGTTGCAAGTGTTGCGGCCGTTGCGTCGATCGTGTATTGTGTGGGTATGGCTACTAGGGCCCCCATTAAGAAGCCGCGGTCGGCGACCGAGATAGCGCCGACGGCCCGGTCAACCTCTCCCGTTTGGCTGTGGCCAAGCTTGCGCCAGGCCGCCACGTTCTTGCGTGTGGATCCTGCCACGCTCTCGCGGCGAAAGGTTGCGACCGAGCAGTACGGCCAGGAGCGTCGCCTGGCTCCCACGCTGGTGCTTGAGCTGTGTGATCGCTATTACCGGCGAGGAGACATCGGCGAGCTGGCCGCGGCGCTGGTCGAGCATGCGCGTCCTCAGGCGCATAGCCTGGATGAGCTCGAGTTGCTGGAGGCTGACATCGAGCGCTATCTCACCGCCAGCCGATCCGCGCAGCGCCAAGGCGCGGATGATGCGTGGCTCACCGAAGCACGGCGGCGGCTACCGGAGGACGTCTACCAGCGGGTGCTGGAGGTTGTGGGCGGCAGTGAGCCGGTCGAGTCGTTTCGAGGTGTCCGCTTCGACGAGGACGACGAGGGCTAGCTCTTTCCGCGCGTGCGCCGGTAGCAGTACCAGGTCCCCGGCTTGCTCAGATGAGTGGGGCGTTGGCAGGGTCGCAGGCCGAAGCGCTCGAGGTGAGCTTGTTGGGGGTTGTCGTTGGCCAATGCCCCGATCTCGTCGTCAGCGCGGCCCGGTGCTGCGATAGCGACGTCTTGTAGGACATCCAGCAGCATCCAGCCAGCGAACACACTATGGGCGTTCAAGTCGTCTTGACGGATAGCGAGGTCGGTTACGACCAATGGGACCGAGGTCAGCCTGTCGACGTGGAACGACAGTGCGGCGAGCGTGAGGGCGCGCCGAATATCCCAGCAGTAGAGCGCTCTGTGACGGGGCTTCTGGGCGTCTTGGGCGATGTTCTGTCGCAGTGTCTGGTCAGGAAAGCCCGTCGGGTCGAGGAATCTCTGAGTCGTCGTGAACAGGTATCGCGGCCGGCCGCGCAGTCTGAGATGGGGAACAGAGTGATCCACCCGGACCCATGTCGTGCCGTCAGCGCCCTTCCAGGCACGGACGCCAGAAAGCAGGCCGACGTCGCGGAGCAACCGGCGCCATTCTGCAGCCATCGAACGCCAGTTGGGTTCACGCACGCAGGCAGTGTGCCGCACACCGCCGATGCACCGCATCCGCGACGACGCGGCACGTGGCCTGCCGGTCGGGCCGTGGTCAGAAGACTGGTCAGCCGCTGGTCAGTCCCTCGCTCCGACGCCCGGCGCCGTGTCCCGTTCAGGCCCCTATTAGGCCCTTTCTCAATGGCCACGACTCCTCGATTCGATACGCGATTTTCCCTATACTCGGGCAATCAGCGGTCGCGGGTAGGTGTATCAATCCCGCCCCCGCTATGCCGCTGACGGGGACCTTCGTGGTCCCCGTCAGTATTTCCGGGGCAAGCGCGGGTCTACCCGGGATGTGCTCGAGGCGGGGTGCGACGATCTCGGTGGGCCCCCCACTCGGTTTCGGTGATGAACCGGCGTGGGATTCGTATCTGCCATATGTGGGGCTTGGTCTTGATGCTGGGGTCCTCTTTGCGGTCATGATGGCCTCCCTCGTTGAGTTTGGCCTCAGTGTCGGGTTGCTTGGATCGGCAGTGCGGCAGTGGAGCGGCCGCCTAGTCTCAGCGGATTTGAGTGCGCGCGGCGTGACACATCAGTAGTGACGGCTTATAGCCTAGATCAGGGTTTAGACATCAGAAATGATCGATATCGCGCGCCCAGAGCTGATATGTTATCAATCAGATGTGATGTATTATCTCCTATAACGGGTCTAACAAATCAAAACTGATGCATTTTGACGAACTCACTACCGATGCGGCCGTTCTCGTTGAGCTCGGCCGTAGGCTGGAGCGTCATCGCCTCGAGCGCAACTGGACTCAAGCTGAGATGGCTGCTGAGGCCGGGATTGGTCAGGCGACTGTGCAGCGCGCTGAGCGGGGGCAGTCGGTTCAGATGACATCGATGATCAAGCTGCTGCGAACCCTCGGACTGCTCGCGGGACTGGACCTCGCCATACCTGAGTCGATCGATCTCCCGATCGCCCAACTCGATCGCCAGCAGCGCAACATCCGGCGGCGTGCCCGCGGCCGCCGCGGAGGCCGAACCGCCGAGCCCACCGAACCCGCCGAGGAGCCTTGGAGGTGGGGCAATCAGCCGGGGCCGGGGCTTTGACCGTCGCGGCGGTAACGCTGTGGGGATCTCGCATCGCCGCGGTCTCGATCGATCCGGGTGCAGGCTACGCGACGTTTCAGTACGACCCAGCCTTCGTCCGAAGTGGCATACAGATCGCGCCGATCAGGATGCCGCTGCGCGTCGAGCCGTACAGGTTTCCAGGCCTGCCGCAGGACGCCTTCAGGGGTCTGCCAGGACTGTTGGCCGACTCCCTGCCCGATCGGTGGGGCACGGCGCTCGTCAACGCCTGGCTGGCCTCACGGGGGCGCGACGAGTCGAGCTTCGACGTCGTTGAGCGGCTCTGCTACGTCGGCACCCACGGCGTGGGTGCGTTGGAGTTCCAGCCGGCCTATGAGCCGGCGCTCCCCGCTGGGGCAGACCTGCACCTCGACGCGCTCGTGCGTCTGGCCAGCGAGGTACTCGCAGAGCGCATCGAATTCATGACCGAGCTGAGGGAAAACCCCGACAAGGAGGCAATGAAGGCGATCCTTGCCGTAGGTAGCTCCGCGGGCGGCGCACGCCCGAAGGCATTCATCGCCTACAACGATGCTACCGGCCAGGTCCGGTCGGGGCAGGTTCAGGTCGGTGCCGGTTTTCGCCAATGGCTATTGAAGTTCGATGGCGTCTCGCGCGCCGGCGACCACGGACTCACCGACCCGGAGGGCTGGGGCGCGGTGGAGTACGCATACGCGAAAATGGCGAGGGTGGCCGGAATCGACATGACGGAGTGCCGGCTCTTGGAGGAGAACGGCCGCAGGCATTTCATGACCCGTCGTTTTGACCGACCTGAGGACGGCGAGAAGCTACACATGCAAACCGTCGGCGCGCTGGAGCACGTCAGTTACAACGAGCCCGGCACCTACAGCTACGAGCAGCTCCTCCAGTTGATCCGTCGGCTCGGGCTCGGCACTCCCGCCGTCGAGCAGCAGTTCCGACGCATGGTGTTCAATGTCGTCGCCCGCAATCAAGATGACCACGTCAAGAACGTCGCGTTTCTTATGGACCGCGAAGGCGCGTGGTCATTGGCTCCCGCGTATGACGTCATCTGGGCCTGGAAGCCCGGCAACCCATGGCTCGACAGTCACCAGATGTCGATCAACGGCAAGCGCGACGGGTTCACGGTCGCCGACCTGCGCAACGTCGCCGTCGTAGCGGGTCTGACGCGCGGTCGTGCCCCGGCCATCCTCGCGGAGGTCGCCGCCGTCGTCGCAGGCTGGACTGCGATCGCCGACGACGTCGGTGTCGACGAGCAGATGGCCGAGCAGATCGCCCGCTCCCATCGCCTGACCCTCCCAACGGGTTGATCTCGTTGTAAGGCACCATCTGAAATCAAGCGAGCGCCGAGCATCGTGGATGACGTGCCGGAAGGCCTGTGTGGTGTCGGCGAATCTGTCGCCTGGCGGACGACGCGGCAGAGGTGGCTTTGGTCGGCGAAGCCAAGATCGGCTGCGAGGCGTGCAGCCATCGCCGCGATCTTCCTGCGAGCTTTACCGGAGGTGCGCGCTGGAGACTCGATAGAGACGAACCGGAAACCTCAACGATAGACAGGAGACAAAGAATGACTTCAATCCGCAAGGAGATTTTGATCGACGCGAGCCCCGAGGACGTGTGGGACGCGGTTCGCGATTGGGGTGCTCTTCACGAGCGCCTCGTGCCCGGCTTTGTAGTCGACACCCGTCTGGATGGAGAGGACAGGATCGTCACGTTTGCCAGCGGCATGGTGGTCCGCGAGGTGCTCATCGACCTCGATGACGAGGCACGTCGGCTGGTCTGGTCGATAGTCGATGGGCCTTACACCCATCACAATGGCGTGGCGCAGGTCTTCTCCGAGGGCGAGGATGGGGCCAGGTTTGTATGGACCGCCGACCTGCTCCCGAACGAGCTGGCGGAGCCGACCGCCGAGGCGATGGAACAGGGGACAAACGTAGTCAAGAAGACGCTGGAGGCACAGGTGGCGCGGTAGCGCTGCGGGCTCATTTTGCGCTCGCGGCGGGATGGTCCAGAAGCCGCCCGCCGCGCTAACGTGGCGCCTGGAGCGCATGCCTAATTTCTCCGCGAGATCGGAGAGTCGCGGGCCGTCGACATCCAGGTAGCGGACTCCTTACGATTTTATCGGCACCCAGGGAAGGACTTCGAGAGATGGAACGCAAGTGGTGGACGCTGATCGCCGTGTGCGTGGCGACGTTCATGCTGCTCCTCGACATCACGGTCGTCAACACGGCCCTGCCGAGCATCCGCAGGGACCTGCACTCCTCGTTCACCGACCTGCAGTGGGTCGTCGACGCCTACGCGCTCACGCTCGCCGCGTTCGTGCTGACGTCGGGGTCGCTGGCGGACCGCCTCGGGCGCAAGCGCGTGTTCGCCGTCGGCGTGGGGATCTTCACGGTCGCCTCGCTGCTGTGCGGGCTGTCTTCCTCCTCGACGATGCTCAACCTCTCGCGGGCGCTGCAGGGCGTCGGCGGAGCGGTCATGTTTGCCGTGTCGCTCGCGCTGCTCGCGCAGGAGTGGCGCGGATCGGAGCGCGCGTTCGCCACCGCCATCTACGGCGCGACGATCGGCGTCGCCGTGGCGCTCGGCCCGCTCGTCGGCGGCGCCTTGACCACCGCCATCGGCTGGCAGTCGATCTTCTTCCTGAACGTCCCGATCGGCCTCGGGGCGATCGCCGTGACCGCCCTGAAGGTCACTGAATCGCGCGACGAGACCGCGCGCGGGATCGACTGGGGTGGCACCGTCACGTTCTCGGCCGCGAACGCGCTGCTCGTGCTCGGGCTGTTGCGCGGCAACGCCGACGGCTGGGCCTCGGGCACGATCCTCGGCCTGCTGATCGGGGCAATCGTGCTGTTCGCGGTGTTCGTCTGGATCGAGCTGCGCGTCTCCCAGCCGATGCTGCCCCTGCACCTGTTCCGCAGCCGCGCTTTCACCGGCGCGCAGATCACGGCGTTCGCGCTCTCAGGCTCGATGTTCGCGCTGTTCCTCTACATCACCCTCTACATGCAGGAGATCGAGCACCTCTCGCCGCTGCAGGCCGGGCTGCGCTACCTGCCGTTCACCGTCGGCTCGTTCTTCGTCTCGGGCGCCACGGCGTCGCTGGAGGGCAAGGTCGCGCCCCGCGTGATGCTCGCCGGCGGCCTGTCGATCATCGCGATCGGCCTGGTCCTGATGAGCGGCGCTAAGGCCAACGACTCCTGGACGGTCCTGCTTCCCGGCTTCATCCTCGGCGGTCTCGGCGTCGGTCTGGTCAACCCGGTGCTCGCCAATGTCGCGCTTTCGACCGTGCCAGAGCGGATGAGCGGGGTTGCCTCCGGCATCAACGACACCTTCCGCCAGGTCGCGATCGCCTCGGGCACGGCGGGCCTCGGCGCGCTGTTCCTCGCGCTCTCCCAGAAGCGGATCCAGGATCTCCTGCCGCACGTGAGCGGTCGGCGTGCCCGCGGCCTCGCCGAAGCTGCCTCCTCCGGCACGCTGCCGACCCACGCTTCCGCTGCGGTCATCCACGCCGCGCGCGAGGGCTTCACTCATGGCTTCTCGACGATCCTGCTCGCCGGCAGCGGTCTCGCGCTCGCGGGCGCGGTGCTTGCGCTGCTGCTCGTCCGCGACAGCGACCTGCACCATCACGAGGCGCCCGAGAAGGTCACGGTCGAGCGAGTGACCGCCTGAGCCAAGTCAAAAGATCGGCACGCCCGACATGGGTGTCCCGTTTGTCGCGCACAGTCGGAGTAGGAGAAGTGTCCCTATCCGCGCACCAGCACGCCGAGCAGAGAATGTATTTGGATGCTCCCTACTCGGAGAAGGAGCAAGCAAAGGAGCTCGGTGCACGTTGGGATCCAGAGGCCAATTCGTGGTTCGTGCCGGCAGAGATTGACCTCGAGCCGTTTGCTCACTGGCTCGCGGTCATCCCAGCAGACGATGATCCGC
>DAIOGX010000013.1:0-2447 GCA_036744995.1 Solirubrobacteraceae bacterium | reverse complement strand
GACCTCGAGCCGTTTGCTCACTGGCTCGCGGTCATCCCAGCAGACGATGATCCGCTACTGGAAGTCGTTGGTCTGCCACAGTCTTGCTGGAAGTGTGGTGAGCAGACGATTGCGGTGATTGCCTGCAAGGACGAAGATCAGTTGATCTTCGCGGATCCCGATGCACTGCAGGTCATAGCCAGCCAGATCTCAGAGGAGGAGCTCGCCAAAGTTGGCGCCGGTCCACTGCGCCCGAGATTCTCACACGCCATGGGGCACAGCTCATGGTCAAATGGGTGTGTGGCTTGCGGCGTGCTGCTGGGAGGCTTTCCCCTGTATGAGGACTTCATCGCGTGCCAATCTGATACGGAGCTCGAGCTGCCCGTGATCGCGTCTGTGAGGATTCCGCCCGACGTCCTCTACGGCGAACCAGAGGATGAGCTGTGAAAATTGGCCGGCCAAGGTCGTAAATTCGTGATGGCGACTCGCTATGAGCAGATCAGGAAAAGCCGGCTGGGACTTCGGCCGTAGGATTGGATGCCCGCACTTGCAAACGGCTTTATGGGCGCTATACTGACCACATGATCAGGCAAGTGACCGCGACCAACGCGAAAGCCAATATTCTGCGACTTCTGGATGATGCCGCCGCGGGCGAGGAGATCGAGATCACCAGGCACGGCCGTCCGGTCGCCCGCCTGGTGCCGCCCCTCGGTGGCCGGTCGCTCGAGGGATCGTTCGAGGGAGTGGCTAAGACCGCAGATGACGGCGACGAGCTGTTCTCCACGGGCGCGGAGTGGAACGCGTCGTAGTTGTGGGAGCCGTTTTGCTCGACACGCACGTGGTCCACTGGTGGTCGGCTGAGCCACAGCGAATCAGTGCGCCCGCGCGGAAGGTCCTGGCTGAAGCTGACGAATTCGCCGTGGCGGCTATCTCGTGGTTTGAGCTCGCGTGGCTGGCCAGGCACGAGCGGATCACCGTGACCATCCCCATCCGCTCCTGGCTGGAGGGGCTGGCAGCGCAAGTGCGGACCTTCGGCGTCACTCCAGCTATCGCGGACACGGCGGTTGCGCTCCCCTCATCGTTCCCAGGAGACCCGGCTGATCGCCTGATCTTCGCGACAGCCGTCGAGCATGACCTGCAACTCGTGACGAAGGATCGAGCGATCCTCGCTCATGCCCATCCTCGCCGGATAGCGATCTGGTAAGAGCCTTCGCAGGTCCCGACCATTCGGCCGAACGGGCCGACAAGCGGCCCGATTCGTTCGGCCGAAGGTCGGGCCTGCTCTGATTTTTAGGAATGTCCAAGTCGTGGTTGCTAGCCAAGCGCTGATTCTGCCGGCCGAAGGTCGGGCCTGCTCTGACAGACGCTGGGTTATTACAAAAAGCGACTTCGTGCGCTGATTCTGCCGGCCGAAGGTCAGCTGCGTCTGTAGTCATAGACCTACGCACGCACACCAGCGATGGCGGCCGGGGTGGCGCAGGATAGAATGGGGCGCGGTCACCATCGGCGTGCTTCTCGGGGGACGATCTGCGTGCTCGTGATCGCCGTCGTCGGCGGGCTGGCCGTTGACGTCCCGCCCAGGGCGGTCGTGCAGGAGTGGCACGCGCAATTGCAGTGATTGAGGGCCCGCCAAGGATATCGCCCCCCGTTCACTGCTCGATGGCGTGTGCGATGTCGTTCATCCGTCGCCAGAGACGCTGTTTGTCGAGGTCGTGGAAACCGAAGTGGCGGTAGAAGTCGGCCGCCTCTGGCGAGATCGCGTCCACGACCACAGCCCGAGCGCCGAACTCATTGCCGCCTCTTACGCAGCGGGTGAGCGCGTCGACGAGCAGGTGGCCGCCGAGCGATCGTCCGTGCTCGGAGCGATCCAGCGCCAGACGCGCGAGCAGCAGGACCGGAACGGGGTCGGGCATTCCACGCCGTAGCCTCGAGGGGGCTCCGTCGTGTGCGACGGCGCTCATCGCGAGGGCGTAGTAACCGACGACCCGCTCCTCGCGGCACAGCACGTATGTGGCAGCCGTGCCGCCCGCGGCCGCGACGCGCGCTGAGGAGCGCAGCCAGCGATCGAGCGCTGGGACTCCGCAGTCGAACTCGTCCAGGTCGTGCGCAGCGGACAGGCGCTCGACGGGGCCGAGCGTGCCAGGGCTCAACGCGCCGGGATCGGGCTCTGCTTGCGTGCGTAGCGGCGCAGCGTCGGCATCTCTTGCACCGGCGCGTCGAGCGCCGCCACGAACCGCTTGAACGCCTCGCTAGAGAGGCTGATCCGCTGTGTTCGCTCCAGCACCTCCTCAGCCCGCTCCGTCGCGACAGACAGCACGAACCCGGTCAGCGTCTCGCCGCTGAGGTCGGCGGCCGCCCGCAGCACGCGCTCCTGGTGGTCTGAGACCCTCATGTTGATACGCCCCTGGCGCGCGGACTCGACTGATCCCATGATCAGCATTGTACAGCCCAGGTATGTACATCGCAAG
>DAIOGX010000012.1:35175-40713 GCA_036744995.1 Solirubrobacteraceae bacterium | reverse complement strand
CTGGCGGCGTCCTCGGCGTGCGCCTGGTCGTAGGCGTCGCCGCCGCCGGTCAGGCCGAGAATGTCGGGCGACTCGAAGCTCCAGCCAAAGCCGGGCTCGTGGTGGTGGAGGATGCGAATGGTGTCCATGACGCTCCTTCAGAGTAGCTGTCGGGCCTCGTCTTCCGCAAGTCCGACGTGATTGACGAGTACACGTCGGACCTCGCCGGGCGCCAGTGTCCGTCGATCGTGGAATGCCCAGGTCAACGGCGGTCGGCCATCTGCCTGCAGCCGCCGGTGCGAGCCGGTCTGGCGCGTGGTCCGGTAGTTGAGCGGGTCGGCTTGAAGAACTTTCAGAAGCTGCTTCGCTTTCAAGGATGGGAACTCGGCCACGGCGCAACCCCAAACGAGCTAGCGGTTCTTCGCCGACCTCTCAAGGGCTGAGTTAGGTGTCATCGCCGAGCAGCAGGGCCTCGATCCTCGACCGGACATACAGCCGTCGCCGGCCGACCTTCCTCGACGGGACGATGCCTCGTCGCGCCCAGTCCTCTACGGTCGATTGTGGTACGCGCAGCTGTATCTCTCACGCGGGCTGCAGCGACTCGATCGCTCCAGCCGTCGTCGCTTCCGGCGCCGCCGCTTCGTACGCGGGGATCGTGTCTCCAGCCCCGGCTTGCTCGGCCCCCGTCGCGACCATCGTCTGCGGCCATGGCTTTCCCGGACGCGCCAGGTAAAAGCCCTGGATGAGGGGCACTCCCAGCTGGCGCAGCCGGCGCAACTCGCCGCTCTGCTCGACGCCCTCAGCCACGAGCAGGCTGCCCACCTGCTCGGCGTAGCCAACGAGCGCTCCCACCAGCGCCGCGCGGTCCCCGTCGTGATCGATGCCGGACACCAGCGAGCGGTCGAGCTTCAGGTAGCTGGGGTGCACGGTCGTGATCTGACGCAGGCCCGCGTAACCCGCGCCCATGTCGTCCACCGCCAGTCGCGCCCCCTGCGCCCGCAGTGGGCCGATAGCGATGCGCAGCTGCGCATCGCTTTGCACGAGTGTCTCCTCGGTGATCTCGACGATCAGCCCCTCCAGGGCATCCGGCCGGCGGGCCGCCGCCTCGTGCAGCATGTTCAGGGTCAGGGGATCGAGCAGCACCGGCGCGGACAGGTTGACCGACAGGCGTGTGCCGGAAGGACGGAGAGCAAACAGGTCGAGGGCCGCGCGCAGGCAGGCGCGCTCCAGCGCGTCGCGTTTGCCGAGCTCCTCTGCCAGCGCGAACCAGTGCAGTGGACCGCCCCCGCCGTCCGCGCGCGGCTGGCCGAAGCGGGCCAGGGCCTCGTAGGCGTGTATCGAACCTGTGTGCACGTCGACGATCGGCTGCACCGCCATCGCCAGACCGTCGCCCTCGATCAGCCGCTCGAGCGCATCGCTGGCGCTCAGCCGCTCCTCGGCGCTGAGCGGCTCCTCCGGGCGCAGGGGCGCCCGCTTGCCGGCGTCCCTGTCGTGCGCCGCCCGGTTGGCGACGCGCGAGGCGATGTCCCCGGCCAGCAGCAGCGTCTCGGCATTGTCGGCGTCGAGACGGGCCTGCCTGAGCAGGTGGTTGAGCTCACGCGTGAGCCTTCCACTTGTGAGCAGCAGTCCCAGGGTCGCCGCGCACAGCGCCGCGTGGTCGGCGGTCACGTGCCCCTGCCTGATCGCCGGCAGCGCCAGCGCGCCAAGCACGATCGTGCGCCCGATCCAATGCACGCGCCCTCCGCGTGCCAGCACGCCGGTGGATATCGCTGCCAGCCAGAGGATGCTGAGCACGGTCACCTGCTGATCTCCGAGTCCGACGATCAGGACCGCAGCCGATCCGGCGAACGCCTCCTCGACCTTCAGCCACGACGACAACGGCGCCACGAGTTGCACGAGCGCGGTCACCGAGATCGTGGCGAAACCCGCGATCCCCAGTGCCGGGTGCGCCAGCAGATGGGGTTGGGCGAGGATCAGCACGATGCCGAGGATCCCCAGCCCGACTCGCGTCACCGCTGCCGTGCGGCGTGCACGCAGTACGTGATCGTCGCTCTCGATCGGGACCGCACCGTTGTGCAGGGTCATAAGCAAATATTTCGACTTATCGCATTTTCCGCTTGATCGTTGCGTCATTCTGTTGGACCGGTGGCGACAAAGTTTCGATAGTGGGACTTCTTGTTTCTATCCATTGAAATTTAAGCCCGGCAAAGACGGTCGGGGAACTCATTTTCAGGCTGACTAACGAGAGGAAGTCGAGACAGGAAGCTGTCGGCGGTTCCCGCCGCTAGGATCGAGCGATGGTTGAACGGGAGGTTCAGAAGCTTTCGATCGACACGATCCGTGGCCTGGCGATGGACGCGGTGCAGAAGGCGAACGCCGGCCACCCTGGCACGGCGATGGCGCTGGCGCCGCTGGGGTACACGATCTTCCGGCGCTTCCTGCACGCGAACCCGGCGGATACGCAGTGGCCCAACCGCGACCGTTTCGTGCTGAGCTCCGGTCACGCGTGCATGCTGCAGTACTCGCTGCTGCACCTCTGCGGCTACGAGCTGAGCCTCGAGGACCTGCAGCAGTTCCGCCAGTGGGGCTCGCTCACGCCGGGGCACCCGGAGCGCGGCCACACGCAGGGCATCGAGGTCACGACGGGGCCGTTGGGGCAGGGCTTCGCCAACGCGGTGGGGATGGCGATGGCCGAGCGCTTCCTCGCCGATACCTTCAACCGCCCCGGGCACGAGCTGGTCGACCACCACGTCTACGTGATCTGCTCGGACGGCGACTTGATGGAGGGCATCAGCCAGGAAGCGGCGTCGATCGCGGGCCACTTCGGGCTGGGCAAGCTGGTCGTCTGCTACGACGACAACCGCATCACGATCGATGGCACCACGTCGATCTCCTTCGACGGCGAGAACCACACCGCGCGTCTGGAGGCCGACGGCTGGCACGTGCAGCGGGTGGAGGACTCGGAGGATCTGGACGCGCTGGAGGTGGCGATCGCCGCTGCTCGCGACGAAACCGAGCGCCCATCGTTCATCTCGATCCGCTCGCACATCGCCTACCCGGCTCCGCATGCGGTCGATACCGCCAAGGCGCACGGCTCGGCGCTTGGCGAAGACGAGGTGCGTGCTACCAAGGAGGTGATGGGCTTCGACCCCGACCGCAAGTTCTGGGTGGACGAGCACGTCTACGAGCACATGTCGCTGCACGAGTCGGGCATGAAGGCGAGCGACGCGTGGAACGAGAAGTTCGAGGCGTGGCGGACGGCCTTCCCGGACATGGCAGCGGACTGGGACCTCGCGTGGGCGGGGAAGTTGCGGGACGGGTGGCGCGAGTCGCTGCCGGAGTTCGACGCGGGCGAGGAAATCGCCACCCGCTCGGCCGGCCAGAAGGTGATGGCGGCGTTCGCGCGGTACGGCCCGACGATGATCGGCGGCGCGGCTGACCTGGTCGAGTCGACCAAGACCCTGTTCGAGGGCGGCGGCGAGTTCTCGAAGGTCCACGCGGGCCGCAACATCCCTTTTGGCATCCGCGAGCACGCGATGGGCGCGATCGTCAACGGCGCGTCTGCCCACGGCGGCATCGTCAAACCGTATGGCTCGACGTTCCTGATGTTCTCCGACTACATGCGCGGTGCGGTGCGGCTGTCGGCGCTGATGGGCCTGCCGGTCGTGTGGGTGTGGACGCACGACTCGGTGGGCGTCGGCGAGGACGGCCCGACGCACCAGCCGATCGAGCACTACGCATCGCTGCGCGCGATTCCACGCCTGTGGGTGATGCGCCCGGGCGACGCCAACGAGACGGCCGAGGCGTGGCGAGTGGCGCTCGAGCGCGAGGACGGTCCAGTGGCGCTGCTGCTCTCGCGCCAGAACGTGCTGGTGCTCGACCGCGGCGAGGTTGCGAGCGCCGGCGGCGTGGAGCGCGGCGCCTACGTCCTATGGGACTCCGCGGGGACCGAGCCCGAGATCATCCTGATCGCCACAGGCGCCGAGGTCCCGCTGACGTTCGCGGCGGGCAAGGCGCTGGCCGAGCAGGGCACGCGCGTGCGGGTCGTCTCGATGCCGTGTATGGACCTGTTCGAGGAGCAGAGCCAGGAGTACCGCGACGAGGTGCTGCCCCCTGCGGTGAGGACCCGCCTGGCGGTCGAGCCGGGCGCCACGATCAGCTGGGGGAAGTGGGTCGGCCTCGACGGCGACGTCGTCGGCCTCGACCGCTTCGGCGCGTCTGCGCCGGGCAATACTGTGCTCGAGGAGTTGGGCTTCACGACCGAGAACATCCTCGCGCGAGCGCGGGGGCTGCTCGAATCGAAACACTGACAGGAGACGCCATGCCCTCCGATGCACCGCCCCTCACACGTCTGTCGGAGCTCAAGCAGAGCGTATGGGTCGATTACCTCTCACGCGAGTCCATTCGCGGAGGACACCTGCAGGAGCTGATCGACCAGTGCTCGGTCGTCGGCGCCACGTCCAACCCTTCGATCTTCGAGAAGGCGATGACTTCGGGCGACGCCTACGACGAGCAGCTGCACGAGCTCGCCGCGGACGGCAATGACGTAGACGCCGTCTTCTGGGCGCTGGCAGAACAGGACATCAGGGATGCGTGTGATCTCTTCCGCCCAGTGTGGGACGGGGAAAAGAATGCCCCGCCCACCCGCGATGGCTACGTGTCGCTGGAGGTCGACCCGCGGCTGGCATACGACACGCTCGAGACCTACAGCGAGGCGATTCGCATCCACAAGAGCGTCGATCGTCCCAACCTGATGGTGAAGATCCCCGCCACAAAGCCGGGGCTGGCGTCGATCGAGGACGTGATCGCCAAGGGCCACTCGATCAACGTCACGCTGATCTTCTCGCTGCAACGCTACGCGGAGGTGGCGGAGTCCTACATCCGCGGCCTCGAGCGGCTGGTGGCCGAGGGCGGGAACCCCCGCAAGGTGGCGTCGGTGGCGAGCTTCTTCGTCTCGCGCATCGACACCGAGGCAGACCGGCGCCTGGATGAATTGGATCCCGCCCGGGTGGGTGGGGTCTCAATCGAGGAGCTGCACGGAAAGCTGGCGATCGCGAACGCGAAGCTCGCATACGCCCACTACCTGGAGGCGTTCAGCGGTCCGCGCTGGGACTTCCTAGTTGGCAAGGGCGCCACGCCGCAGCGGGTGCTGTGGGCCTCGACGTCGACCAAGAACCCCGAATACCCGGACACGCTCTATGTGGATGAGCTGATCGGGCCGGACACCGTCAACACGATGCCCGAGGAGACGATCATGGCCTACCAGGACCACGGCGACCCGCAGCTGCGCCTGCAGGCCGGCCTCGACGAGGCGCACCGCATGTTCGCGGAGCTCGAGCGCGTGGGCGTCGACTACAACGACGTCACCGAGACGCTCGAGCGCGAGGGCGTCGAGAAATTCTCCGGCGCGTTCAAAGAGCTGCAGGATGCGCTGGGAGAGAAGCTGGAGTCGCTGACACCCGCGTAATCGCTGACGCGCGTAAGGCCATCGCACGATTCTTCGAGACCCGTGCCGTTCTGCTGGCCGAGCGGAGATTCCTTCGCTCTCCGATCGGTAGC
>DAIOGX010000012.1:0-35075 GCA_036744995.1 Solirubrobacteraceae bacterium | reverse complement strand
GACCCGTGCCGTTCTGCTGGCCGAGCGGAGATTCCTTCGCTCTCCGATCGGTAGCATTACCGGCACACGCCGCGGAGCCGTTGGTCAGCTGCGGGCGGCGCGGCTCTAGCTGCGGGCGGCACGGCTCTGATGGTTTGATCAGGAGTACGGCATCGGTATCAACACCGTGATCCGCAACGCTCCCGAGGGGAACGCTTCGGCGGCAAAGGTGAACGCGTTGTAGGTGTGTCCCTTGTAATGAAAGGGCCCATTGGCTGGCACGTGCGCGGGCGCCGGGTTGAAGCTGCTCATCACGACCTGGGCGCCACGGTGCATAACGACATCCAGCCCGGCCAGCCGCTGGGCCAGCAGCCGGTAGCCGAGGTCGTCCTGAATTGAGAGCACGAAGCTGCCGATCGTGCGCCCGTTCAGGCGCAGCGGCGCGCGGCGCGGCGCGAGCACGAACGGCCCGCCGACGTCTGACAGCAGCTGCCCGCCGGCGGTGAGGACCCGCAGGCGCACGATGTGCTGGTTGAGCAGGTTGTCGATCGCCAGTTTCGTGGCCGCTGGATCGCGGTGCGCGACGGCGCTCAGCAGGGCCCGATTGTGCTGTACACGGTGGATCTGAGAGAGCGTGCGCCGCCCGGCCTCGCCGGCATAGATGAGCGTCGCGATGTGGCTGAGCGTGTTGACGATCGTGTCTTCTTGGGTGGGTCCGCAGAGGGGGGCGATCGAGGGGATCGAGCGCAGCAGGTAGACCCTCAGCTGACCCCTCGGATAGACCGCGGCGGGAAACGAGGTGTAGCGGTAGGTGACGCCTCGTGTGGTGAGCGTGCCTCGCGCAGGCGGTTTGCCCGCCCCCAGCGTGAACGAGCCGGCGACGGTCCGTCCATTCTCGCGCAGCGCGGTCGCTCCCTCGGTGATGCCGTTAGTCTCATCGACGAAGCCCGTGTCAGCCCATACGCTCGCGATGAAGGTCGCGATCGGGGCGCCGCCCGAGCCTGAGATCGTGCCGTGCAGCGGGGCGAGCGCGTTCCGAGCGCCGACCGTGACGAGCGTCTGGCCGCCCGGCGGGATCGCCGGCGTTGTCTGGCCACCGCCGGCGGTGGTGGCAGCGCGGATCACGGTCAGGTTCGTCATGTGCCCGGTCTGAAGGAGCGCCTGCGCGGCCGCGCGCACGGCCCGGGAGTCGTTCTGTTCGATGGCTCTGCGCAGGGGAATGGAGCGCGTGATGAGGCTGACCGCTGAGGCCGTGCGCTCGCTGTGGACGCCCTCGCGGTAGACGCGCACCGCGACATCGCCGAGCGCGCTGAGCACCGTCACGGCGCACGCATTGGAGACGGGCGCCGCCGGAGGGTCCGCATTGGCGCTCGCGCCCGCGCTGAGGCCGCCCTTGGCGCTCGACCCGCACCCCGCGAGGACGGCGAGGATCGCGAGGACGATCCCCGTGCGCGGCGCTGCTGAGGGCTTTCCCACGCGCGGAACCATCCAGCCAAAGCCTAAGGCTTTGTTCAACGAGCGGTGAGACTCCACTCATACGCCACGGCTCCAATCGGCGGGCGGCGTACGGCGCGCGCGCGGCGCGGGCTGGGCGCGGGAGGTTTCGTCCGCTAGTGTCGCTCCTGTGCCAAGCGCTCTGATCACCGGTGCCTCCACGGGGATCGGGCGAGCCACCGCACTGCGGCTGGCCGCCTCAGGCTGGACAGTGCTGGCCGGGGTGCGTAAGCCCGATGACGGCGATGCGCTCGTGGCGGCAGGCGGCGAGCGGGTCGTGCCAATCCTCTTGGACGTGACCGACGCCGCGCAGATCGCGCGGGCCACCGAGCGGGTCGGCGAGATCGCCCCCAGCGGACTGGACGCGCTTGTCAACAACGCCGGGATTGGTTACGGGGGCCCGCTGGAGCTGACCCCGATCGATGGTCTGCGCAACCAGTTCGAGGTCAATGTGCTCGGGCCCGTCGCGCTCACGCAGGCAATGCTGCCCGCGCTGCGTCGTGCGCGCGGGCGAGTTGTATTCGTCTCCTCCGTCGGCGGGCGTGTCGCGATGGCGTTCACCGCCCCATACGCGGCTTCCAAGCACGCGATCGAGGCAATCGGCGACGCTTTGCGAGTGGAGTTGCGCAGCTCGAACGTGCAGGTCGCATTGATCGAGCCGGGATCGGTCGCGACGCCGATCTGGGACAAGAGCCGTGCGCAGGGAGAGGGCTTGAGCATTCCAGTGGAGTTGACGGAGCAGTATGGGCACGTCTCGGCGGCGATGAACAAGGTGCTCGAAGACACCGAGCGGCGTGGCATCTCGCCCGAGCGGGTGGCCGAGACGATCGAGCAGGCGCTCACCGCGCGGCGCATGAAGGCGCGCTACCTGATCGGGCGCGACGCAAAAGCGATGCTGCTTGTCAAGCGGCTGCTGCCAGACCACGTCTTCGATCGAGTGGCACGGCGTGCGCTCGGGGTCTGAGCCGCGCCGCTACGACGGCGGCGGATAGACCGCCAGCCACGCGAACAGGCTGGTGGTGGCAGCCTGCGTTTGCAGCATTCCCGGCAGAGCGTCTTGCGCCGGGATGGTTTCGCCGTTCCAGGAGAGCAGATACAGCCCTTCGCCGTTACGCGCGCGGGTCTGCGCGTCGCGTGCGTTGTCGGCGGCGAGCGTATACAGCACGGGGTCGTGGTCGAGCGAGTACAGCGCCAGCATCCATTGCACGTAGATCGCGTCGTATTGCGGGGAGAAGTCGAGCAGTGCGCCGAAGCGGTCGAGCGCGGTGGCCTTCAACAGTTCGGCGCGTTCACAGTCGGCCGGCGTCGAGGTGACTTCGCAGAGCACCATCTGCGCGTAGATCAGCGGCGCCTCGATGTAGTCGATCGGCGTCGAGTTCAGGCTGCTGCCCGCGTACAGCTGATCGCCAGGGCTGAAACCGCTCGTGTTCGCCCAAGCCAGGAACTTACGCGCCTGGCCGAGGGCGAAGGGGGCGTGGGTCTGCTGGTAGAGCAAGGTCGCCAGCAGCGTGCCGCTCGCCAGCGCCTCGCCGGCCTTGTATGGGTGCTCGGTGTTCCACCAGATTCCGCCTCCTTCCGGATTCCAGCCGGCTGCGGCGATGTAGTGGAGCGCGCGTTCGGAGTCGGCGAGGTAGCGCCGCGTGCCGGTCGCGCGGTAGGCGTTCACAAATGCCAATCCCCACCAGCCGTTGTCGTCGAACCACGTCTCCGTGCGCGGTTCGCGATCTCCCGGGTACGGCGAGTAGCCGGGCACGGGACGCAGCCCCCGGTTCAGATAGCGTTCGGCTCCTGTCGCGAAACGCGCCACCGCGCGCCGGTTGGCGGATGTCGGTTGAGCGATCGCGATCGCGTCGAGCGACTCGAACAGCGGCACGATGTCCCAGATGGTCGCCAGTGGGTAGCGTTCGTGGTCGTCCAGTCGCGCGTCGTACCAGCCCAGACGCCGATCGCTCCAGCGGCGCTCGGCCTGTGCAACGCCGGCCCGCGCGAGCGAGAGGTAGCCCTGCTGGACGGAAGTCAGCGTGGTCGCGGAGATCGCCGTCACCGGGTGAAGTGTGCTCGCCTCGGCACCGTCGGCCCCGGCGCCGGTGAGTGCAAGCGTCGCAAAGATAGCCGCGAGCGCAGGGAGGGTGGGTGCAAACTTGCCCATGCAAGACATAATCCGACAGTAGGGAGATCGTCGCGCCGCGACCGATTCCTGTGTTGCACGTGTACCCAATGAGACCTTTATCTGGCGCGGATACGGTTATCGACCAGATCGCGATGCCCGGCTCCTCGACACCCACTGCCCCCGCGGCACACGTACCGACCCCACCCTCGGAACGGGGAGCCTGGCTGCTCGCCTGCGCGGTCGGAGGATTGGGCGCGGCCGTGCTCGTGGCGGTGCTCACCGGTGTGGTCGGTCGCACGACGCCCACTGTGCCGGCGGCGGCGCCTCCACCGGTGCTGGTTGCCGCCGTGACTCCCACGCCCGGAGCAGCCGCCTCCATGAGCGTGCTCGCCGAGGTGCAGAGCGGTGGCGCGCGCGCGGCGAACGGCAGGCGCCATGGCAAGGGACATGCGCGCGCGGCGATCGTCGCACAGCCGTCGAGCGTGCAGCAGAGCCTGGACGCGGCGCGCTTCATAGATCAGACAGAAGCGCACATATCGAGGCGCTGGATGGAAGGCTTCTACCCGATCTACGCGGTCGCGCAGCGCACGTTTGGGGTCAACTGGCTGCTGATCGCGTCGATCCACCGGCAGGAGTCGGCGTTCTCCACGGCCCTCACCACCTACCACGGTCTGAACTTCGCCGGCTGCTGCGGCGGGCCGATGCAGTTCAACGTCATGAATGGGTCCCGCCCGGGCATACCGTCCACATGGGATCTTGTCAGTGACTCCTACATATACGGTCGTCGCCCGTCGATCTACGATCACATGACCGCGAAGCACCCGTCGATCTACGACGACTTCGACGCGATCATGGCCGCCGCCCACCTGCTGTCCGCGGACGGCGCGGAATTCGCGCTCGACGCCTCGGCGTGGGACGCGGCGTACGACTACTACGGGCACGACGCCACTGGCGTGACCTACGCCGACCAGGTGCTCGCCCGCGCGATCGGCTGGTCACAGCACGGGTTCTGCATCAACTGCGGAGTGGAAGGAGCGATGGTCGAAGCTGTGCAGGCGGCCTACGGCGCGCCGGTGTTGGCGGCGCTCGAAGGAGAAGCCTCCTCCGCCATCACGGCCCGCGCCAAGGGCCGTGAGCGGCACCACTCCGGTTAGATCCGCTGCACCCTGACCGCGGTTCCGTAGGCGCAGATCTCAGTCCAGGTGCTGCCTAGCTCTGAGGTATCGAAGCGAAACGCGATGACCGCGTTTGCGCCTTTCCCCCGGGCCTCCTCGATCAGCCTCTGCTGGGCGTGGAGGCGCCCTTCGGCGAGCATCTTCGTCATGCCCTTGAGCTCCCCGCCGACCAGCGACTTCAGCCCCGCTCCGATCTGGGAGCCGAGATTGCGGGCGCGCACGGTCAGACCGAATACCTCCCCGTAAACCTCGAGCACCTGGTAGCCGGGGAGGTCGTTCATCGTCGTGATGAGAACCTCCTCGCTCATATCATGCCGCCGCGGCCTGTCCGATCAGCTCGCCCGCGACGCGGTCGGTAGCGCCCGCGGTCCCGCCGAGCAGGCGGCGGGAGAGCTGAGCGCGTCGGAAGTACAACGGCGCGTCGTGCTCCCAGGTGGCGCCGATGCCGCCATGCACGGAGATCATCGTACGCGCAGCGTTGTCGAGCGCACGACCGGCGACCGAGCGGGCGGCGCTGGCCGCGAGCGGGAACTCCTCGGGTGCGCCGCCGCGCGCCCAGCCGGCGTAGTAGAGCAGCGAGCGGCCGTTCTCCAACTGCCGCAGAACCTCGGTCAAGGAGTGCTTGACCGCCTGGTAGGAGCCGATCGCGCGACCGAATGTGTGGCGCTCCTTGGCGTAGGCGACCGACACCTCGAGCGCAGTCTCCACGCTGCCGAGCGACTCGGCTGCGATCAGCGCCTGTGCGAGGTGCCAGGCAGCGGCGAGCGACTCTTCCGGGGCGTCGAGCAGGACGGCGGGCGAGTTAGTGAACGAGACGTGCCCGAGTGATCTGGTTGCGTCGTAACGCCTTACCGGCTGGACCTCAACACCCGGGGAGTCGCTGAGGACCGCGACCCCCACCGGCTTGTCGTTCTGCAGCGCGACCCCCACCATGCCGACTGCCCCGGGAGCGTCGGGTACGAACGCAAAGCTCCCGTTCAACGGCACGCGACCATCCTCGTCCGGAGCCCCGGCGGTCGGCAGAGCACCCCGTTGAAGGCCACCGGCCGGGTCCGTGCTCCAACGGCCGCTGAGGTCGTCAGGCGGCTGGGAGGGTAGATACGCAGCCCGTCGCTCCCCGCTTGAAACCTCTGGCAGGAACGCAGCGGCATTCGGCGAGTCGTTCAAGATCGCGCTCGCGGGCAGGTGGCCGAGCAGCGGGACGCTCGCGAGCACGCGCCCGCACTCGCCGAGCACGAGCATCGCATCGAAGGCATCCAGGCCCGCGCCGCCGTGGGCTTCGTCGATCAGCAATCCCGGCCAGCCGGCCTCCTTCGCAGTCGGCCACAGGTCGGGCAGGGCACTCTCGTCACCGCCATCGAGCGCCTCGCGGGCGGCCTCGAACGTCTTGAAACGCGATAGCGCGCCACGTGCGGCCTCGCGCAGGAAGACCTGCTCGTCTGAAAGTGAGAGATTCATACCGCCGCCGCTTCCTTGGAGCGCAGCTCCGAGAACGGAATGCCCTTGTCCAATCGCGGCTCCGGCGGCAGACCAAGCACGCGCTCGCCGATCGTGTTGCGCAGGATCTCTTCGGTCCCGCCCGCTGACTTCAGGCCGGGCAGGAACGAGATCATGTAGGCCCACTCGCTGTCCTCTGCAAGCACGTCGGGGCCGAGCACGTCGGCGATCAGCTCGCCGGCCTTGATCGCGCCGTTGACGATCGTGACCTTCGCCAGGCCCGCCTCGGGGCCGGGGATCTGACCTTTCTGCAGCGCCGTCAGCGTCCTGTAGCCGGTGAACCTGACCGCGAGCAGTTCGCTTGTGATCTCGCCGAGCTGATGGCGCACCTCGGGGTCGCGCCGGGCGTGCTCGTCGCCGGCGATCGCCGCGGCGAAGCGGGTCGAGTTGTAGCCGAGCCCCTCGCTGCCGAGCCCGATCGTCACGCGCTCGTACATAAGCGTCGTAAGCGCCGTTCCCCAGCCGTTCCCGACGCCTCCGACGACTGCGTCTGCGTCGAGCGCGACATCGTCGAAGAAGACCTCGTTGAACTCCGCCTCACCGGAGATCTGGCGCAGCCCGCGCACGGTGACGCCCTCGGCGTCCATCGGCACGATGAACATCGTCAGGCCCTTGTGCTTGTGTGCGTCGATGTCGGTGCGGGCGAGCAGCAGGCCATATGAGGCGAACTGGGCGTTTGTGGTCCACACCTTCTGGCCGCTCAACCGCCAGCTGCCGTCGTCCTGCAAGCGCGCACGTGCTTGTACGGCCGCCAGGTCAGAGCCCGCGGCGGGCTCTGAGAACAGCTGGCACCAGACCTCATCGCCGTGCAGCATTGCCCCGAGGTAGCGCGACTTCTGCTCCTCGGCGCCGTGGGCGATGATTGTCGGGCCGAGCATGCCAACGCCGATCGCGTCGAGGATGCCGGGCACCTTCGCGCGCGCGATCTCCTGGTTTGAGATGACCTGCTCGATCGGTCCGAGGCCCTGGCCACCGTACTCCTTCGGCCACGTCACTCCCGCGAGACCACCCTCGGCGAGCTTGCCCTGCCAGGCGCGGCGCGCGGCGATGATCTCGCCCTCGTCCTGCAACGCTCCGGGGCCCGTCAAGACCGGCGCCTCGGACTTGTGCTGCTCGATCCAGCCCCGCACTTCGGCGCGGTAGGCGACCTGCTCCGGTGTGTCGTCGAGATCCACGGCTGCTCTCTCCTTTTGGGCTCTGCTTTGGGGCTCTGCTGCTGCGGGCTTTGCTTGCCACTTTGGCTGCCCAGCCAGTCAATCTTTGCAGGGGAACGCTACTCCACCAGACGCAAGCGCGTCGCTGCAACAGCCTCGAGACTTCGGTTTCGGTTGCTCAGACTCCGGGCGGTATCGGTGGCTCGGGGACCGGTGCCTGGTGGTAGACGTCCTCGAAGCCGCGGTCCAGCAGCTGACGTGCCTGCCTGGCCGGGTCGGGGGAATGCAGCAGCACCACGCCGAGGCGCACCCCGTCGCGCTCGGCTGTCGCCACCAAGCATCTGCCCGCCTGTTCGGTGTAGCCCGTCTTCAGTCCAGTCAGCCCCGGGTAGCCGTAAATCAGCAGCGGGTTATTGTTGTAGAGGTAGAGCCTGCCGCCCTTGATCGGAAAGGGCAGGGCTGCCGTGTAGGTGCGCACGATGTGCGCTATGCGCGGCTGTTCGAGGTCGACGTGAGCGAGTAGCGCGAGATCCGCCGCGCACGAATAGTTGCCTCGGTCGTAGTAGCCCGAGGGCGAGGAGTAGCGCGTGCAGCCCATCCCCAGCTTCGCTGCCTCGGCGTTCATGCGCAGGACAAAGCGGTTGACGCTGCCGGCCACGTGCTGAGCGAGCGCGACGGCGGCGTCGTTGCCGGAAGGCAGGAGCAGGCCGTAGAGCATCGTCTCCAGCCGCACGTGCTTGCCGAGTGGCAGCACTCCGACCTTCGACCCGTCCGCGTCGACCGCTTCCCTGGTCACCAGCACGCGCGCGTCCGGCGGCGCTGAGGAGACCGTGAGCAGCGCGGTCATCATCTTCGTCAGGCTGGCCATGCGCAGGCGGATGTAGGGGTTGTGCTGCCACAGGACTTGGCCGGTCGAGAGGTTGAACAGCAGTCCCGCGCGCGGCGGCGCGGCGAAGGCCACGTGCATAGGGTCGGCTTGGGGATCGGCGATTCCAGTGAGCGCGAGCGGGGGCTTGCCAAGCGGCAGGCCGATCGCCGAGTGGGGGGGCGGACTGGACGCCGGCTTGGCGGCATGTCGCGCGGCCGAGGCAGCGGCAGAGCCGTTCGTATCGCCCGACCCGGCCAGGGTCATGACGACAACGACCGCCGCCGCGAGCACCAGCGCGAGCGCGCCGGCGACGATCATGCGCTGGCGGCGGCGCCGGCGGCGGGCCGCCTCGCGCCTGTGCCGGCGATGGTGGCTGGGGGTCATGAAGGGGGAGGTGCTCATCGGCGGGCGACGGTAGTCGTGGCGAGTCGATTCTCAGCGATCGAGTGGGACGGTCATCGACGAGGGTAGGGTCATCGGCGGATCGGTTATCGGAGAATGGTCGTCAGCCCGGTGTGACGATCATCGACGCGGAGGGGTACCCAGTGCGCCGACGATCCCGACGCCGAGCAGCACGAGGATGAAGATCGAGAGCAAGCTGGCCAGAGTAAACCCATGCGCGACCACCGCGCTGAAGGTGAGGAAGGCGAAGCCGGCGATGAAGATCAGCGCCACGCCGAGCACGAGGATGCGCCTCACGCGGGGGTCCCCGTGAGCGAGGTCGTCGCCATCAGTTGGTAGGGAGTCCCGATGGCGTGGTCTTGAGATGTCGAGCAAAGACCCCGATCAAACCCAGACCGAGGGCGAAGCCGCCGGCGTGCGCGAGGTAGGTCGTGCCGCTCACGCCGAGATAGTGCTCGAGTCCGAAGGCGCCGAGGGCAACCTGTGCAAGGAGCCAGACGCCGAGGAAGATGAGGACGGGCAGTTCGACCAGGGTGGCGACGAACGGGAGGAGGATCAGTGTGAGGATGCGGGCGCGCGGATAGAGCGGGAGGTAGCCGCCGAGGACGGCCGCGGTCGCGGCCGAGGCGCCGAGAAGCAGAGGCGCGCGCGAGCCGCCGTCGAGGAGCGCCCGTGTGACCAGCGCAAGCAGGCCGCCGAGGACGCAGAAGGCGCTGAAGCGGACGCGCCCAAGGGCGTCCTCGACGCTGGGTCCGAGCAGCACGAGCATGAGGATGTCGAGCAGGATCGGGAGGAGTCCTCCGTGGCGCGGTGAGAGCAGATAGGCGATCAGGCTGATCGCCACCAGCGCGGCCGTGATCGGCGGGAGGAAACGATCCCGCGGGATGTTGTCCTTCAGGGGGAATATCTGCTGACCCTACCCGCGTGCGGCGAGTGGACTGGCGTCCTTGAGTTTCTCTGTCGCCAGCGGACCGACGCCCGGACGTCGCTGCGGCACATGTTGATCTGCGTGGTAGCTCGATCGCACGAGCGGGCCGGCCGCGACGTGCTCGAAGCCGAGCTCGTATGCGGCCAGCTCGAGCGCCGCGAACTCGTCTGGATGCCAGTAGCGCACGACGGGCAGATGGCGCTCGGACGGGCGTAGGTACTGCCCCACGGTGAGTACCTGCACGCCGCTCTCGCGCAGTGCGCCGAACGCCTCAACCATCTCCTCATGGGTCTCACCAAGTCCGGCCATCAGCCCGGACTTGGTGGTGACCTCATGGCCACCCATCTCCTTTGCGAGGCGCAGTACGCGGCAGGAGCGCTCGAACATCGAGCCGCGCCGAGCCACGGAGTACAGCCGGGGCACGACCTCGACGTTGTGGTTGAACACATCGGGGCGCTCGGCGACCACCTTCGCCAGAGGCATCTCTTGGCCCTGAAAGTCGGGCGTGAGCACCTCGATTTGGCAGTCTGGCGCCTGGAGGCGCACCTGGCGGATGACCCCCACGAACGCCGAGGCGCCCTTGTCCGGCAGGTCGTCGCGGTCGACCGAGGTGACGACGGCGTGGCGCAGGCCCATGCGCGCGATCGAGCGCGCCACCCGCGCGGGCTCGAGCGGATCGTGCCAGGTGGGCCTGCCAGTCTTGACGTTGCAGAAGCCGCAGCGCCGAGTACAGGTGTCGCCGAGGATCATGAACGTGGCTGTGCCCCGCTCCCAGCACTCGCCCACGTTGGGGCAGGCCGCCTCCTGGCAGACGGTGTGCAGGTTCTCCGAGCGGATCAGCTCGGTCAGCTGGCGGTAACGCTCCCCGCCGGGCGGAGGCACCTTGAACCATGGAGGCTTGCGCTCGCGGATGGGGCGTACCTGGGAGCCGAGCACGTTCAGCACGTCCATCCCACCGGGGTTCGCGCGCGCACGAGTCACGTGCTTGCGCTCGGTGGACGTCGAGGCTGTCGGCATGGCGCTCATGCGAGCACCAGCGGCCGATCGCTCTCGAGCTGCGTCTGGCTAACCAATTGCCGGCGCCGGCCATGGGTCTGGCAGAAGTGCCGGGCCATGTGCGTCCTGAAACGATCCAGGTCCGCCTCCTGCTCGTGGGGGAGCTCGTGGGCAATCGAGGTCATCGTGACGTCGGGCAGACCGCAGGCGACGATCCAGGAGAAGGGGTCGAGCGCGTTGGTCACGTTGACCGCGAAGCCGTGTGTGGCGATGCCACGCGAGACGTGCACGCCGATCGAGGCGATCTTGCGGTCTTCGACCCACACCCCTGTGTAATCCGGGCCCTCCTCGCAGCGGGAACGGGCCTCGATCGACTCCTCGGCGAGCGCCGCGACGATCGCGGCCTCCATCGCGCGCAGGTGGGAGCCGATGTCGACGACGCGCATGATCGGATAGCCGACGAGCTGCCCCGGGCCGTGGTAGGTGACGCGCCCGCCGCGATCGGTGTCGACGAGGTCGATGCCTTGTGCGCGGTAGAAGTCCTCGCCCAGCGTGAGCTCATCCTCAGCGGAGCGCCGCCCGCGTGTGTACACCGGAGGATGCTCCAGCAGCAGCAGCGTGTCGGGCAGTTCCTCCGCTCCTCGACGCGCGCGGATGCGCTCCTGGAGGGCGAGCCCGTCGCGGTAGGGAACGGTGCCTAAGTGGCATACCCACAGTTCTACGGAGGGTCGATCGGCGATGGTCATCTACCTGCCTAAGCCTAGCGCCGCTTTGCGGGGCCACCCGAGCAGAGATGGAGCGCGCGCGCCCTCAGCGCGCCGCCTGCAGGTGATCCTGGCCGGATGTCGTATCGCCCGTGAGAGGCGCGACGTCGAAGAACCTTTGTCCGTGCGACTTCCCCAATCGATGGAGGCTGCTCTCAGATGACCCACCGAAGACTGGCGTGTATTGCGGGCTGTCTCGTCACGCTGTGCGGCGCGATCATGGGGCCGGTTGCAACGGCTTCGGCAAGCAGCAAGAGCATCAAGGCCGTAATCGTGAGCTATAACCCGAAGATCGACATAGCGGAAGGCCACATCGTGACGGCCGTCGGCGAATACGAGGCAAGCGCAGACCCCAAAGACCCAGCCGGGGTGCAAGCGGCGATCAGCGGGTCGGTCGCGGTTCTGAGCTCGCTGAAGGCCAAGGTCGCGCAGCAGTCGGCCGGTGCGCCACGGGTGAAGAAGGCCAAGACGAAGGTCGAGAAGGGCCTCGAGGGGGTCATCGTGGGGTATCGGGATCTGTCCACGGCATACGGCGAGAAGGCCACCAGCCAGATAGCGGCAACGATCGAGGCCAACAGGGCGGAGGTCCTCGTCAATGAGGGTCGGAAGAAGCTGCTCGAAGGCGTGAAGCTGCTGGGTTGAATCGGGGCTATAGCGTGAGCGCCGTGGGCTGTTCGAGCAACTCGCGCACGCGAGCTAGAAACTGAGCGGCGTCGGCGCCGTAGAGGATGCGGTGGTCGCAGGCAAGCGTGAGCGTCAATGTGTGGCGGGCGACGATCTCGCCAGCGCGGACCACCGCACGGGGCTCCAACGCACCCACCGACAGGATCGCTGCCTGCGGCGGGTTGACGATCGCCGTGAAGCTCTGTGCGCCATACATCCCGAGATTTGAGACCGTGAACGTGCCGCCACCCAGCTCGGGTGGGGTGATAGTGCCATCGCGCACCCGCTCAGCCAGCGCACGCGTCTCGCGCGCGATCTCACCCAGCGACTTCTCCTCGGCGTCGAACACGGTAGGCACCACCAGTGCTTCCTTCGCGGCGACCGCCACGCCGACATTGATGCGTGAGTGCAGCTGCAAGCGACCGTCGCGATAGCTGCTGTTTACGCGCGGGTGCTCGCGCAGGGCCAGCGCGCACGCCTTGACGATCATGTCGTTGTAGGTCGGCGCATGTGGGTGGGAGAGCGCCTTCAGCTCCGTGCGCAGTGCCACACACTCCTGCATGTCGATGTCCATCTGCAGCGTGAAGTCGGGGATCGTGGCCTTGGACTCCGCCATCCGTCGCGCGATCGTCTGCTGCGTTCGGGTCAGCTCCACCGTGGTGGTCTCGCCCTTGGCCGTCGCCACGCCCGTGGACCCCGGCGCAGACAGGGCGGGGCCGCCTGCCGATGTGCCTACCCCCTGCACATCGGCCTTGACTATCCGACCGCCCGGGCCGCTGCCCGTGACCGTGTGCAGGTCCACCCCGCTCTCCTCGGCTATTCGTCTTGCCAGCGGCGACGCCTTGACGCGCTCCACCGCCGGTGAACCTTCGCCGGACCGGACCTCGGAGGCTGACACCGCCGCCGTGGAGGAAACGCGATCTGCGGATCGATCTGCTCCATCCATCGCACGCACGCCAGCCGTCACCGAGGCTGGCTCCTCGTCCTTTGCGCCCGACACAACGGCGGGAGCCTGGGAAGAGTCGATGTCTCCCTTTGCCTCACCGATCCGCGCGATCAGCTCTCCGACCGCCAGGGTGTCGCCCTCGCTGGCTACCGTCTGAAGAACGCCGTCCAGGTCTGACTCATAGCTCATCGTGGCCTTGTCGGTCTCGATCTCCACCAGCTCCTCGCCGCGGCGCACCTCCTCGCCGTTCCGCTTCAGCCAGCGCAGGATCGTCCCCTCCTCCATCGTGTCCGACAGGCGGGGCATCACGACGTCGGCCATCAGCGCGCTTCTGTGCCCGCGGCGGCGGTTTGCAACCCGAGGATCGCGAGCGCCGCGTGGACGATCTGCGGCTCGTGCGGATAGGCGAGATCCTCCAGGGGCTTTGAATACGGCATCGGCACGTCGGCGCCGGTAACCCGCGCGACCGGTGCGTCGAGGTCGTCAAATGCCTGCTCTGTTATGAGCGCGGCGAGGTTCGCGCCGACTCCTCCGTGCGGCCAGCCCTCCTCGACGACGACGCAGCGATTTGTCTTGCGCACCGACGCGAGGATCGCGTCGAGGTCGAGTGGACGCAGCGTGCGTGGATCGATCACCTCGGCCTGCACGTCGTGCTCGGCCGCGAGTGTCTCGGCCGCGCGTTCGGCCGTGATGGCCATCCGCGAGACACCGACGATCGTTATATCTGTGCCCTCGCGAGCTATGCGCGCGTTGCCGAAGTCGACCACGTGATCCTCGTCCTCGGGCACCTCGCCGCGCACGCCGTACAGCGACTCGTGCTCGATGAAGATCACCGGGTTCTCGTCGCGGATCGCCGCCTTCAGCAGTCCCTTGGCGTCGGCGGCGGTCGACGGAACCGCGACGAGCAGGCCCGGCACGTGCACGAACAGTGCCTCCAAACAGTGCGAGTGGGTCGGCCCCAGCTGGTGGCCTGCGCCCTGGGGCATGCGCACAACCAGCGGTACGGTCACCTGCCCCCCAAACATGTAGTGGATGTGGGCCGCGTGGTTGACGATCTGGTCGAAGGCGAGCAGCGCAAAATTGATCGTCATCAGCTCGACCACCGGGCGCAGCCCGATCATTGCCGCACCGATCCCGACCCCGACGATCGTGTTCTCAGAGATTGGCGTATCGCGTACGCGGCGCTCTCCAAACTCCTCCAGCAGGCCGGCGGTGACCTTGAACGCGCCGCCGAACACGCCGATGTCCTCGCCCATCAGCATCACGCGCTCATCCCGTCTGAGCTCCTCGCGCAGGGCCGCGTTCAAGGCGTCGCGATAGCGCATCTCGGGCATCAGAGCCCACCCGCCCCGTCCTCGCGGACCTGCAGCGCACTGGTGATCTGTTGTGGAATCTCGCCCGTGCTGTTCGGCTGCGGTGCTTGGTGCATGCCTGCCTCATGGGCGGTGGTCTTGACCGAGTACATGCCGTGGACCTGGTTGCCGAGCACATAGACGTCGTCGTACAGCGACTCGGGGGTGGGGAAGGGCGAGGCCTCGGCGAACGCCACGGCGGCGTCGACTCGCTTGGTTGCCTCCTCGTCGATGTGCGTGCGCTCGAGCTCGTCGATCGCACCCTCCCCAATCAGCAGATCGCCGAGCGCCGGGATCGGGTCGCGCGCCCGCCACTGGGCGACCTCCTCCTTTGTGCGGTACTGCTCGGGATCGGCCATCGAATGGCCGCGGAAGCGATAGGTGACCGCCTCAACCAGCACCGGCTGGCGGTCCGCGCGCACGCGGCGTACGGCCTCGGAGACGACCGCGTGGGTGTCGAGCACGTCCATCCCGTCGCAGCGCATTCCGGGCACGCCGAGGCTCTCGCCCTTGCGTTGCAGGTCGGTGACGGCGGAGTGGCGCTTGAGCGCGGTGCCCATCCCGAACTGGTTGTTCGTCACCATGAAGACGACCGGCAGTTGCCACAGCGCCGCAAGGTTCAGCGTCTCCCCGAACGTGCCCTGGTTGGAGGCGCCGTCGCCAAACGTGCACAGCGTGACCTCGTCTGAGCCGCGGTAGTCGCAGGCCAGGGCGATGCCGGCCGCGATTGGCAGATTGCCGCCGACGATCCCATAGCCGCCCATGAAGCGGCGGGTCAGATCGAACATGTGCATCGAGCCACCATGCCCACCCGAGCAGCCGTCGACGCGGCCAAACAGCTCGGCCATCACGTTCTCCGGTGGCGTGCCGCGCGCGAGCGCGTGACCATGCGAGCGGTAGGTGGAGATCAGGTAGTCGTCCTCCCGCAGTGCCCGCGCGCCGCCCACGATCGTCGCCTCCTCGCCGATCGAGAGGTGCAGAAAACCGCCGACTTTTGCCCGCGCGTACATCTCGCCGGCGCGTTCCTCAAAGCGGCGGATGAGCGTCATCGTTCCGAGCCACTCGCGCGCGACATCGGGCTCTGGCAGCCGGCGAAGCGCGGGCAGCTGGCCCTCGCTTGTGGCTGGGAAAGCGCGCTTCTCGGCCATCAGTGCCACATTAGCGGCCTTCTCTAGATGTCGACCGAGCCCCAACGCACGAGGAACTCCTCCGCCTCCAGTTGCGCCAGGTCGCTGCGCAGTGCGCGTGCCAGCCGCGAAGCGGCGTGGGGCGGCCGGTCCCAGAAGAAGACGACCTCGCCGCCGTCGATCTCCACTACCTCGATGTGGTCGACTCTCCCCACGTCGGCGAGCAGCGCCGGGGCTCGCCCGCCGCGGGTCACGATCAGCCGGTAGGCACGGTTGGCCTTCATCGCGTTTGGGCTGCCGTGACGGATGGGCGCATGTAGGTGGCTGCCTCCTCGACTGCGCGCTCGCCAACGAATACACGACCCAGCACTCCGGACTGAGTGTCCCCGATCCGGATCGCCGGTACATCGGTCACGCCCGCCAGTGCGGCCTCGGCCGTGGCAGCGCTCAGCTGCTCGTGTACGGAGGTCAGCTCGGCGCCCTTGAGCACGGCCTTCGGATGCATCTCGCAGGCCGCTGCCGCGATCAGCACGTGGTCTATCTCGGCGAGACTGTGGCCACCGGCGAATGCCTGGCGGAAGGCCGCCTGGGCAAAGGGGACAGCACGGCCGATCGACTTGGCGTAGGTCGCGACTCGCATCGCGATAGC
Organism: Solirubrobacteraceae bacterium; assembly: GCA_036744995.1. GTDB lineage: Bacteria > Actinomycetota > Thermoleophilia > Solirubrobacterales > Solirubrobacteraceae > Palsa-744. The sequence continues at coordinate 18,971 of DAIOGX010000012.1, read as the reverse complement.
GCTATCGAACGGGAAAGTGTCCGGCCAGCGCAGCGGCTGCAGGCCGAGCTCCTTTGCACACCGCGCGATCTCGGCGCGGAAGATGTCTTCTTCTTCCCGGCAGCGGAATGCCGCAAAAGTCTCCGCCGCGGGCAACTCGCAAGCCAACACAGGTTGCCACTCGATTGGGCCGCCCAAAACATGCAGGACACGCTCGGCTGCGAGATAGGCCAGCGGGCTGGCAAGGTCGAAGTAGAAGGCTGCTTGCGGGGTGGTCATCCCGCCGAGATTAGCCTTCGATGCTCAACCGTGGATCAGCCAGCCGTCGGCGGCGCGGCCGGCCTCCATCACGGCCTCGGACAGCGTGGGGTGGCCATGGATCATGCGGGCGACCTCGGCGAAGCCGCCCTCCAACGCGCGCACGTTGACGAGCTCCTGGATCAGCTCGGTCGCGCGCGCGCCGACGATGTGTCCGCCGAGCAACTCGCCGTACTTGGACTCGCCGACGAGCTTGACGAGCCCAGAGCGGTCGCCGTAGACGATGCCGCCGCCGACCGCGCCGTAGGGCACCTTGCCGACGACCACGTCATAGCCCTGCTCGCGCGCCTGCGCCTCGGTCAGGCCGAAGGAGCCGACGTTCGGCGTGCAGAAGGTCGCGCGCGGGATGTCGACGTAGGCGATCGGATGGGTCTGCATTCCGGCGGAGTCCTCGGCGGCGATCACGCCCTCATCGGAGGCCTTGTGCGCGAGCGCCGGGCCCGGGACGAGGTCGCCGATCGCGTATACGCCTTTGCGCGAGGTCCGCAGGGCGCCATCGACCTTCACCAGCCCACGCTCGTCCAGCTCGACGCCGGCCTCGGCGAGTCCGAGCCCGTCGATGTCGGCGCCGCGTCCGGCCGCGATCACGAGGTAGTCGACCTCGGCGGTCTCCTCGCCGTAGGAGAAGCTCACGCTCGCCTCGCCGCTCTTCACTTCCGCCACGGGCGTGCCGGTGTGGACGGCGATGCCCTGTTGCTTCAGGCCGCGCTCAACCAGACGGGAGATGTCGGCGTCCTCGGTCGGGAGCAGGCGGTCGAGCGCCTCCAGCAGCACCACTTCGCTGCCGAGACGGGCGAAGCCCGAGGCGATCTCCGCTCCGGACGCCCCCGCGCCGACGACCGCTAGGCGGGCTGGCAGTTCCTCGAGCGCCCATGCCTGCTCGGTGCCGATCACGCGACCACCGAACTCGATCCCCGGGATTGCCCGCGGGACCGAGCCGGCGGCGAGGATCACCGTCTCAGCGGCGACCGTCTGCTCACCGATGCGCACATCGCCTTCGGCGGTCAGCGCGGCTTTGCCCTCGATCACGTCGATCTTATTTTTCTTGAACAGGCCGGCGACGCCGCTGGTGAGCGTGGAGACGACTTTCTCGCGGCGAGCCTGCACGCCGGCGTAGTCGACCTCGACACTCCCAACCTTCAGCCCGTACTCCTCCGCGTCCCGGATCTCCGTCAGCAGGTCGGCCGAGCGCAGGACCGCCTTGGCGGGGATGCATGCGTAGTTCAGGCAGCGCCCGCCGATCTTGTCCTGCTCGATGACGGCGGTCCTTTTTCCGAGCTGGGCAGCGCGAATCGCGGCGACGTAGCCACCTGGCCCGGAGCCGATCACGATGCAGTCGTAGGAGGAATCAGCCATGCGCGCTGAGCCTATCGAAGCGTGTTGGGCGTTCGCTCACTCGCCTGGATCCTGCCCATGACCCGGACGAGCTTCCAGAACAGCCAGCCCCCGAGCGAGATGCTGAGGAGGCACAGGCCGGCCGCCGTGAGGGTGGATGCCACGACGAGCGCGAGCGAGGTGACGATGATCTGGAAGGCGAGCAGCGCCTCGAAACCGAGCACCGCCCAGTAGCGCCGCCGATACATACCCTGGGCCAGCAGTGCCAGGATGACCGCGAGGAACACTGCGCCGGGCAAGGAGCCGCCGTGGCGGCTGAGGTCGTGGACGGTCGCCGCGCCGGTCAGCACCGCGATCGCCAACAGCACGCAGACCGCGATCGCCACCGCCAGCGCTGCCGGCCGCTCGTTCTCGTCCAGCGGCCGCAGGGCGACCCGGGCAAGCTCGTCGTGGCTGGGTTGTCCCGGCTCAGGCATGCGGGGGCTGCGCGTCGAGCAACTTGCTCAGCTCGCGCGCCGCGCGCTCGGGGTCCTCGGCGTCGCTGATGGCTCGCAGCACACACACACGCCGCGCGCCCGTGTCGATCACGTCGGGGAGGTTGCCCTCGTGTAGCCCGCCGATCGCGAAGAACGGGACGGTGGCATGGGCGGAGGCGTAGTTGACCAGCTCGGTCCCGACGGACGGACGGCCCGGCTTTGTGGGGGTCTCGTGGACTGGCCCGACGCCGATGTAGTCCACGGCCGGCGAGCCGTCGGGTGCGCTCGGGGCGGCCGCATCGATCTCAGCAGGGGCGTGGGTGGAGAGGCCGATCAGCATGTCCGGACCAACCAGCTCGCGGACCTCGCTCACGGGCATGTCGTCCTGCCCCACATGCACCCCGTCGGCGCCGGCCGCGCGCGCGACGAGCGGACGGTCGTTGACGATTAGGAGCGGGGTGGGCGGGCCGTATCTCTCGCACAGCGCGCGCGCGGCGTTGGCGACGACCAGCAGCTCGTCGTCGGGAAGATGCTTCTCGCGTAACTGCACGATGTCCACACCACCGGCGATCGCGGCGCCCAGGAGGTCTCCCAGCTCGCGATGACGCGGAGCCCGCCCACCCGCATCACACACCAGGTACAGCCGCGCGGTGACCAATCGCGCGCGCCGGTCGGTGCCGAGGTCTTGAATGGACATCGGCTTGAAGTCTGGCACGCGGCGATGCCCCTCTCTCTAAACCAGGGGCTCTAGCATCAATCGCATGCCCAATGGTCAACCAGTGGACGTGCTCATCGTCGGTGGCGGCATCATCGGCCTGGCCGTAGCGTGGCGCGCGCGCCAGCGGGGGATGTCCGTGACGGTGCTCGAGCGCGACGCGATCGGGCGCGGGGCGTCGCACGTAGCCGCGGGTATGCTGGCGCCGGTGGCGGAGGTCGAGTTCGGGCAGGTGGGACGGCGCGTGCTCGAGCTGGGGCTGCGCTCGGCGAGCATGTGGCCGGCGTTTGCCGCGGAGCTGGAGGCGGCCTCAGGCGGCACGGAGGTGGGCCTGCGGAGAACCGGCACGCTCGTCGTCGCGCGCGACGACGACGAGGCCCGCGAGCTCGAGCGGCAGATCGCGTTTCGCGACTCGCTCGGGCTGAGCGCGACGCGCCTGCGGCCCAGCGAGGCCCGCGAGCTCGAGCCGAGCTTGGCTCCGACTCTGCGGTTGGCGTTCGAGGCCCCGGACGATCACTCCGTCGATCCGCGCCTGGTGCTCGCGGCGTTACGACGCGCGTGCCTGTCGAGGAAGGTGGAGCTGCGTGAGCGCGCGCCGGTGGAACGCGTCGAGTTGGACGAGACGGACATGCGCGTGGCGGGAGTCACGCTCAGGGGCGGTGAGCGTGTGGAGGCGGGGCAGGTCGTGCTCGCCGCCGGTGCGTGGACGGCGCAGATCGAGGGCCTGCCCGAGCAAGCGCGCGTACCCGTGCGCCCGGTCAAGGGACAGATCCTACGACTGCGCGACCCCGCCGGACCGGGACTGCTGGAGCGAGTCGTGCGCTTCGCTGGTGGCTATCTCGTCCCGCGTGGGGACGGCCGCTACGTGCTTGGGGCTACCGTCGAGGAGCGCGGGTTCGAGTCGCTACCGACCGTGGGCGGCGTATACGAGTTGCTGCGCGACGCCTACGAGCTGGTGCCGGGGGTGAGCGAGTTGGAGATCGAAGAACTCGGCGTCGGACTGCGCCCGGGAACACCCGACAACGCGCCCATGATCGGCCCCGGCGCGATCGCGGGATTGACGTGGGCTACAGGCCACTATCGCAACGGAATCCTGCTTGCTCCGCTCACCGCCGAGCTGGTGGTGCAAGAGCTCGCGGGGGTTCTCGCATGATTCTCCTCAACGGGCAGAGCTCTGACGTGCCCGCGGGCCAGACCGTGGCCGCTGTGCTCAGCCGTCTCGGCCTGGAGGTGGATACGCGGGGAGTTGCCGTGGCGGTTGACGGTGAGGTCGTGCCGCGGGCCGGATGGGAGACGTTCACGCTCGAGGAGAATGCGCGCGTCGAGGTGTTGACGGCGATGCAGGGAGGATGATGATCCGGGAATGCCCGATTCGCTGAGCGAGATGACCGACACCGCGTCACCCGCCGCGCACAATGGCGCTGCACTCCCCCTCGACGCATTGACGATCGCTGGGCGCACGCTGCGCTCGCGGCTGCTGCTCGGCACAGGCGGCTTTCCATCGCTCGAGCTGCTCGCCGAAGCGATCGCGGCCAGCGGCTCAGAGCTGGTGACGGTCGCGCTACGCCGTATCGACTTTCGCGCTCGCGGATCGCTGATCGACGTGCTCGCCGGCGCGGGCGTGGAGCTGCTGCCGAACACCGCGGGTTGTCACACCGCGCGCGACGCTGTCCTCACCGCCCGCCTCGCGCGCGAGGCGTTTGCGACGAACTGGGTCAAGCTGGAGGTGATCGGCGACGAGGACACGCTCCTGCCCGACGCGCCCGAGCTGCTGAAAGCCGCGGAGGAGTTGATCGACGAGGACTTCGTCGTGCTGCCCTACACGACCGATGACCCCGTGCTCGCGCGGCGCCTCGTCGACATCGGCTGTGCTGCAGTGATGCCGCTCGGCTCGCCGATCGGCAGCGGAATGGGTATCCGCAACCCGTACAACATCGCCTTGATCCGCGAAGCCGTGGATGTGCCGGTGGTGCTCGACGCCGGTATCGGCACGGCCTCGGATGCGGCGTTGGCGATGGAGCTGGGCTGCGACGCGGTGATGGCCGCGTCAGCGATCTCCCGTGCGGAGGATCCCGTGAAGATGGCCCATGCGATGCGTGCAGCGGTCGAGGGGGGGCGCTTGGCTCGCATGGCGGGGCGTATTCCCCGCCGCCTCTATGCCACTGCTTCCACTGCCGATGAGGGCTTACCTGACTTCTAAAGGGCCCGAAGCCGATCACAGGAGCCCAAAGGGCTCAGTGGCAGGATGCCGATGCTCGAGAGGAGCGGCAAGCCCCGGTCAAGCGAGCTCAAGGCGAGCCTCCCATTCAAGGGCCGGCTAGATGCCGGCCCGAGCACTACGCCGGCCCGAGCACTACTTCACCACTTCAATAGTGCCGTTCATCGACGCCGGGTGGATCGTGCACTCGTAGTGGATCACCCCGGGCTTGTTGGCCTTGATCTCGTACGTGCCCCCTTCGCCGAAGGTCTTTGAGGCGAACTGCGCGACGCCGCCCTCGCTGGTGACGTTGTGTTCGACCGAGTCGTAGTTCGTCCACTTGATCGTGCTCCCGACCTTGACCTTGAGCGTGTCCGGGTCGATCGCGATGTTGCGGTAGGCGATCTGCACGGTTCCGCTCTGCACCGGCGAGGAGGAAGACGGAGAGGCGTACTTCGGCGTCGTGTCCGCTTTCAAGCCTCCACTCGCGGTGGTGGATTTCGGCGTGCTCGTCGTCGTGCTGGAGCTGGAACCGCTCGACGATCCACAGCCAGCGGCGAGCACCAGCGCGGAGCAGGCGAACAGGACAGGGAGGCCTTTTCTCATCGGACGATCCTTTCTAGGGCGAGCCTTGGCGGCCAGCCTAACCTAGACTGGCCGGTCCATGACACGCCATTTTCTCACCGGGGCTGAGCTAACCGTCGCCGAGCTTCACGCGCTGCTGGATCGCGCGCTGGAGCTGAAGGCAGCGCCGCTCTCCTCCACGGCGCTCACCGGCAAGAGCGTCGCGCTGATTTTCCAGAAGCCCTCGACCCGCACGAGGCTGTCGTTCGAGGTGGGGGTGCACGAGCTGGGCGGACACCCCGTTGTACTGCGCGCGGATGAGCTGCAGCTCGCGCGCGGCGAGGCCCTGCGCGACACCGCGTTGGTCCTCGCTCGTCACGTCGGGGCCGTCGGGGTGCGCACAGGGCCGGACGCGACGCTCGAGGAGCTCGCGGAGCACAGCACGGTCCCCGTTCTCAACATGCTCACTGCCCGCCACCACCCCTGCCAGGCGCTGGCCGACCTGCTGACCCTGCGCGAGGCCTATGGCTCCTTTGAGGGTCCCACCCGCCCGCGCCTGGCGTATGTTGGCGACGGCAACAACGTCGCACGCTCGCTCGCGATCCTCGGCACGCTCGCGGGGCTCGACGTCGACGTCGCTTCGCCGCCGGGCTACACGCTCGAGGACGATCTGCCGCTGCCGGCCGAAGCGACCGGAAAACTCACGCTGCACACTGATCCCCGCGAGGCGGTCGCCGGTGCGTGCGCGGTTTACACCGATGTGTGGGTGAGCATGGGCGACGAGACCACCGCGCAGGAGCGCCGCGCCGCGCTCGCGGCCTACCGACTGGATGACGCGCTGCTCGACGCTGCTGCCCCGGGCGCTTTCGCGATGCACGACCTGCCCGCGCATCCGGGCGAGGAGATCACCGCCGAGGTGCTCTATGGCGCTCGCCAGCGCATCTGGGACCAGGCCGAGAACCGCCGTCACGCGCAGAAGGCGCTCTTGGAGTGGCTCCTCGCTCCCGGCGCGGGCTCTCCGCCGGCATGATCCCTGACCCCGAGACCGCACCGCTTTCGAGCGAGCCCCTGACACGCCCCCAACGCGGGGACGAGTTGGAGCTCCAGGTCGAGTCGCTTGCCTTCGGCGGCGAGGGCGTCGCGCGGCTGGGCGACGGCGGCTATGTGGTGTTCGTCGCCGGCGCCGTGCCGGGCGATCGCGTGCGAGCAGTCGTGTACAAGCGCAAGCGCAGCTACGCCCACGCGCGCACCGTTGAGGTGCTCGACCCCAGCCCCGAGCGAATACCTCCAATGGCCGACCATCCCGGCGTGCCCTGGCAGGTGCTCCCCTACGAGCGCCAGCTTCAAATCAAGTGCGCGCAGGTCGACGATGCGCTGCGACGGATCGGCAAGCTGGAGGGCTTTGAGCTGGAAGACATCGTGCCTGCCATCCAGCCGTGGCGGTATCGCAACAAGCTCGAGTACTCCTTCGGCGCATCTGCTGACGGCGAACTGGTGTGCGGTTTCCACGCCTCTGCGGGTGGGAGCCGGGTGGTGCCGCTCGAGGATTGCCTGCTGGCCTCCGAGCGGGGCAACCTCGCTCGTGAGGCGGCCCTGCGCTGGTGTCGCGCGCAGGGGCTCACCGCCTGGATCCGGAGCGCGCCGCGGGAGCTGCGGGGAGGTCGCTCGCGGGGGGGCGACGACGGTGAAGCGCCCCCTGGTCTGGGCCGTGACGCTCCTCGCCGTCTCGATCCCGGCCCGCACTCGAGCGCGGACGCGGCGCGCAGGGAGCGGACGGGACCGGCGCCCGATGGGCGCGCGCGGCTGCGCAACCTGGTCGTGCGTGAAGGCCGGCGCACCGGGCTGCTGCAAGTCCGCCTCGTGACCACGGACGGCGAGCTCGACGCGGGCGAGCTGGCGGGTGCGCTGAGCGAGGCGCTCGGGGGAAGCTTGTCCGGTGTGCTGTGGTCGCGCTCGCGCAGCCTCGCGGAGACGACCGCGGGGGGAGACACAGAGCTCGTGTGGGGCGAGGCCGAGCTGGGAGAGCGGCTCGGTGAGCTCGACCTGCGCATATCGCCAGAGGCGTTCTTTCAGACGAATACCGAGATGGCCGAGCCGCTGTACACGATCGTAGGGGAGTACGCGGCGCTCGAGGGTTGGGAGCGAGTGTACGACCTGTATTCGGGGATCGGCACGATTGCCCTTACCCTCGCTCCGCGCGCGGGCGAGCTGTGGGGGATCGAGCTGGTGGAGGAGGCCGTCGCTGATGCGATCTCGGGCGCGCGTCGCAACGGGATCACGAAGGCTCATTTCTTCGCCGGGGACACCCGCCTGGCGCTCCGAGCTCTCGTGGAGCGTGCGGGGCGCCCCGATGTGGTCGTCGTCGACCCTCCCCGTGCGGGTCTGTCGAAGAAAGTGGTCCACCGCATCATCGACGCTTCACCAAGGCGGATCGTCTATGTCTCCTGCAACCCCACCACGCTCGCGCCCAATGCGGCCGAACTCGTTGAGGCCGGGTGGGTGCTCAAGAAGGTCCGCCCGGTCGACATGTTCCCTCAGACACACCACATCGAGTGCGTGGCACTGCTCGAGCGGGCCTAGGACACGTCGCAGAGCATTGTCCTCAGTCGGTCGCTCGCGTACCGAAGGGAGCCCGCCCACCCGGACACTCGCCTCAAAGATGCATGGCCCGCCCACCCGACACTCGCTTACGCTCGCATTCCCCGTTAGGCCAGCATCCCCGTTTCGGCCAGCACGCCACGCTCGGTGCGTCCTCCCTCCGCTCGGCCCTGATCCGCTCCGCGCGGGTAGGCTTCCGAGGAATGCGCGCCGCGACCATTCGCGAGGGGGAGATCGTTATCGAGGAGCACCCTGACCCCGTGGCGGGGCTGGGGGAGGTTCTCGTTCGTGTGCGGGCGGCGGGGTTGAACGGGGCGGACATGATGCAGCGTCGCGGGTTGTACCCGGCGCCGGCCGGCTCGCCTCAGGACATACCGGGAATGGAGTTCGCGGGTGAGGTGCTCGAGCTGGGGCCGGGAGCGAACCGGTTCGCGGCGGGAGAGCGCGTGATGGCGATCGTCGGCGGCGGCGCGCAGGCAGAGCTTGCTGTGGTGCACGAGCGCCAGCTGATGCCGATCCCAGATGCGCTCGACTGGCCCGCGGCGGGCGGGCTGCCGGAGGTCTTCACGACCGCGCACGATGCCGTCTTCGTACAGGCCGGCCTGCGGCCCGGCGAGCACCTGCTGGTCCATGGCGGTGCCGGTGGCGTCGGCACGGCCGCGATCCAGCTGGCCAGGGCTGCCGGCGCGAGTGTCACCGCCACCGTGCGTCGCCCCGAGCTTCGCGAGCAGGTTGCGGCGCTGGGCGCGAGGGCGATCTCAGACGAGAACTTCGCGGCCGAGGGACCGTTCGACGTGATCCTCGAGCTGGTCGGCGCTCCCAACATGGTGGACGACCTGCAGGCGCTCGCCACCGGCGGGCGGATCTGCGTGATCGGCGTCTCGGCGGGAGCCAAGACCGAGCTGAACCTGCTGGCGCTGATGGGCAAGCGCGCCCGCATCCACGGGTCCACGCTGAGGGCTCGACCGCTGGAGGAGAAAGCGCTGACCGCCCGCCTGATCGAGCATGAGGTGCTCCCCTTGTTCGACTCCGGAGCGCTGCGAGTGCCGATCGCCGAGACCTACCCGCTTGCGGAGGCCGCGGCAGCCTACGAGCGCTTCGCTGCCGGCGGCAAGCTCGGCAAGATCGTGCTCACGCCGTAGTGCGCGCGAAACCACGCCGGGGTGGGAGCGTTGGAACGGGCATGAGGCGCTCCTGCGCAGTCGTGCTGTGCGCGGTTGTGATCGCGTGCGCCGCCGTCGCGTCGCCCGCCGCCGCAGAGCCCGCGGCGCCCCCGATCGCCACGCTCACAGCACAGACGCCGATCTCCGCGGGCGCCGGGTGGCTGGTGTGGAGTGTCCCCGTGGGCGCGCGCTGGGCGCTCGAGGCCTATCACGACGGCGCCGTCGCGCGCGTGCCGATCGCCTCGCGGTCGCAACCGTTCGACGCGAGCGTCGGCACGGACTCCGCGGGCGCCGCGGTGGCGGTGTTCTCGCGCTGCTCGCGCACGCCGCAGATGGACGGTGTGGGTGGCGGCGATGGCGCGGGCGGTGCGCTCGTCGTGCCGAGCAGCGGCTCGGGCTGTCGCATCCATGCCGTGGTGCTCGCGAGCGGACGCGAACGCAGCCTGCCGATACCTGCCCCCCCGCGAGCCTCCGACACGAGCCCCTCGATGTGGCGCGGAGCGGTCACGTTCGCGCGCCGCGCTCCCGGGCACGGTCAGGTGTGGCAGGTGATGTCGTGGGCGCCGCGCCGGCCGCGAGCGCTGGTCACGCTGCCCCACGGCGCGATCCCGTCCCACTGCGGCGGCGAACCGTGCTCCGCGCGGCCCGCGCATGGCGAAGTGCAGTCGCTTTCTCGGAACGGCTCGATCGTGACGTTCCTGTGGAGCGTGGAAGGACCGGGCGTCGTTGGCGAGGGCGCCTGGGAAGAGCGCATAGACAACCTCGCCACGCGCACGAGCACGCTCGCCGATGCGGGCTTCGGCCATGAGGCGTGCACCGGTCCGGTCGGCGAAGGCGAAATCGAATCTGCGTGGCCAGAGGCGCCCGTGGCGGCGGGGCGCGAAGCGCTGTTCGCGCAACTGGACGCCGTGGGCTACTGCTTCAAGTCCTTCGCTGCATTGCTCAACAGCCACAGCGCCGGGGCGCCGCGCTCGCGCGCGGGCCGGCTCGCACAGCCGGTGCTCGCGCTCGCGCGGGAAGGCTCGACCCTGTACGGGCTCGTGCCGCAGCTGCCACCGCCCGCCGGCGCGGACTCGCCCACGTGCAGCAGCTCTCAGCCGTGCTCGCTGGAGCCGATCTCCGTGCCGGCGCTCGCGCCGCAGCGGTTTACGCCCTCGCCGCCGTTCGTGTAGGCGCGCCGCGGCCGCTCAGTAGGGCGGCTGCGCCGCGTACCAGTCGCCCAGCACGCGAAACGCATCCCAGAACGCTCGCTTGGCGTCCTGCTCGTCCAAAGACTCGTCGATGTTCGGAACGTAGAGAGCGTCGATCAACGGCGTCAGTCGCTGGATCTCGCCCAGGCGGGGCTCGAGTGGATGCGCGAGTGGGATCTCCATCTCGCCGAGCGCGCTCAGCGCGTCCGGGCCCATCACGACGATGAGCTTTGGCTGCACGATCGCGATCTCTTCGACGACTCGCGCGACGCAAGCGAAGTCCGCGAGCGAGGGATCGCTCAATGGGCACTTCACGCACAGCGTGCCGTACACCGCGAGCGGATCGATCGACAGACGCTTGAGTGACTTCATCAGCGCGCCGCCGGCGCGTCCGTAGAAGGCCACGCCCTCCTCGATCTCCGAGGGCAACGGAGAGTGCTTGAGCAGCATGACGTCAGCCTGCGGGTGCCCTGAGCCAAGCACCGGCATCAGGTTGCCGCGCGGGCAGTGCGGGCACGCCTGCAGCTCGCGCGTGAGCGTGTTCAGCTCGCGAATGGCGCGCTCCAGGTACTTCTCGCGGATCTCGTCATCGGTCACAGGCATCGACCCCGAGGGATTTGACGACGCTCGCGCTTGTCCTTGCCCGTGCACCAGGAGTTGCGCTTTCGCTACCTGCGGCGACCATCCCCGGGGGCCTGCTTGACGCGCTTGACGCGCCGGGCCTTACTCGCCCGCCGCGCGGACGGAGGTGTGGCCCGCGTTTGCAAGAACTTCAGCGCCTGCACGTACAGCAAGGAAGAGGGACGTGTGACGATGTCGGCGTCGCGCAGCGCCTGGAGGAACTCGCCCGGCCCGTCGAAGTCACGCATGCGGATGCGCACCGAGCCGAGGCCCTGCGCCACGTGTGAGTCCGACCCGGCGCCGGCGACGATCCGGTACTTGGCGGCGAAGCGCACGGCCTCGTCGTTGAACGCCCCGATCGCCACGCGTGGGTTGAAGACCTCGAGCGCGTCGATGTCGTCGAGGATCGGTAGAAGGTGCTCGTAGTCGGGTACGGAGTGCATGCGGTCGAACGGGTGAGGCACATATACGAGACCGCCCTGACGCTTGATCTCGGCGACTGTCTCGCCGAGCGACAGCCCACGGGGGATCTTCTCTTCGATGAACAATCCGATCACCTCGCCCTCCTCGGCGGTCTTGATCTCCTCGCCGACGATCACCTTGATAGGCAGGCCCGCGCCCCCGGGGTGGGCGGGGTCTAATTCAGCGGCTTGCGCGTGGGCCTCGAGCGCCCCGGAGATCTCGTTGTGGTCGGTCACCGCGATCGCGCCCAGCCCCTGCGCGCGCGCGGTCGCCAGCAGCACCTCCACGGGCGTGGCGCAGTCGTGCGAGTGGTCGGTGTGCATATGCAGATCCACATCGATCAGCGGACGGTCAGCGAGACGCCGCGTCAGCGCGGGATCGCCATTCAAGGCGTGTCGCCGCGCGGCGAGGTCGCGGTAGACGGATGCGAGCTTCCCGGCGGCGTCCGCGTCGTCGGGCACAAGCCGGTAGTCGCCCGGGAAGTGGCGGGCCATCAGCTCGGCGGTGGCGGGAAGGCTCGCGGTGCGGGCGTCGAGTCGCCCGAAGAAGCTCTCAACGAAGCGACGGGCCACGAGCGTGGAGAGGAGGCGCTCGGTGGATGAGTGGAAGGAGCCGACGTTGAGCGCGCGCGAATGGCGCAGGGCGGCATTGGACGTGCTCGGCGCGAAGGGCTCGTGGACATGGACAAAGTCGAGCTCGACCGTGGTCAGCAGTTCCTCGATGGTGCGGGCCACGTCGATCGGCAACGCGGGCGTTCGCCGGCGCGCGCCGGCGGAGACGTCGAGCACCTCCCCGACAGCGATCACCCGGGGCGTCCCTGCGTCAGTTCCCTCCAGCAGGCTCCGCGGCTGCCCGCGAGCCGCGCGCAGCGCCTTGCGCGAGGCTCGCACCCGCTCCTGCGAGTGCGAGGGGGCGAGGATCAGGACGCGGTGTCCTTGCCGCGAGAGCTCTGAGCAGACGCGCGCGACGTAAGCATTGACCTCGTTCTCCTCCTGCTCCTCCCACGGGTAGGGGGTTACGTGGGCAATGGAGAACGATGACGCCATCGGTGTCGCCATTATCCCCCCACAGAGAGCTCGGATCGGCTCCCGCTATTTCGCGGCGGACGTCTCGGCCGCACGTGCCTTGGCGCCAGCCCGAGGGCTCACTTGGGTCGTGGCCCTCCTCGGAGCGTGACGTCCCCGCGGCCGTGTGCCCGGCCTGCCGGCGTAGCGAGCGATGAACTTCTCGGTGTCCGCGCGCGCCTGGTCGTCGGGGCGCTGGTTGTGGGGCGACTTCATCAGGTAGGAGGAGGGCCCGTCGAGCTGCCCGCCGACCCCGTGATTGAGGGCGAGCTTGCAGCAGCGCACCGCGTCGATCACGATGCCCGCCGAGTTGGGCGAGTCCCACACCTCGAGCTTGAGCTCGACGTTCAGGGGGACGTCGCCGAAGGCCTGGCCCTCGACGCGGATGTGTGCCCACTTGCGGTCGGTCAGCCACGGCACATAGTCGGATGGGCCGATGTAGACGTCCTCAGCCGGGAGCTGATGGTCCATGATCGAGGTGACCGCGTTCGTCTTTGAGATCTTCTTCGACTCCAGCCGCTCGCGCTCGAGCATGTTGTAGAAGTCCATGTTTCCGCCGACATTTAGCTGCGAGGTGCGCAGCATCTTCACGCCACGATCGGCGAACAGGCGAGCGAGCGTGCGGTGCACGATCGTGGCGCCCACCTGCGACTTGATGTCGTCCCCGACGATCGGGAGCTTGGCCTTTTTGAAGCGCTTGTCCCAATAGTCCTCGCGAGCGATGAAGACGGGGATGCAGTTGACGAAGCCACAGCCGGCCTCGAGCACCTGCTCGACATACCACTTGGTGGCGTCCTCGGAGCCGACCGGCAGGTAGGAGACGACCACATCGGTGTGGGTGTCCTTGAGGATCTCGACGATGTCGGCGGTCTCGCCGGGGGCCTTTGTGATCTTCTGCTTGAGGTACTTGCCGAGGCCGTCGTGGGTCATGCCGCGGTGGACCGGCACGCCGAGTTTTTTGGGAACCCCGCCTGCCCCCTTGGCGAACTTGATCGTGTTGTTCTGCCCGGCCCAGATCGCCTGGCCGAGATCTTTGCCGACCTTGGTCGAGTCGATGTCAAAGGCGGCGGTGAACTCGATGTCGCGCACGTGGTAGCCGCCGAGGTCGACGTGCATCAGCCCGGGCACGTCCTCTGAGGGATCGGCGTCGCGGTAGTGGTGCACGCCCTGGACGAACGCCGAGGCGCAGTTGCCGACGCCGACGATCGCGACGCGGACCTTCTCGGATTGGTAGCGCGAGGCGCCGTTCTCAGAGGCTGCTGCGCCGTCGCCGTTTCTATGCTCAGTGCTCACGATTGTATGTCCTTCCTGAAGGCCCGAAGGCCCGGTCAAGGGAGCCTCGAGGCTCCCATCCTTCTCCGCAGGGACGGCCGGATGCCGGACCTAGCAACTCCGGGTAACTACTCCGACGGGCGCGCGAGGTCACACCGACAGCTCGCGGCGGACGTGCCAAATGCGCTGGGCGACGGTGACGAGGCTGAGCGCCGCAAGCACGTATACGGCGGGCTGCAGCAGCTCGAAGTGCCCGAGCGAGGCGCCGCGCGCGAATAGCAGCCCGATCGAGAGGATCACGACGCGCACGGGCCGCGTCGCGATGCCGACCTTGCATTCCACGCCGAGCGCCTCAGCGCGTGCGCGGGTGTAGGAGACCATCAGCGACGCGAGTACCGCGACGACCACCGTCGCCGCCGCCACGCGGTTGCCGTGCAGCGCGAAGTAGCCGGCGACGGCCGTCAGCACGATCCCCTCCTCGATCCGGTCGAGCGTCGAGTCCAGGAACGCCCCGAAGGGAGTGCCCTTGCCTGACATGCGCGAGTAGCGGCCGTCGAGCGTGTCCATGATCGAGCCGACGATGAAGGCGACGCCGCCGAGGAAGAACAGCTCTTCCCATACGAGCACGGCCGCGAGCAGGTTGAGCACGAAGCCTGTGAGCGAGATCGCGTTGGGGGTCAGGCGCGACTCGATCAGGCGGTTGCGCACGAGCGCTCGCCGCTCGCCCGAACCGATCGGAGCCCGCGCGCGTGGCCGGCCGGATCGATAGGCACCGCGCCGTCCGCGGCGGCGCGGGGCGTGACGTGCGGGCGCCATCAGCTGCTCGCGCCGGCGCTGGCCGACACGGTGGAAAAGCGCCAGGCATGTGGTCGCGCACGCGCAAGCCAGCTCGCGCCGTAGGCGGAGACTCCCGCGGTGAGTGCCCCGAGCAGCGCGTCGAAGATGAAGTGGTTGGCGGTGGCGACGATCACAAAGGCCATCAGGAAGGGGTAGAGCAGCCACAGCACGCGCATCGCCCGCCAGCGGACGAGCCGCGCCAGCGGCCAACCGATCATCAGCGCGAAGGCGACGTGCATCGACGGGACCGCCGCGTAGGGATTGAAGAGCATGTTCGCGGAGGCGCTGGCGTGGGAGACATTCACGCCGGTGACATCAGAAACGGAATCGATAAAGCCCCACTCGGGCAAGAAGCGCGGTGGCGCGGTCGGAAAAACGACGTAGCCGACGAGCGCGATGAACATCGCGATCACGAACATGTTGCGCACAAAATAGAAGGAGCGGTTGTGGCGCAGGTAGAGGTAGAGCAGCGCGCCGATCGTCACGGTCGTCTGTGCGTTCACGTACAGCCAGCTCGACATCTTCATCAACAGGTGGCTGCCTGAGGCCCACGCCTGCACGGAGGGCTCGACGAAGAAGTGCAGGTTGCGCTCGAGCGAGATCAGGTCGCGAGCGTGCGTGAAGGCCGCGTTGGCATCTCCCTCGACGAGACCACGCACGAGACGGTAGGCGAGGTAGGCGGCAGCGAAGAGCGAGACCTGGCGCAGCGCGTCCAGCCATCCCTGTGGCAGCACCTGCGCCCGTGTGAGACGTAGCCGGGCGAGCATCGGTCACAAGCCTAGACGATGTAAAGAAGGCGTATCTAAAGGAAGGCCATCGATCAACCCAGGCGGCAGCGGGGGCCGTGGTCGAATACCCGCTGCAACGAAAAGTCGATGCCGACATGCATGCTGCCCGCATGTCGGACCTGCACCTCGGTCCAGCCGCCCGGGGCTTCGCGCACGCATCCGCGCCCGCCCGAGAGTGCCCAGTAGGGGCTGAAGCGCACGCGCACCACAAACGCTCCGGCGCGCGGCGCGCTCAGCGTGAAGGAGTCGCTGCCGAGGCTCGTGAGCGTGGCGGGCGCCTCGGCCAGTGGCTGTGGATCGAGCACGGCGAACAATCGCCAGTGGGCCGAGCGCCAGGTTTCGCGGAGGTACGAGGGCGATCTCGCGCCGCGCAGCAGGCGGGCCTCGGCCTGCGCCGAGTAGTCCAGTGGAGCGTCGGGTAGGGCCACATAAGCGATCGCGTTATCGAGCAACCACGCGCGGTAGCGCGTGGCGGTCAGCGGAGCGGAGGTGTAGAAGAGCGCGCCGCGGTCGCTGTCGAGCTGACGCTCCCAGCCGCGAGCGAGCGCGATGTGGGGCGCCATCCAGCGGGCCTCCCAGTGGTCGGTGGTGGGGACCACCTCAATGCGGGCGGGGCGCGCTGAGTAGCCGACGCCGAGCACGCGCAGCTCCCCTAGCAGGGGCGTGTAGTAGGAGGCGTGCACGGCTGGATCGGAGGCGGCTGAGACGAAGTCTGCGACGGGTGCGTTCGCCTGCCAGTAGAAGAGGAGCGGCGCCAACAACAGGAGCAGCAGCCGCGGGCGTTGGCCGAATGTTGGTCGATCTCTCATCGGTCCGCCGAGCAGCAGGCATGCGACGATCGGTGCTCCGACGAGCGCGCCCAAGCGGTCAGCGTTGCCGCCGACCGCCGTGGGGATGATGTAAGCCCCGGTGAGCGCCACCGCGTACAGCAGCGCACCGGTTCGCAGGACGCGAAGTTCTGCGGGGATCAGGGCGGCGATCACGAGCACGCCGGCCAGCGCGGGGTAGAAGGCCGAGGCGACGAATGGCTGGGTGCCACCTTCGGGGAAGGCGAGCACAAGCAGCACGACGGGCGCGAGCGCGGTCAGGACCAGCGCAAGTGGCCAGGCATGCGACCGCCCGCCAACCGCCCAGGCGAGGAACGCGAGCGCGAGGAACGCGCCGGCCACGGGGCTCGCGAGCGAGCTGAGGATCGTCAGCAGGAGCGTGAGCGGGCGCCGGTCGCGTTGGGCGCTCAGCAGCGCGGCAAAGCCGAGCGCGAGGCCGAGGTCGAACGGGACGCGGTTGGCGAGCAGCGAGACGGCCGCCCCGACGGCGAACCAGAGCGCCGCGATGCGGGTCGCCCGTGGCGGGAAAGAGTCCTCGATCAAGAGCACGAACAGCGCGCTCGCGGCGATCATCGACAGCGCCGCCAGCGGCTGCGGACCGATCCAAGCCCCGAGGGCCGGAGCGAGCACGGAGTAGGCGAGCAGGTGATGACCGCCGTACCAGGCGTTGTCCCACAGCGTGAAGCCGACGCGCGAGAACAGGTTGCTGCGGTAGGCGGCGGCGGCGAGGTCGGTGCTGGGAGGAGCGGCAATCACATAGACGAAACCGAGCACCGCGGTGATCGTCCAGGCGGGGGGCACATAGCCTGACCCAGCCCTCTGGGCTGTGTGCCCGCTGGGTTGGCGCAGAAGCGCGCTCACGCGGATGCGGCGCCGAGGAAGTCCACCACCCGGTCGATTACGTCCGGGCGATCCAGCCATGGCACGTGCCCTGCGTCCTCGAGCTCGAGCAGCTCGGCGTTTGCCAGGGCCTCAGCGTACTGCCGTCCAAAACCGGCGGATATATAGGGGTCGCGCATGCCCCAGATGACGAGCGCGGGCATCTCGAGGAGGCCCAGCTCCGAGCCGGCTGCCGCGAGCACCTCGGGAGGAGAACTTCGATAAAGGCGCAGGATCGCGCGCTGCGTGCCCTGGTCGAAGTGGTCGAGCACGGTGTCGAGCCACGCCTCGGGGAGTGGTCCTCGAGTGGCGTTGGACACCTTCGAGGCGCGGCGCAGCGTACGCCGGCCGGTCGAGCCCATCATCAGCTCCCCCAGGAGTGGGGTGCGCCACACACGCGCGACTCGGTGCCAGCGGTAGCCGGGCAGGAACGGCACCGCGTTGATAACAACAAGGCGCTCGATCAGCTCGGGTCGGCGTTGGGCGAAAGCGAACCCAACCGAGCCCCAGTCGTGCATCACGAGGCTGACCCGCTCGACCTCGGCGAGATCCAAGAAACGCTCGAGGAACAGCGCATACTCATCGATTGTGTATTCGAGATTGCCAGGCTTTCCCGAGCGTCCAAAGCCCGGCAAGTCGACCGCCAGACCACCGCTCCGCTCCAGGAAGCCCTCCTTGTAGCTGGGGATCTGCACCCACTCATCAGTGCTTCGCTTGCGCCTCCACCAGCGCCGCCACAACGGCCTGGTTCCGCGGCGCTCGCGCGGGGTCACCCAGTCCTCAGAGTTGGTCGGCACGCCATGCAGGTACAGCGGTACAGCGGCGCC
The DNA here is from genome assembly GCA_036744995.1 of Solirubrobacteraceae bacterium. Taxonomy (GTDB): domain Bacteria; phylum Actinomycetota; class Thermoleophilia; order Solirubrobacterales; family Solirubrobacteraceae; genus Palsa-744. Next base: position 859 of record DAIOGX010000012.1, on the reverse strand, counting down.
CGCGCCGTTGGGCCGCGGTGCACTACGCCAGAAGACGGGCAGCCCGTCGAGCTCGCCGGTGTGTTCGGTCACCTCTCCCACCGGGCGAGGATATAGGGGCCATCGTTGCCGGCTTGCATCCCACTACCGTTCGCTTATGCCACCGACCGCCTCGCGCCGTGCCGGCCGCCGTCCTTCAAGTTCGGCTCCACCCGCCTCGGCTCCCCCCGCCTGGGCTCCACCGACACGCGCGCGGGTGCGCAGGGTGCGCGATCGCCTGCGCGAGGTGTACGGAATACCACGGATGCGCCCGCACGGCGACCCGCTCGCCGAGCTGGTGCTGACGGTGCTGTCGCAGAGCACCAACGACCGCAACCGCGATGTCGCCTATCTGCGCTTGCGGGAGCGTTTCCAGTCGTGGGAGGCGGTGCGAGACGTGCCGGTGACAGAGGTTGAGGAGGCGATCAGGCCAGGCGGGATCTCGAAGGTCAAGTCGGCCCGCATCCAGGCGATCCTCGAGGCGATCGCCGAGCGACCACCCGGGGGTGGCGAGGTCGATGCCCAGGTCGAGTCCTCGCCGTCCGTGCTGTCGCTCGACTGGCTGCCCGAGGTCGCGCCGCAGGAGGCCCGCGACTATCTCTGCTCGCTGCCGGGGGTGGGCCGCAAGACGGCCGCCTGCGTGCTCCTGTTCGCGTACGGCCTCCACGACGTCCCCGTCGACACCCACGTCTCCCGCGTGGGGATGCGCCTGCGCCTGCTCCGCCCGGGAGCTCCCTTCGAGGAGCTGCACGACGAGATGCTTGCGCTGACCCCACCGGGGCAGGAGCTCGAGCTGCACGTAAACCTGCTGCGTCACGGCCGGCGCACCTGCCACGCGCGC
>DAIOGX010000011.1:0-41143 GCA_036744995.1 Solirubrobacteraceae bacterium | reverse complement strand
TCTCAGGCGCGCGGGCCCGAGGCCGGTCCGGGAGGCAGCGGAGGGCGCGGCGCGAGCCGGCGCAGCTCGCACACGAACGTCAGGTAGGAGCGGTCGTGACGGCCTGCCGTACGGCTGGGGGCATGGCGCCACGACGGTGATCGCGCCCGCGCCGGGAGAGGAGATCGCGTGGGGTTGGCTGGCGCTGCCCGATACGCCTTGGGGCGCCCGCGCACGCGCTCGTCGGCGCGCTGTCGTTTCTCTGGCAAGTGCCGGGCGGTGATCTGCGAGGACCAGGCGTTCGCGTACCTGGTGGAGGCGATCGGCGGGGCGTTGGAGTCCGCTGCCACGGTGGCCGATACTCCTCTGCACGATGCGCGCAAAGGACCTCACCAGAGCCACAAGCACCCCGATCGGCAGGCGCATGCTCTGGCTGCGCGTCTCGGGGTTGGCCATCGCCGGCGGCGTGCTGCTGCTCATCGTCAGCCTTCCCGAATTCGCAAATGAGGAACAGAACACCGGGCCAGGGGTCGGCTGGTTCGTGATCGCCGGAGTGGTCGTGCTGGGCGTGATGTCCGCGACCTATATCCTCATGCGCCGCTCGGCGTTCTCCCGGCCGCATGCCTTTCTCGTCGCCGCCGCGATGCTTCCGGCGTCCTACATCACCGCGGTAGCACTCCTGTTGCTGATCATCACCCTCGCTTCCTGACGTTGAGGAGCGACAAGGAGTTCAGGCAAGCGCATCGCGGAGAGAGCTCGTTGGATATGCGCTGGTCGGCCTCTTCACAGCTGTCTCGCTTCACACGGCAGTCGCGGGCTGCGTCAGTCTCTACCAGCGACGCCGAGACCAACGCAATGGTTGACTTCCCCCGTCAGTGAGTCGTCAGTTCGTGCGCGCGAGCGCCGCTCCCGATGCGCTCGGGAGAAGCACGCAGGCACCGCTGGCCCGTCGGCACGGGCACGGACAGCGGCGTGAGTGTCCTCTTCCCTCGGGTTGAGTCGCCCGGACCAAGGACGCGGGGTATATGACTGACGGGAGAAAGGCATACGTGCACGTGCGGGTGGGGCTGGCCTGGCCTGCGATGTGCGAGGCGGCCGTTTGCAAATCGGCCCGCGATCGCTTGCTCGCGCAGCGGCACTCGGTGGGGGTGGGCTGTCCGGCTGGGCTCGTCCTGGTCGACCTCCCAGTCGACTTGGTAATCGTCCTCGAGCATCAGGAACGAGCGGGTCAGCCGCAGGGCACCGAGCGTGCGCTGCGCGAGCGTTGCGATGAGCGGAGATGAGAACATGTGTTCGTAAGATACGAGGTCCACCGGACGGAATAGAAGCGAACACCTGTGCGTATTCTGCTTGGGGCTTAGAAACGGCTTTATAGAGCCAATATGACGCGGAGATGCTTGCAAGGAGACTTGCAGGATGAGCACCTCGAGGCTCCGCCGGGGGCATCTCGGCGAGGGCTGGGAGCGATGCGTGGGCGGAACAGCTCTTGCCGAGCAGGGGCGCGAGCGCGCGGGGCGAACTTGACGGAGGAGATGGCTGTTACGCTTGCCAGGCGCTCCTCGGGCGGTCCAATTCTGGGTCGCCGGCCGCGTGCACAGCTCATGGAGAAGTTCGTCATCGAAGGCGGCGTCCCGCTGTCCGGCACGCTGGTCCCAGCCGGCAACAAGAACGGGGCTCTGCCGATCCTCGCCTCCGCTGTCCTCACAGAGGACGAGGTGGTCGTGCGCAACGTCCCGCGGATCCGCGACGTCGAGGCGATGCTCGAGATTCTGCGTGCGATCGGCGTCGAGGTGGGCTGGCGCGGGCCGAACGAGGTCGCCCTGTGCGCGGCCGGCGTGCACGAGGTCGAGATCGAGCACGAGCTGGCCGAGCAGATTCGCGCCTCGTTCCTGCTCGCCGGCCCGCTGCTCGCGCGTTTTCATCGCGCGGTGATGCCGCCGCCCGGCGGCGATGTGATCGGCCGCCGGCGCCTGGACCCGCACCTGGATGCCTTCCGCGCGATGGGGGCGATCGTGGACTGCAACGGCGAGATCGTGCTCACCGCTCCGGATGGCCTCTGCCCGACGGACGTGTTCATGGACGAGCCGTCGGTGATGGCGACCGAGAATGCGCTGATGGCCGCCGCGCTGACCCCGGGGACGACCGTGATCGGCCCAGCCGCGTGTGAGCCGCACGTCCAGGACCTCGCGCGCATGCTCGTGAAGATGGGCGCCGACATCCAGGGGATCGGCTCGAACCTGATCACCGTCAACGGCGCCGAGAAGCTCCACGGCTGCGAGCACGATGTGGCGCCCGATCACATCGAGATCGGCAGCTTCATCGCGCTCGCGGGCGTTACGGGTGGGGAACTGCGGATCAAGGACACGATCCCCGGTGATCTGCGGATGATCCGCCTCGTGTTCGAGCGTCTGGGGCTGCGCACGGAGCTCGAGGGCAACGACGTGCTCGTGCCCGGCGGACAGAAGCTGGTCGTGCAGGCGGATGTGGGCGAGTACAAGTCAAAGATCCAGGATGGTCCGTGGCCGGCCTTCCCCGCCGACCTGACCTCGATCGCGGTCGCCCTCGCGACGCAGGCCGAGGGGTCGATCCTCGTGCACGAGTGGATGTTCGAGAACCGCTTGATCTTCACCGACAAGTTGATCCTGATGGGCGCCGACATCGTCATGTGCGACCCCCACCGCGCGATCGTCACCGGCCCGCGCCGCCTGCGCGGGGAGCGCCTGGAGTCGCCCGACATCCGCGCCGGGATGGCGATGCTGCTGGCGGCGCTGTGCGCCGAAGGTCGCTCCGAGATCGGCAACATCCGCCAGATCGACCGCGGCTACGAGCGCATCGACGAGCGCCTGCGCGAGCTGGGCGCACGCATCGAGCGCGTCGCCACGGAGCCCGTTCACGCGTAACCTCAGGGGCGCTCATGATCCACCCGATCCCCAGCGGCACGCGCGACGTGCTCCCCGACGAGACGCGCGAGGTGCGTCAGATCACCGACATCCTGCGCGGCGTGTTCGAGCGCCACGGCTACGGCGAGGTGTACACGCCCGCGCTCGAGTACGAGGCCGTGCTCGCGCGCGCCGACATGGCCGAAGCGCAGCCCGCGTATCGTGTGTTCGACGAGTCGGGGGCCGTGCTCGTGCTGCGCTCGGACATGACCGTGCCGATTGCGCGCGTGGTCGCCACGCGCTATTCCGCGAGTGAAGCGCCGCTGCGCTTCTGTTACTTCGCCCACTGCTATCGCGGCGTGCGGCCCCAGCGCGGACAGCCGCGGGAGCTCTTACAGGCCGGCATCGAGCTGATCGGCTCTCCCGCGCCACACGGGACCGCGGAGGCGCTGACAGTGCTCTGTCACGCCCTGGATGCCACAGGTTTGAAGGACTATCGGATCGGCGTCGGCGACGCGTCGCTGTTTCCCGCGCTGATGGGCACCCTGCAGGTGCCCGAGATCGCTCGCGCCGGGCTGCTCGAAGCGCTCGTGCGCCGCGACTTCGTCGAGCTGGGGCAGCGCCTCTCCGCGACCGGCTTGCCCGAGGAGTCGGTTTCGCTGCTGCTCGGCGTGTCCCAGCGCCGCGGCGGACCGCAGGTGCTCGAGGGTCTACCCGGGCCGGCCGCGGACGCGGTGGCTGGGATGAGGATGGTGCACGAGCTGCTGAACGCAGAGGTGGCCGAGCGGGTGATCTTCGATCTCGGGTTGGTGCGCAACATCGGCTACTACACGGGCGCCGTCTTCGAGGTATACGACCCCGCCCTCGGCGCTCCGATCGGCGGCGGCGGGCGCTACGACGAGCTGCTCGGGCGGTTCGGGAGCTCACTGCCCGCGGTTGGGTTCGCGCTGGGCGTCGACCGCCTGCACATCGCGCTGGCGGGAGAGGAGCGCGGGACGGGAGCGCTGCTCGCACCGGCGGGCGCCACCGGAGTAACAGGGGGGCCCTCCGCATGAACGCCATGAACGGCCTCATGATCGCCGTCCCTCGTGGCGCGCTGTTCAAGGACACGGTCGATCTGCTCGCCGGCCTCGGGCTCGACACCGAGGAGCTGCGCTTGCATGACCGCAAGCTGCTATTCGCGGACATCGGTGTGATCACGATGCGCCCATCTGACGTGCCCACGTATGTCGAGGCCGGCGCCGCCGACCTCGGCGTCACCGGCAAGGACGTGCTGCTGGAGCAGGCCGCGCGCGGATACGGTCCCACCCACCCCGAGGGGGGACGCGAGGTGTACGAGCTGCTCGACCTCGGCTACGGCCGCTGCACGATGGTGCTCGCCAGCCGGGCCGGCCCGGACCCCGCGCATGAGGCGCTCAGGCGTCTCGGCGTGATGCGCGTGGCCACCAAGTACCCGGGGATCGCCGCGCGCCACTTCGAGGAAACCGGCCGCCAGGCCGAGATCGTCGAGGTCAAAGGCTCGGTCGAGCTCGCCCCGCTGACGGGGATGGTCGAGGCGATCGTCGACCTGACGGCTACGGGGACCACACTGCGCGAGAACGACCTGGTCGTGCGCGAGGAGATCGTCGTCTGCACGGCCAGGCTGATCGCCAACCCGGTGGCGCACAAGCTGAAGGCGACGCAGATCGACGACCTGCTGAAGCAGCTGCGCGGCCTACCCGCCGCCGACGCCGTCGCCGGCTGAGATGTTGATCGTGCGCGGGGGTGGCTGAGATGCGGATCGAGCGGATGGGCATCGAGGAGTACGAGCGGCTCGAAGATCCGGTCGCGGTCGCGGCTCAGCTGCGCGCGCTCGTGCCCGACGGCGCCTCGGTGCGGGAGACCGTGCGCGAGATCGTGGACGGGGTGTGCGCCGAGGGGGACGCGGCGGTGCGGGAGTACACGCGCCGCTTCGACACCGCTGGCAGAGAGCCGAGATCTCTGGTGGTGGCGCTGGAGGAGCTGGACACGGCGATCAAGGAGCTGCCGCTGGAGCTCGTGGCGGGGTTGCAGGTGGCGATCGCAAACGTCGCGCTCGTGGCCCAGGCGGGCGTGAGTGAGGATGTCGCTGTCGACCTGCCCCAGGGACACAGGATCACGCTGCGCGAGGTGCCGGTCCGAGCCGCCGCCGTGTACGTGCCCGGTGGACGGGCGCCGTACCCGAGCACGGTTGTGATGGGCGTCGTCACCGCCCGCGCGGCGGGGGTGCTGGACGTTGCCGTGTGCGCTCCGCCGGGCGCCGACGGGCAGATCGACCCCGTGATTTTGGGGACCTGCCGGCTTCTGGGGGTGGAGCGTGTTTATCGCATGGGCGGCGCGCAGGCGATCGCCGCGCTGGCCTGCGGCACGGCGACGGTGAACCGCGTGGATGTCGTCGTCGGACCGGGCAACCTCTATGTGCAGGAGGCCAAGCACCAACTGTCGGCGACGACGGTGGGGATCGACGGGTTCGCGGGCCCGAGTGACCTGCTGGTGTTGCTCGACAGGGACGCGAGCGATGAGGAGGTGCGTCTGGCGGCGCTCGACATGCTCGCGCAGGGGGAGCACGGTGCGGGCAGCCTGGTGGTGGCCGTCTCATCGAGTGCGCAAGTGTGCGACGCGCTTCAGGCCAAGCTCGCGGAGCTCGTCGTCGAGCGCCCGACGGTCGGCGAGGCTGCGTTCGCGCTCGTCGAAGTCGCCGATGCGCGCGAGGCGGTGGCGCTCGCGAACGCGTTCGCGCCCGAGCACCTGCAGCTGATCGGCGAGGACGTGGAGAAGCTCGCGGGCGTCGTGCGCTCGGCGGGCTGCCTGTTTGTCGGCGCGGCCAGCGCCACGGCGTTCGGCGACTATGTCGCGGGCTCCAACCACGTACTACCCACCGGCGGCGCGGCGCGCTTCGCCTCGACGCTCTCGGCGCGGCACTTCCGCAGGCGGATGACTGAGGTCCGGATCGGCGAGGAGGCTGCCCGCAAGCTCGCGGCCGCGGCCGCGCCGATCGCCCAGGCCGAGGGGTTCGAGGTGCACGCGGAGTCGATGCAGGCGCGAGTGCGCGAGAATCCAGGGTCATGACCCGCGTGGCCACGATCGAACGCAAGACCGGCGAGACCGACGTGCGGTTGACGCTCACGCTGGAAGGCACGGGCAAGGGCACGCGCGAGACGGGCGTAGGCTTCCTCGACCACATGCTCGACCTGCTCGCCCGCCACGGGCGGTTGGACCTGGACGTGAAAGTCAGCGGAGACCTGGAGACCGGCGCGCACCACACCGCCGAGGACACCGCGATCGTGCTCGGGCAGGCGCTCGATCAGGCGCTGGGCGATCGCGCGGGCATTGCCCGCTACGGCTCGGCGACGGTGCCGATGGACGAGGCGCGCGCGAGCTGCGCGATCGACATCTCCGGGCGCCCGTTCACGCTGTTCGAGGCGCAGCTGCCCGGCGGCGTGACGGGGGGATTCGAGCACGAGCTCACAGAGGAGTTCTTTCGAGCGCTCGCCAACGCGGCGAAGCTCACATTGCACCTGCGCGTGGACGCCGGCACGAACGCCCACCACATGATCGAGGCCGCGTTCAAGGCGTTCGCGCGCGCCCTGCGCGAGGCGGTGAGCATCGATCCCACCGAGACCGGTGTTCCCAGCACCAAGGGCACACTGACCTAATGAAAGCGGATGGGCCACTGATCGGGGTGGTCGACTACGGCATGGGTAACCGTCGCTCGGCCGAGAAGGCGCTCGAGCACGTGGGCGCGCGCGTGGAGGTGAGCTCTAATCCAGAGCGGCTGCGCGCGATGGACGGGCTGGTGCTGCCGGGCGTGGGCGCCTTTCCCGCGGGGATGGCCGCGATTCGCGCGGCCGGCCTCGATGAGCTGCTCCAGGAGCGCGTGGAGGCGGGCGTGCCGTTGATGGGTTTGTGCCTGGGGATGCAGCTGCTGTTCGAGCGCTCCGAGGAGCATGACGGCGCCGTGGGGCTGGGATTGCTGGCGGGGACGGTGCGCCGATTAAATGCACCCGGGCTGAAGCTGCCGCACATCGGCTGGAGCGAGCTGCGCTGGCTGCGGGCGACGCCGCTGAGCGACGGTCTGCCGGACCCGGCGTATCTGTATCACGTGCACAGCTTTGCGGTGACACCGGCCGATGAGGATGTGGTGCTGGCGAGCGCCGACTACGGCGAGCCGTTCGCGGCGATCGTGGGGCGGGGCAACGTGTTCGGCACGCAGTCTCACCCCGAGAAGTCCTCGACGCACGGGTTGGCGCTACTTGGAAACTTCACTCGCCTGTGCGGCCGCGCCGCGGTGCCTGCGTGATCTCACGCCGGGCGGCAGAGATTCCGGACATGAGACAGCATCCCCTTTCTGGAAGCGGGTTTGCGGCATGATCCTCTACCCGGCGATCGACATCCTCGGCGGCAACGCCGTGAGGTTGGCGAAGGGCGATTTCGACGCCAAGAAGGTCTACGCCGAGGACCCGCTGAACGCCGCGCGCAACTGGGTGAAGGAGGGCGCGGACCATCTGCACGTGGTCGACCTCGACGGCGCCAAAACGGGCGTTCCGGTGAACCTCGAGAACCTGCGAAGGATCGCCGACGAGCTGGGGGTGCCGGTGCAGTACGGCGGTGGGCTGCGCTCGCGCAAGGCGGTGTACGACGCGCTGGCAGCGGGCGCCGCGCGCGTGATCCTGGGCACGGCCGCGTTCACCGATCCCGACCTCCTGTACGACGCCCTGGACGCGCATGGGCCCGAGCGAGTGCTCGTCTCGGTGGACGTGCGCGGTGGGCACGTGTCGACCGCGGGCTGGACGGAGACGACCACCCTGCAACCCGAGGCGGTGCTGGAGCGCCTGCAAGCGCAGGGGGTGAGCGAGCTCGTGTACACGAACGTCGATCGCGACGGGATGCTCGAAGGGCCGGATCTGGAGGAAGTGCGCCGCGTGGTGCAGGCAGTGCGCGGGCGGATCGTCTACTCCGGGGGGATAGGCAAGCTGGCCGACCTCGCGGGCCTCGCCAGCCTGCGCGAGGCGAGCCTCGCGGGGGTGATCGTCGGCAAGGCGCTGTACGAGGAGCGCTTCACGGTCGGAGAAGCCCAGGCGGCGCTCGCGGGCTGACGGCCGCTTCTCGCACGCTCCTTGGACGCTACGGTGGGCGGGTGCACCTCAAGCGCGTAATCCCCTGCCTCGACGTCGATGGGGGCCGGGTCGTCAAGGGCGTCGAATTCCTCGACATCCGCGATGCCGGGGACCCCGTCGAGCTCGCCGCCCACTACGACCGCGAGGGCGCCGATGAGCTCGTGTTCCTCGACATCACCGCGACGCACGAGAAGCGCGACACGATCGCGGCGCTGGCGCGCGCGACGGCCGACGACGTGTTCGTGCCGTTCACGATCGGCGGTGGCATCCGCTCGGTCGCCGACGCCCAGGCGGTGCTCGACGCGGGCGCGGACAAGGTCTCGATCAACTCGGCGGCGCTGCAGCGGCCGGAATTGCTAGACGAGCTGGCGATGCGGTTCGGGGCACAGTGCGTCGTGCTCGCGATCGACGCCAAGGCGACAGCAGCGAGCGCGGAGGGTGACGCGCGCTGGGAGGCGTATGTAGCGGGCGGGCGCACCCCCACGGGTCGCGACGTGGTCGCATGGGCGCGCGAGGGGGCCGAGCGGGGAGCGGGGGAGATCCTCTTGACGAGCATGGACCGCGACGGCACCTCCGACGGCTACGACTTGGCGCTGACGAAAGCGGTGAGCGAGGCCGTCGGCGTGCCCGTGATCGCCTCAGGTGGGGCGGGAGAGCTCGAGCACTTGGCCGAGGCGCTGCGCGCCGGGGCCGACGCCGCCTTGTGCGCGTCGATCTTCCACTACGGCCGTCACACGATCGCCGAGGCCAAGGCATACCTGGCGGAGGTCGGCATTGCAGTGCGCACTGCTTGATCAGATCAGCGAGCAGCCCGGGGGGGAGGCTCTGCTCGCGGCCGCAGACGAGGGCGTTCATCTCGTTGGAGGCGCGGTCCGCGACTTGCTGCGCGCCGAGCGTCCGCGCGAGCTTGACGTCATTGTCGAGGGGGAGATTGAGCCACTGCTGCGCGCACTGGGTGGCGAGGTGGTTCTGTACGACCGCTTCGAAACCGCCAGCGTCCGCTTGGGCGACGCGTGCATCGATGTCGCTCGTGCTCGCAGCGAGAGCTATCCCACCCCCGGCGCTCTGCCGGTCGTCCAGCCCGCCTCGGTTGCCGAGGACCTGCTGCGTCGCGACTTCACGGTCAACGCGATCGCGGTATCGCTGACCGACGCCGACATGCGTGCGGCGCCGCACGCCGAGGAGGACCTTGCCAAAGGCGTGCTCCGGGTGCTGCACAAGCGCAGCTTCATCGACGACCCCACCCGCCTGCTGCGCCTGGCGCGATACAGGGCGCGCCTCGGCTTCGAGGTCGAGTCGCACACCGCCCGACTGGCTGCTCAAGCGGTGTCCTCGCGCGCCCTGGACACGGTCTCCGGTGCGCGCATCGGCGTCGAGCTGCGTCTCGCCCTGGCCGAAGACGACGCGGTCGCGTCGCTGGCGGCGTTGAGCGAGCTCGGAGTGCTGGGCGGGTTGCACCCACGACTGCGCTTCGAGGAGTCGCTGGCCCGCGCGACACTGGAGTTGCTGCCCGAGGACGGCCGGCCCGATCTGGCGTTGCTCGCGTCGCTGATGCTCCCGTTGGCGCTGCGCGCGAGCGATGACCCGCGCACGGAGATCGTCGCGCTGCTCGATCGCTTGAATTTCCCCGCGGGAGATCGCGACCGCGTGGTGACCGCCACCGTCGCGGTGCCGCGCTTGATCGAGGAGCTGCCCGCGGCTGAGCGGCCGTCGGTACTCCGCGCCGCCGCGATGGGCGTGCCGCCGGAGGGCGTCGCCCTGGCGGGCGCGCTGGGCGCTCAGGAGCCTGCCCGCCGCTGGCTCGAGCAGACGCGCAGCGTCAAACTGGCCATCACCGGCGAGGACCTGCTCGCCGCCGGCGTGCACGAGGGCCCGGAGATCGGCCATCGACTCGAGGCCACCCTGCGCCGCAAGCTGGACGGTGAGCTGCCCGATGGGCCCGAGGCGGAGTTGCGGGCGGCGCTGGAGGCCGGGGCATGAGCGAAGTCGAGCTCCTGTCCTTCAGCCTGCCCGGCGGTGGCCACGCGCTGTTCACGTCGCGCGCGGACGGCAACATGTCGAGCGTCGGCGGCGACGGCGCCGAGCGCGGAGAGCAGGCGCGCGAGCGCTTGCGCGAGCGGATCGGGGTGAGGCGGCTTGCGCGGGGCCACCAGGTCCATGGCTCTGTTGTGCGGCATGTGACCGTCGAGGCCGATGATGCGGGCGACGCCGGAGAGGCCGACGGTCAAGCAACCGCCTTGCGCGGCGTGGGAGCGATGGTGCTCACGGCCGATTGCCTGCCCGTCGCGCTCGGAATCGGATCCCACCCGCCCGCGGTGGCGATGCTCCATGCGGGCTGGCGTGGTCTGGCCGCGGGCGTGCTCGGGGAAGGGGTGCTCGCGCTCAGGGAGGTGGCGGGCGGGGAGGATGAGATCGTGGCGGTCATCGGCCCCGGCGCCGGTTTCTGCTGCTACGAGGTCGGCCCCGAGGTGCACGCGGCGTTCACAGGCCCCCACGGCGTTGCGAGCCCACCCGCCCGCAACATCGACCTGAAGGCGATCGCGCGTGAGCGGTTGCAGGCGGCGGGCGTGGCCGAGGTGCAGGATGTCGCGGTGTGCACGATCTGCGACGAGCGCTTCTTCTCATACCGACGCGAAGGCGCACATGCCGGACGCCAGGCGGGGGTGGCATGGCTGAGCTGAAAGTCACGGTGCGCTGTCGGGACGGGGGCCGCACGCGCCATGGTTGAGCCGATATCGGGTCTGCAGGTGGAGAGGATTCGCGCGAACCTCGACAGCGTTCATGACGAGATCGAGCACGCCGCCATCCGCGCGGGGCGAGACCCGGGCGAGGTGGAAGTGCTCGCCGCGACCAAGTACGTGTCCGCCGAGGATCTGCCGGTACTCGCGGCGGCCGGCATCCGCCTGGTCGGTGAGAACCGCGCCCAGGACCTCGCCGTGAAGGTGGCCGCACACGGTGAGCTGTTCCAGTGGGACTTCATCGGCCAACTGCAGAGCCGGCGCGTGCGCCTGATCGTGCCTCACGTGCGCCTGATCCACTCGCTCGCGTCCGAGTCCGCGCTGCGTGAGCTCGCCCGTCACGCCGAGCTGGCGCGCCCCGGGCTGCGCGTCCTGCTCGAGATCAACGTCGCCGGCGAGCCCGGCAAGGCGGGCATCGCCCCGGGCGAGATCGACTCCTTCATCGCCCGCTCGCCCGTGCCGGTGGCCGGGCTGATGACGATGCCGCCGCTGTCCCCACAGCCGCAGGACAGCCGCCGCTGGTTCGCCGCGCTGAGAGAGCTCGCCGCCGAGCACCGCCTCGAGCACCTGTCGATGGGAACCTCCCAGGACTATCTCATCGCGGTCGAAGAGGGCGCGACAATCGTGCGGATTGGCACGAGGCTGTACGATTAGCGGCTCTGGGGAGCCCTTGCTCGGCTCAGGCGTTTGGTTAGCATGAGCAGGGAAACCGGCTCGCCGGGCGAAGACGCACCTACACCGATGGCTTTCCGCGACTCCTGGCACAGCGCGCTCGTCTACTTCGGCCTCGCCGAGGAGTATCACGACGGCTACGACGATGATGACCAACCGCCGGAGGCCGAGATCGAGGATCGCTACCGCGAGCGCCCCAACGTCCGCCGTCTGCGCCGTCGGCGCGACGAGTTCGATGACATCTATGCCGAGGATGAGCCCCGCGGAGGGCGTTCCACCACCGTGCTCAAACCGGTCGGCGGTCGTGGCAATGGCGATGTCCGCGTGCACCTCGTGGTGCCCAAGTCGTTCAACGACGCCCAGCAGATCGCGGACAAGTTCAAGGACTCGATCCCGGTGATCCTCAACCTGCAGAGCTCCGACACCGATCTGTCCAAGCGCCTGATCGACTTCGCCTCCGGCCTCACCTACGCGCTCGACGGCGGCATGCAGCGGATCGCCGACAAGGTCTTCATGCTGACCCCCCGCAACGTGGAGATCTCCGCCGAGGAGCGCGCACGCCTGATCGAGAAGGGCTTCTTCAACCAATCCTGACCTGACGCGCCATATCCGGCGTCGGGCGGTGTCCTACCGATCGAAGATCGGCCAGCTCGCGTGCCAAGCACGCCACGCGGGGTGGGTGGGAATTTGATTGCTTGCCAGTCTTGGATCTGACACGCCAGGAAGGTTTCTTGAGATGACGTCGGTAGTAGCCTGAGCTTCTGATGCAGATAGGTCTCATAGGGGCAGGCAACATGGCGCGGGCGCTTGCGCGCGGGTGGGGGCGTCCGCTGCTCGTGGCCGATCCGCTCGCCGAGCGGGCCGAGGCTCTGGCGGCAGAGGTCGGGGGCGAGGCGCTGAGCACGAACGCCGAGGTGGCGCAGCGCGCCGACATCGTTGTGCTCTGCCACAAGCCCTACCAGCTCCTCGACGTCGCGAGTGAGGTGGCCCCGCACGCCAAGGCTGTGGCCTCGATTCTCGCGGCCACAGCGCTTCGTACGCTCGACCACGCCTATCCAGACAGGCCGGTCTACCGCTTCATCCCCTCACTCCCGGTGGAGGTGCGCCAGGGCGCCGTCGTCCAGGCCGCTCCCGAACGCCAGGATGCGCTCGACGCGCCTGTCCGCGAGCTGTTCGCCGAGCTCGGAACGCTTGTCGCGTTGCCCGATGCACTTCTTGACGTCGCGATGGGTTTGATGTCCTGCGCTCCCGCCTACGTCGCGCTCGTCGCCGAGGCCCAGATCGATGCCGGCGTGCGCCGCGGCATCCCCGCCACACAGGGGGCGGAGCTCGTCGTACAGACGCTCGCCGGTACCGCGGAGCTGCTGCGACGCCGTGACAACGACACCCAGGCGATACGTCGTGAGGTCGCCTCGCCGGGCGGGGTCACCGCGCGCGGGCTCGATGCACTGGAGCGCGCCGGGCTGCGCGCCGCGTTCAGTGACGCGCTCGACGCCGTGCTCGGAGACGCGCGGTGAGCGCTCCACCTATATCCGCGGCGGGTGGCGTTACGCGTCTCGACGCCGTGACGGATGTCTGCATGGCGGGGGCGGTGAGATGACTGCCGTGCTGACCCTGGCCAGCGCACGCACGCAGATCGCCGATTACGTCTCGACGCTGCTCTACGTCTACATCCTGCTGATTTTCGTCTACATCGTCATCCAGCTGCTGTTCTCGGTCGGTCTGCGCCCGCCATACTCGCGCGCCACCGACATCGTGCTCGGATTCCTGCGTGACGTCTGCGAGCCGTTCCTGCGTATCTTCCGCCGCTTCCTGCCCTCCTTCGGCGGTCTGGACTTCAGCCCGATGCTGGGGATCTTCACCCTGTACATCATCAAAGCGGTCCTCGTCGACGGCCTCATCCACGGCTGAGCTCTCGATGAGCAGCACAGCAGCCTGGCTGCGAGCTGGCCTGGTCCTGATCGCCGTGATCGCCGTCGACCAGCTGAGCAAGCGCGAGATTGAACACTCGATCGTCCCCGGCGAAGAACGCAAGTTTCTCCCGGGAGTCCAGCTCGTGAGCACGCGCAACCACGGGGTCGCGTTTGGCTTCCTCCCCGGTAACCACGTAGGCGTGACGATCCTCATCGGCGTCGCCCTCCTGGCCCTGCTCGCCTACTTCGCCACGCATTCAAGCCAGCGCCTGATGTGGCTGCCGACCGGCATGCTGATCGGCGGCGCGCTCGGCAATATCGTCGACCGCCTGCGCGATGGCGCGGTGACCGACTTCATCAAGCTCCCGCTCGGCTGGCCGCCGTTCAACCTCGCAGATACCTCGATTACGCTCGGCATACTGATCCTGTTCCTACTCGTCGAGGAGTCGCGCCGCGCCGCGCCGGGACGAGCTCCTCCACGATGACCTCCGGGTTTGAGATCGCCTACGAAGATGAGCACCTGCTCGTGGTCGACAAGGGGCCAGGGCTGGTCGTGCACCCCGCGCGCGGACATCGCGAGGGCACGCTCGCCCAGCTCTTGGCACCGCTCGCTGCCGGAGGCGAACCGGACAGGGCTGGGATCGTCCATCGCCTCGACCGCGACACCTCCGGGCTGCTCGTGGTGGCTCGTTCAGACGACGTTCTGCGCCTGCTCCAGGGGGCGCTGGCCGAAAGGTCGATCGAGCGCGAGTATCTCGCGCTCGTCGACGGGCGCCCGCCGGCGCGCTCCGGAACGATCGAGGCGCCGATCGGACGTGACCCACGCGTGCGCACGCGCATGGCCATCGGCGGCGACCATCCCCGCGAGGCCCGCACTCACTTCACGCTCGAGCGTGCGCTCCCGCGCCACTCACTCCTGCGGCTGCGCCTGGACACGGGGCGGACCCACCAGATCCGCGTCCACCTCCAGGCCATCGGTCACCCGGTTTGCGGTGACCCCGAGTACGGCGGCGACGCTCCCGGCACACTCGGCCTGGAGCGCCAGTTTCTGCACGCCACCCGCCTCGCGTTCCCCCACCCGCTGACGGGTGAGCCGATCGAGGTTCATTCGCCGCTGCCCGCCGACCTTGCTTTGGCGTTGGGTCGCGCGGAGAAGGAGCATGGCGCGCGATAGGGCGGCGGGTCATTTGCCCGGATGGTCCGTCTTTGCCGGGTGGTCTGTCTCTGGGTAGACCGATTCCTCCAATTTTGGCTATTCTGGGCGGCTAACCAGATCTTCGACCCGTACGGCAAGGGATCGCGGCCCTGCCCGAAGGAAGCGACGCATCGTCGCGTACATCTTCGGGTCCGCTCCACCCGTACGGCATCCAATTGCATACAAGGGAGTAACCCGTGGCTCAAGTAGGCTTGGCGGAGCTGCTGGAGGCCGGCGTCCATTTCGGCCACCAGACGCGTCGCTGGAACCCAAAGATGCGCCGTTTCATCCATGGTGAGCGGGGCGGCATCTATCTGATCGACCTGCTCAAGACCTCTGTCCTGCTCAACGAGGCGCAGGAGTTCGCCGGCGCGCTCGCCCACCGCGGCGGGACGGTCCTGTTCGTCGGCACCAAGAAGCAGGCGCGCGACACGATCAAGGACGTGGCCGAGTCCTCGGGCATGCCCTACGTCAACCATCGCTGGCTGGGCGGGCTGCTCACCAACTTCCAGACCATCAGCCAGCGCATTCGCCGGCTGCACGACCTCGAACGCTACGAGGCCGACGGCCAGCTCGCGCTGCTGCCGACGCGCGAGCGGATGGCCGCGCAGGCCGATCTCGCCAAGCTCCGCGCCAACCTTGGCGGCGTCAAGAACATGCAGCGCGTGCCCGACGCGATGTTCGTGATCGACTTGAAGGTCGAGGAGATCGCGGTCAAAGAGGCCCGGCGCCTGCGCATCCCAATCATCGGCCTGATCGACACCAACTGCGACCCGGACGGGATCGACTTCGTGATCCCCGGCAACGACGACGCGATCCGCTCCTGCGCGCTGATCACTCAGGCGATCGGCCAGGTCGTCTCGGAGGGTCACTCCGTGTTCCGCGCCGAGGAGGACCGCGCGCGCCAGGAGGCTGAAGAAAAAGCTCGTCTCGAGGCTGAGGCCCGCGCCAAGCGTGAGGCCGAAGAACAGGCCAAGCGCGAGGCCGAGGAACAGGCCGCGCGAGAGGTCGCCGAGCGTCAGGCCGCCGCGGCGGCAGCCCAGGCTCAGAGTGCGCCCGCCACGCCGGAGCCCGCCCAGGCGCCGTCTGCCGCGGCGTCCGAGAAGCCCGCGGCACAAGCCCCACCAGAGGAGCCCAAACCCCAACCGGCCGCCGCACCCGAGGAGCCGGCAGCCGAGATGCAGGTGGCAGAGGACGTCGTAGAGGCCACCGTGACCGAGGAGGCTGGGGCGTGAGCACCACCGAGAGGGCCGATAAGCACGATCAAGGGCGCCCGGAGGGCGCCGGCTCGAGCATTTCTGCCAAAGACGTGAAGGCCCTGCGTGAGCGCACGGGCGCGGGCATGATGGACTGTAAGAAGGCCCTCACCGAGGCGGGCGGCGACATTGAGCAGGCGATCGAGATCCTGCGCGTCAAGCAAGGCAAGAAAGTCCAGGATCTCGGCGAGCGCGTGGCCACCGAGGGCACCGTGCAGGCTTACGTCCACGCGGGCGCCAAGGTTGGGGTGCTGATCGAGGTCGACTGCAATACCGACTTCGTGGCCACCAACGAGGACTTCGTCGGCTTCGCCCGCGACATCGCGATGCAGATCGCCGCCACGCCCACCGTCTCCTACGTGAGCCGCGAGGACGTGCCCGCGGAGGCCCGCGACGCCGAGGCGCGCATCTACGAGCAGGAGGCGGCTGACAAGCCCGAGAACGTGCGCGAGAAAATCGTATCCGGCAAGCTCGACTCATGGCTTTCGACGATCGTGTTGTTGGAGCAGGAGATGCACAACCCCAAGTTCGAGGGCAAGACCGTCCAGCAGCTGCGCGATGAGCTGACCGCCAAGACCGGCGAGAACGTCGTAATCCGGCGGTTCGTACGATTCGCCGTAGGCCAGTAGGCCCAGGGGGCCGTGGACGCGGCGCATGGCGGCGTCCTCACGATCAGAGATCGCGGGATCTCGAATCGGGGGCACACAGCCCGAAGGGCTGGGTCACGCGTGCGTAGCACGCCATGCGGGGCGGGTGGGCCTGCTCATGAGTGCCCAGCTTGCTCCACGGTCCCCTGGGGAAAGGAGGTGAACGGATAGGCTCTGCCGCTATGGCTGATCCCGCCTTCAAACGCATTCTCCTGAAGCTCTCTGGCGAGGCGCTCATGGGCAATCTGGAGTACGGCACCGACCCCGCGCGCGTGGTCGCCGTCGCGCGGCAGGTGACCGCCGTGCGCGACGAGGGTGTGGAGGTCGCGATCGTCGTCGGCGCGGGCAACATCTACCGTGGCATGCAGGGCGCCGCCGCGGGGATGGACCGGGCGACCGCCGACTACATGGGCATGCTCGCCACCGTGCTCAACGCGCTGCCGTTGCAGGACGCGCTGGAGAAGATGGGCAGCCCCACGCGCGTGCAGTCGGCACTCGGAATCTCGGAGGTCGCTGAGCCCTACATCCGCCGCCGCGCGATGCGCCACCTGGAGAAGGACCGCGTGGTGATCTTCGCGGCCGGCACGGGCAATCCGTTCTTCACGACCGACACCGCCGCCGCGCTGCGCGCGGCTGAGATCCACGCGGAGATCATCCTGATGGCCAAGAACGGCGTCGAGGGTGTCTACACCGCCGATCCCGCACTCGATGAGAGCGCCACGTTCATCCCCGAAATCACCCATATGGAGGCGATCGAGCGGCGCCTGCGCGTGATGGACTCGACAGCGCTCGCGCTGTGCATGGAGAACGCGATGCCGCTCAACGTGTTCAACATGGACGATGAGACAAGCCTCGCGCGGATAATCTCCGGTGAGCGGGTGGGCACGCTGGTATCGACACCGACTGCGCAGGAGGGGTGAGGCGATGGCCGCTGAGATGATCGACGAACTGCTGGAGGATGCCCGCGAGCGCATGGCCAAGTCGGTCGAGTCCGCCCAGCACGAGTTCTCCACGGTGCGCACCGGGCGCGCCAGCCCATCGCTGCTGGACCGCATAGTCGTCGACTACTACGGCGCGATGACACCGCTCAACCAGCTCGCCACGATCTCCGCGCCGGAAGCGCGCCTGATCACCGTGCAGCCATACGACAAGTCTTCGATCAAGTTCATCGAGAAGGCAATCAACGAGTCCGATGTCGGCCTCAACCCCTCAAACGACGGCAACCTCGTGCGCTTGGCGGTTCCAGATCTGACGGAGGAGCGCCGCCGCGATCTCGTCAAGGTCGTGCGCAACCTGGCTGAGGAGGGCCGCGTGGCGATCCGCAACGTGCGCCGCGACACGATGCAGCAGCTGCGCGAGCTCAAGGCCGAGGGCGAGGCCTCATCTGACGACGAGCACCGCGCCGAGGTTGAGCTGCAGAAGCTGACCGACGGGCGCATCTCAGATCTCGACCAAGTGCTCAAGGCCAAGGAAGAGGAGATCCTCGAAGTCTGATGGCCGCCGCCGGGGAATGGGCGTCTGCGACCGATCGAGGCTCGGCCGGCTTGACGGCACGGTACGTCGCCATCATCACCGACGGAAACGGGCGCTGGGCCACAGCGCGCGGCGTGTCCGTGAACGAGGGTCACGATGCCGGCGCGGACACGGTCAAGGCGCGCCTGCGCGACGCGGCGGAGCTCGGCATCGAGGAGCTGACGGTCTACTCGTTCTCGACCGAGAACTGGGCGCGTCCAGCCGAGGAGGTGAAGGGCCTGATGGAGATGTTCTCCCGGCGGATCGCGGGCGAGACCCCCGAGTTGCACGAGGAGGGCGTACGCATGCGCTTCATCGGTCGCCGCGAGGGCGTGAGCGTTGAGCTCTGCGAGCAGATGCACTGGGCGGAGGAGATGACCGAGGGAAACCGGCGAATCACGTTGTTCGTCGCGTTCAACTACGGCGGGCGCGCGGAGATCCTCGACGCGGCGCGTCGCTTCACCGGGGGCACCGAAGAGGAGTTCCGCGCCTGCCTGTACGCGCCGGAGATGCACGATCCCGACCTGATCATCCGCACCAGCGGCGAGCAGCGGTTATCCAACTACCTGTTGTGGCAGTCGGCCTATTCCGAGCTCGTGTTCCGCGACGAGCTGTGGCCCGACTTCACGCGCGAGGCGCTCGAACAGGCGCTGGAGGAGTTCTCAGAGCGCCGCCGCCGCTTTGGCAGGCGATGATCGGGCCGGTGGGGCGTCGCTAATGGGAGCCGGAGGACAGCGCGTATCCCGCGGTGAGCCCCCCCGGGCCGCCCGTCGCTCCGCGTCCCCAAGACGTCACCGTGCGCGGTCCCGTGAGCCCCGCTCAGACCTGGGCGCGCGAGTGCTGGTGGCGCTGCCGGCGATCGCGCTCGCGCTGTTTCTGGTAATCGAGGGCGGCTGGGTGTTCGCGCTCGGGCTGTTCGCGCTCGGCTGCGTCTGCATGCACGAGCTGTATGCGATGTACGACCGTGCACATCCGGTGCGCTTGGCGGGCTTCCTCGCGCTCGCCGGTCTGCTCGCGGCGGCGCTCTACGGCGACCAGTTCCAGGTTCTGCTCGTCGCCGTCGCGGCCCTGCCGGCGCTGTTCGCGTTGACGCTTCTGCAGCGTCGGCCAAGCGTCGGAGGGCTGGCGGTCACCCTGCTGGGGATCTACTGGATCGGGTTCGCGCTCGCCCACGCGGTGCTCTTGCGCGAGCTGCCGCATGGCCTCGGGATCGTGATCGACGTGCTCGTCGGCACGTTCCTCGGCGACACCGGCGCCTACCTCGGCGGACGGCTGTTCGGCTCACGCCCGCTTGCCCCGCACATCTCGCCGAACAAGACCGTCGAGGGTCTCCTGATTGGGATGGTGTGCGCGATCCTCGGGGTCTGGTTCGCCGGGCGCTACCAGGACTGGCTGCCGGGCACACACGCGCTCGTGCTCGGTCTGGGTGTGGCGCTCGTCGCGCCTGTGGGTGACCTGTTCGAGTCGTTCGTCAAGCGCGAGGCCCGCGCGAAGGACTCCGGTGGCCTGTTCGGCGCTCACGGCGGCGCGCTTGACCGCCTGGACGCGGTGTTGTTCGCGGCGGTCGTCGGCTACTACATCTGGGCCGCGTATGTCTAAGAACGAGGAGATCGTGGACGCTTCGCGTGACGGCGTCCTCGATCGCTCACCGATCGAAGATCGGCCAGCAGAGCACACGTCGCTCACCGCGTCCTTGTCCCGCTCGATCCACAGCCCCCTGGAATTTTTGTGCTTAAGCGGCTTCTGATCCTCGGTTCGACCGGATCGATCGGAGTCCAGGCGCTCGACGTGGTCGCACGCAGCGACGAGCTGGAGCTCGTCGGCCTATCGGCGGAGCGCTCGTGGGAGGCGCTCATAGAGCAGGGCCGAGCGCACGGGGTGGGGCAGATTGCGCTTGCCGACGAGGATGCGGCCGCGCGTGCGGCGGAGGCGTGGGCCGACGGGGAGGTGCTGAGTGGGCCGGAGGGGCTCGTGCGGCTCGTGGTCGAGTCCGGCGCCGATCTCGTGTTGAACGCGCTCGTCGGCTCCGCCGGCCTTGGCCCGACGGTCGCGACGCTCGGCGAGGGCATCGACCTCGCGCTCGCCAACAAGGAGTCGCTGGTCGTGGGCGGCGAGCTCGTCGTCGCGCTCGCCGAGGCCACGGGTGCGCAGATCGTGCCGGTCGACTCCGAGCACACCGCTCTGCACCAGCTGCTGACAGGACAGCCTCCGGGAGCGGTGGAGCGCTTGACGATCACCGCGAGCGGTGGTCCCTTCCGGGGGCGCGACCGCAGCGAACTCCAGGACGTGACCGTCAAGCAGGCGCTCGCACACCCGACGTGGGCGATGGGCGGCAAGATCACGATCGACTCAGCCACGCTCATGAACAAGGGCCTCGAGCTGATGGAGGCCCACCACTTGTTCGGCACGCCGTATGACCGCATCGACGTGGTAGTGCACCCACAATCGCTGATCCACGGGCTCGTGCAGCTCGCCGACGGAGCGATGCTCGCCCACATCGGGCCTAAGGACATGCGCATCGCAATCTCCTACGCGCTCCACGGCGGTGAGAGCGTCGATCTCCCGATCGCCCCGCTCGACCTGACGGCCGTTGGCGATCTCACGTTCGAGCCCGTCGACCTCGATGCGTTCCCATGCCTGCGGTTGGCGGGCGAAGCCGCGCGGACGGGTGGAACGGCGCCATGCGTACTGAACGCCGCCAACGAGATCGCGGTCCACGCGTTTCTCGAGGGCCGGCTTCGATTCGTCGAGATCTCGCAGGTGATCGAACGGACGCTGTCCGAGCTCCCCAGCGAGCCCGTGCGGGCCTTCGAGTCGCTGTACGAGGCCGATCGGCGGGCGCGTGCGGCGGCGGAGGAGACGGTCGCGGAGTTGGGGTGACGCGAGATCAGGCTCCGACGATCGCCAGCGCGAAGCCGTCATAGCCCTTGTCCCCGACGGTCTGGATCGCGGTGGCGCTGACGCGTGACTCGGCGGCGAGCATTTCATAGAAGCGGCGTACGCCTTTGATCGTCTCGTTGCCTCCCGATGGGTCCTCAGCGTCCGGGTCGAGGATCGCGCCGTCGCGGACGACGTTGTCGCCGACGATCAGCGTGCCGGGCCTCGACAGCTTCAGCGACCATTCGAAGTAGCCCGGGTAGTTCCCCTTGTCGGCGTCGATGAAGATCATGTCGAACGGGCCGGCGCCCTCGGCCGCGAGCTGGGGGAGGGTCTCGAGCGCGGCTCCGACCCGCAGCTCGACGACCTCACCCAACCCGGCTCTCGCGATGCTTGCCCGGGCGAGCGCCGCGTATCGCGAGTTGGCCTCGAGCGTGACGATACGCCCTCCCGCGGGCAGCGCCCGCGCGAGCCAGATCGTGCTGTAGCCGCCGAGCGTTCCCAGCTCCAGGATCGTGCGCGCTCCCTGCACACGCGCGAGCAGCTCCAGCAGCTTGCCCTGGGCCGGCGTGACCGCGATCGGCGGCAGCCCGGCGGCGGCGCTGTCCTGTAGCGCCGCGTCCAGCGCGGGATCGTCGCCTATCAGCAGGTCGCCGATGTAGCGGTCGACCGCGCTCCAGCGCTCCTGCGATACAGATCCCGTCTCCACCATGCTTGCCATCGACGGTCACGCTATCCCATTCCATGTCGATCGCGGGTGGTGCCCGGGAGGCTCCGTACGTGACCGGCGGGTAACCGCGCCTGCGCCTGCCAAACTGATCCCGTGAGCTGGGTGTTGACCCTCTTCGGCATTGTCCTGCTGATCGTGCTGCACGAGTTCGGACACTTCGCCGTGGCCAAGATGGTCGGAATGCGCGTGGAGCGCTTCTCGCTGTTCTTCCCGCCGACAATTTTTCGTGTACGCCGAGGCGAGACCGAGTACGCGATTGGCCTGATCCCGGCGGGGGGTTACGTGAAGATCACGGGAATGAACCCCGAGGAGCTCAAAGGGCTCGAACCCGCCATAGCGATGGCGAGCGGGCTGCCAGGCGCCGGAGCAGTGGGAACCGACGAGCGAGACTCCGAGGAGACCGGGATGCTCGACCCGGAGATAGTCAGGCGCGCCTACTACAACCAGGCGCCATGGAAGCGCGTCGCGGTGATCCTCGCGGGGCCGGGCGTAAACATCCTGATCGCGTTCCTGTTGTTCTGGGCGGTGCTGTTCACCGGGAGCCTAAACGGGGCGGCGGCGCTCGGCAATCTCGACCCATCTGTGCAGACGCTCGTCCCGACCACCGCGGTGCACTCGATCGAGCCCGGCAAGCCGGCCGACGGCGTGCTCAAGCCCGGCGACCGGATCGTCGCCGTCGACGGTAAACCCGCGACCGAGGAAACAGCCGTCGAGCGGATCGCCTCGCATCGCTGCGCTGGGGCCCCCACCGACGGCTGCCGGTCCTCCACGCCGGTGAGCCTGACCGTCCGTCGCGCCGGACGCGAGGTGACGCTCTCGGTGTACCCGCGCTACAGCGCCAAGGAACGCCGAATGCTGGTCGGCTTCGAGTTCGCGCCCCCATCGGTGAAAGGCTTCGGCGTACTTGGCGCCGCCGGCGCGGCTGTGAACGAGATGTGGCATGTGACGACCCAGACGCTGACCGGCTTTGGCCGCGCACTCACGAGCTCCAAGGCCCGGAGTCAAGTTTCGAGCATCGTCGGGATTACCCAAGATGCGCACGAAACCGTAGTCGCAGGCACCGGCTATGCGCTGGTGTTCCTTGGTTTCCTCTCGCTCATCCTCGCGGTCATCAATCTGTTCCCGTTCCTGCCCCTCGACGGCGGACATGTCCTCTGGTCGGTCGCCGAGAAGCTGCGTGGGCGCCGCATCTCGCTGGTGGCGATGTACCGCTACAGCTCCGTCGGGATCGTGCTGTTGCTGTTTCTCGTGGTCAACGGCGTCAGCAACGACATCAGCCGGCTGGCGGGCTGACGCACACTGGGAAGCGGGCGCGGGAGGGTGGGTCCGGGAGGGCGAGACTCAGAGGGCGGGCTCGGGGAGGGCGGGACTCAGTACTCCCTCCCGTTCAACAGGAGGTAGATCAGCCGGCTGGGCCATCGGGCGCGTGCACACACACCCAGCTCTTGACGAGGGGCCCGATCCGCTCGGCCTGCGCGGACCCGAACAGCGCTTCCATCTCAGGGCGGCTCAGCAGTGATATCTCTTCCCAGCCGCCGGTCGCGCCCAGGCGCCAGTAGGCCTTGCGCAAGCGCGCCGGGATCCAGTGAGCGCCAGGCAGCAGCGAGTGCGGCTCGATCGGGAACGACAGCGCCGGCGTCTGCACGAACCAGCCGCGCCCAACCCGGCGCACCTCGGCGGCGAACGCCGCGCGGCGTGGTGGCGGGACGTGCTCGATCACGCTCGAGCAGTACACGAGGTCGAACTCGTTCTCTGAGAACGGCAGGCCCTCCGCCGGGTCGCTGCGCACGAACGGGCCGGGATAGTCGGGGTACTCGAGCAGGTCCACGCCGGTCACGTCCAGCTCCGGCTCCAGCGCGCGCAGGCCGAGCGCTCCGCAGCCGACGTCGAGCACGCGTGCCCCTGCCTGCAGCCGCGTGAGCGCAAAGAAGCGCTCGTGGCGACGCGCCCGCGCGCGCGCCGCTAACGGCGCCGCGAGGTGCGCCAAAGGTCCACGGGCGGTGGCATAGACCTCGGATGACAGCGGCCGATCCATGCGGGCAGGTTAGGGCGATTCATCGCAGGACGGTCCCCTGCGCGGAGCATTCACGCCCGTTTCACGGCAGTGCGGATGGCCGCCGTACAATGGGGGCATGGCTTCTGAGCGCCAAATCCAGGTCGGCTCCGTTCCAATCGGTGGCGGCGCACCGGTCGCGGTTCAGACGATGACGAAGACCGAGACAGCGAACCTGGCGGCGACGATGGGCCAGATCAGGACGGTCGCCGAGGCCGGCGCGGACATCGTGCGCGTGGCTGTGCCCCGTGAGCAGGACGCCGAGGCGCTGAAGACGATCGTCGCCGAATCGCCGATCCCGATAATCGCCGACATCCACTTCAACCACACCCTTGCGCTCAAGGCAATCGAAGCCGGCGCGCACTGCGTGAGGCTCAACCCGGGAAACATCGGCGGGCCGGAGAAGGTCGCAGAGGTGATCGCCCTGGCCAAGCAGCGTGGCACACCGCTGCGGGTCGGCGTGAACTCGGGCTCGCTGCCAAAGCACCTGCGTCAGCTCGAGTACGACAACCCCGTCGAGGCGCTCGTCACCGCCGCGATCGAGACGGTCCAGCTGATGGAGCGCCTGGACTTTCAGAACTTCAAGGTCTCGATGAAGTCGACCTCGGTGCCGAACACGATCGCCTCCAACCGGCTGCTCTCCGAGCGCATCCCATACCCACTGCACCTGGGCGTGACCGAGGCGGGCACGAAATGGTCTGGCTCGCTGAAGTCCGCGGTCGGCCTGGGCACCCTGCTCGCTGACGGGATCGGCGACACGATCAGGATCTCTTTGTCGACGTTCCACGCCGAGGAGGAGGTCAAGGTCGCCTGGGAGATCCTCAAGGCGCTGAAGCTGCGCGAGCGCGGCCCCGACCTGATCGCCTGCCCGACCTGCGGGCGGCTGCAGTTCGACATGGACACCGTCGTCGCTGAGGTCGAGCGGCGTCTTGAAGCCTACGAGGACCCGATCGAGGTGTCGGTGCTCGGCTGCGCGGTCAACGGCATCGGCGAGGCCCGCCACGCGGACTTCGGCATTACCGGCGCGAAAGACATGGGGATGATCTACTCCAAGGGCGAGCCCCTGAAGAAGGTCCCCACCGAGCAGCTCGTGGACGAGCTGTTCGCCGAGATCGACCGCTACTATGCCGCCGGCAAGACCGTCCAGCGCGACGAGTCGGCGGCCGCCGAGGCGCGGGAGTGGCTGGCCGAGAACGAGGACGCAACGGCGATGACCCCCGAGCGAATCGCCGCCCTCGAAGCCGCGGCGGCGCAGGACGACGCGACCGCCGACGCGGTGCTCGAGTCGATGCTCGAGCCCGCCGCCGCTGGGCCGGCGCTGGACGAGGAGACCTCGCCTGTGGCCGGCCGGCGCTTCAGCCGCAACTGAGCGCCAGCCCGGCGAGAGCCGCGATCACCTAAGGCTCCCGCCGGGCCAGAGATGCTTGTCAGGAAACGGCGGAGAAGCGCTCGGCGACCTTCGACCAGTCGACGACGTTCCACCACGCGTCGAGGTAGTCGGGGCGGCGGTTCTGGTACTTGAGGTAGTAGGCGTGCTCCCACACGTCGACGCCGAGCAGCGGCGTCTTGCCGTCTGAGATCGGGTTGTCCTGGTTGGCCGAGCCGACGACCGCGAGGCCCGAGCCGTCGTGCACGAGCCACGACCAGCCGGAGCCGAACTGATTGACGCCCGTTTCCTTGACCTTCGCCTGGAAGTCCGCGAACGAGCCGAACGTCGAGGCGATTGCGTCGGCCAGCGCGCCGCTCGGCTCGCCGCCGCCGTCCGGACTCATGCTCTCCCAGAACATCGTGTGGTTGTAGTGGCCGCCGCCGTTGTTTTTCACCGGTCCCTTCTTCTCGCCCAAGCTGTCGAGGTTCTGCAGGACCTCCTCGACGGGCTTGTCCGCCCACTCGGTGCCATCGAGGGCAGCGTTTGCCTTGTCCACGTATGCCTGGTGGTGCTTGTCGTGATGGAACTCCATCGTCGCCTTGTCGATGTAAGGCTCGAGCGCGTCGTAGGCGTAGGGAAGCGGTGGAACTGCGTAGGCCATGAGGAGGCTCCTTGGTCGGATTGCAATCGAAGTTTCGGCGGTAGTGCTGTTCTATCAGAGGTACTACTAGGCTCTGCATCCCCGATGACGCGCCTTTCTAGCTACCTCCTGCCCACCGAGAAGCAGCCGCCGGCCGACGCGGAGGCGATCTCGCACAAGCTGATGGTGAGGGCCGGGCTCGTACGTCAGATGGGCGCTGGGATGTGGACGTGGCTGCCGGCCGGCTGGCGGGTGCACCAGCGAGTCGTTCAGATCATCCGCGAGGAGATGGACTCAATCGGCGCTCAGGAGATGTTGATGCCGGTGCTGCAACCGGCCGAGCCGTGGCGTAAGACCGGGCGGATCGAGATCGACGAGCTGTTCAAGCTGACCGACCGCAAGGGCTCGGAGCTCGTGCTGGCGATGACCCACGAGGAGGCCGTCACCTTCCACATCGCGCAGATCGTGCGCTCCTATCGCGACCTGCCGCTGATCGTCTACCACTTCCAGGTCAAGGAGCGCGACGAGCCACGCCCGCGCGCGGGCGTGCTGCGCACGCGCGAGTTCGTGATGAAGGACTCCTACAGCTTCGACCGCGACCTCGCGGGCTTGGAGGAGAGCTATGCGCTGCATGTGGGCGCGTATGACCGGATCATGGATCGCACAGGTCTGCGCTGGTACCGCGTCGAGGGAGACGTGGGGATGATGGGCGGGACCGGGGCCCACGAGTACATGGCGCCCTGCCCTGCCGGCGAGGATGAGATCGTGCTCGGGGATGGCTATGCCGCGAATGTCGAGGTCGCGCTCTCCAGCCCCGGTGTCGAGAAGGTGGGGGAGGAGTACCTCAAGGATGGTGTGCCCCTGAGCCTCGAGCCGGCGATCGAGGTGGGCAACATCTTCAAGCTGGGCACTCGTTACTCAGAGCCGTTGGGAGCTAGTTATCTCGACGAGAGTGGCGCTGAGCAGCCGGTGTGGATGGCCTCCTACGGGATCGGTCCGGCGCGGATCGTCGCCGCCGCGGTCGAGCAGTTCGCCGACGAGCACGGGATTTCCTGGCCGAAGACGCTGGCGCCGTTCGCCGTGCACCTGGTGGTCATCGGCAAGACGGGGACGCCCGAGCGCGAGGCCGCCGAGAGAGTTTATGAGACATTGCGCGCGGGCGCGATCGATGTCCTCTACGACGACCGCGAGGCGATCGGCCCCGGGGAGAAGTTCGCCGATGCTGAGCTGCTCGGATGCCCGTTGCGACTGACCGTCGGCAAGCGCGCGGTCGAATCCGGCGAGATCGAGGTGCAGGTGCGCCGTGGACGTGAGCCAGCGCCCAGCCTACGGTTGGACGGCGAGCTGGAGGGGCTGGTTCGGGCGGTGGACGAGCTGTGGCAGGGTCTCCCATAGGTGAGCAAGGAGCGCGCCGGGACGGGAAGGCCGAACAGGGTCTCACCGCAGCGGGCCGACCTCGTTTGACCGCACGCCGGCTTGTGGGGCTGGACAGATCGGGGCCGCCACCGCCGCAGACGCTGGCCGGAGCGCCGCTGCGGCCGTGGACGGTGCCCAACGCGATCGGTTTCGCCCGCCTGGCCCTGATCCCCGTGTTCCTGATCGTGGCGCTGTCCAGCCATAATGGAACCGGAGCCGGACCGGCGGCGCTGTTTGCCGTGATCGGCTGGGGGGACTACGCAGACGGGATAGCGGCGCGCGTGACGCGCCAGTACAGCCGGCTGGGAACGCTGATGGATCCAGTCACCGACAGGCTGCTCGTGATCTCCGGGGTCGTCGTGTGCTGGAACTTCGCGCTACTGCCACGCTGGGCGCTTGCGGTACTGGTGGCGCGCGAATGTTCGATGCTGGCGCTCGGGCGTTACGGACAGAAGCGCGGGGTGGAGCTGCGCATCAACTGGCCCGGACGGATCGGCGTGGCTCCGCTGATGGGCTCGTTCTTTTTTGCGATGGCCGGCCTTGAAACGGTCGGCGAAGTGCTGCTGTATGTGGGTCTGGGGCTCGCGCTGCTGGCGACGGTCCTGTATGCGCGCTCGGGGCTCCGCCATCTACGTGCCGCCACCGAGCAGGCAGAACATTAGCCTCAAGCTCAGCCTGACCTTTTGGTCTATACTCCACGACTTAGGATCGACCGGGGTGGGCGTCTGCATGTCCCGACCGGAGTGAGTCCGCGCAATCGAAAGCCCGCAAGAGGAGAGCGCCCGAAATGGACGATACGTTTCCCGACCTTGGCTCGCTGACGGACATTGAACTGAAAGATGTGATCCGGCAGCTGACTGAGGAGGAGACCGAGATCTCCTACAAGCGGCGCATCCTGCACGGCAAGATCGACATCCTGCGCGCCGAGCTGGTCAATCGCCTGCGCAAGAAGCACGAGGGCGGGGAGGTCATGATCACCGGCGACGATGTCCAGCAGCTGACCGACATCCTCGCCAATCGTCAACAGTAGGTTGGGATCGGCGCGTTATGGCTCTGCACTGCACCGAGTGCGGCTTCGTCAACGTCGAGGGGGCCAACTATTGCCAGCGCTGCGGTGGGCTGCTCGCGCGCGCCGAGAGCTCCAGCGAGCCCGTGACGGCCACCTATCGCATCGACGAGGCGGGCGAGCTCGTGCCGGTCGAGCTCGACGAGGTGACCGCACACGGCCCCGCGCTAGTTATCCGCGCGGGCGGTGGTCGCGTGGGCGAGAGCTTCTCAGTCGACCGCGAGCGCATGAGCATCGGCCGGCGCCCGGACTCGGAGGTGTTCCTCGACGACGTGACGGTCTCGCGCGACCACGCGCTGCTGATCCGTCGTGGCGAGCAGTGGCATCTGGATGACTGCGGGTCGCTGAACGGCACTTATGTGAATCGCTCGCGGATCGAGTCACAGCGCCTGGAGGAGGGCGACGAGGTGCAGATCGGTAAGTACAAGCTGACGTTCCACGCCCGCTGATGGCCACCCAGGCGCCACAACCAGACGTCGGCGAGATCGAGGCCGAGATCGAGACCGCGGGCGTCGCCGGCCGATCCGAGATCGGTCCCCGTCAAAAGTCGATCACGATCGGCACGGTGTGCAAGGCGCTGGTGCAGGAGTTCCCGGACATCTCGATCTCGAAGATCCGCTACCTGGAGGATCAGAAGCTCTTGACGCCGCGGCGCACGCCCGGTGGCTACCGGCTCTACACGCAGGGGGACGTGGCGCGCTTGCGCACGATCCTGCGCATGCAGCGCGACGAGTTCCTGCCCCTGAGGGTGATCCGCCAGGAGCTGGCCGCGGGACGCGCGGGCGAGACCACGCCGGCTCCAGGCCGAGCTGGCCGCGACGGGATGCGGCCGTGGCGGCCAAGCGTGAGCGTGCGCGAGACGACCGGTGCCCTGTATTCGATGGAGGATGTGCTGGAGGAGACGAAGGCCGACGCCAAGCTCGTGCGGGAGCTCGAGGAGTACGGCGTGGTCAAGGGAGATCTACGAGGGGGTGTGCGGTACTTCGACGAGACCGAACGGGAGATCATCGGCGCCGTTGCGGAGCTTGCGCGCTACGGGGTCGGAGGAAGGAACCTGCGTGTGTTCCGATCCTCGGCGGA
This sequence comes from Solirubrobacteraceae bacterium, assembly GCA_036744995.1. Classification (GTDB taxonomy): domain Bacteria; phylum Actinomycetota; class Thermoleophilia; order Solirubrobacterales; family Solirubrobacteraceae; genus Palsa-744. The sequence continues at coordinate 11,986 of DAIOGX010000011.1, read as the reverse complement.
CCGCGAGGCGACCCTGCTGCAGCAGATCCTGGCGCCCTCCCTGCGCTCGCGCAACCCGCAGCGGCGCAAGGAGGCAGAGGAGGCGTTGGAGAATCTCGCCGCCGTGGCGACCCATCTGAAGCATCTGCTGCTGGTGCGCGATCTGCGCAAGATCCTCCGCTGATGGATACCCCGGCGACGGGCGGCGAGGAGCATCTGCGCAGGCTGGTGCGCGAGATTCCGGACTTCCCCCAGCCGGGCATCGGCTTCAAGGACATCACGCCACTGCTGGCCGAACCACGCGCGCTCTCCTACGCGGTGAGCGGGCTGGCCGAGTACGCGCGCCCGCTGCGAGTCGACTGCGTGGTAGCGGCGGAGGCACGTGGTTTCCTGCTCGGCCCGGCGCTGGCGCTCGAGCTCGGAGCTGGTTTCGTGCTCGCGCGCAAGCCGGGGAAGTTGCCATATGAGACGGTGAGCGCCGAGTACCTGCTCGAGTACGGCGCCGGTCAGCTCGAGCTCCACACCGACGCGCTGCGTGGCGAAGCGCGTGTGCTCATCCACGACGACCTGCTCGCCACCGGTGGGACGGCAAGCGCGCTGTGCGAGCTGGTGGAGCAGCTCGGGGGCGAGGTCGTGGGGTGCTCGTTCCTGATCGAGTTGGCGTTCTTGAATGGACGCGAGCGGCTGGCGCCAGGCGCGGTGCATGCGCTCCTCTCCTACGAGTCTTAGGCTGGGAGTCATGCCGACCGCGCGCCGCAGCCGTACGATCGCAGCCTCCGAGGATGAGCTGTGGGAGGTCATCCGCGATCCGCATCACCTGCCGCGCTGGTGGCCGCGGGTGACGCGGGTGGAGGATGTCGAGGAGAACGCGTTCACCGAGGTAATGAAGACGGCGAAGGGAAAATTCGTGCGCGCCGACTTCCAGCTCGTTGGGATCGATGAGCGCACGCGGACGCTGAAATGGGAGCAGCGGCTACAGGGCACCCCGTTCGCGCGACTACTGAAGTCGGCGGAGACCGAAGTGCGGTTGGCGCCGGTCACCGCGAGCGCCTCTCACTCCTCCCGGGCACAGGGCGCAGAGGGTCTCCTCGGCGCCGCGACAGAGGTAACGATCGAGCTGCGCCAGACGCTGAACGGGTTCTTTCCGCGCTTCGGCGGCTATATGGTGCGCCGCGCGGCAGCGGCGACGATTGACGAGGCGCTCAACGGGCTGGAGCGGATCAGCGGTGGCTGACGAGAGCGAGGACGGGGCGGCGGCGCCCGCGATGCGCTGGTGGGGCTGGGGCGACCCTAACCACACAGCGGGACTGCCAGCGCATGCGCTTGAGTTCCTGCGCGAGACGGTAGGAATCTCCGAGCGACCGCGTCCGCCGGTCGCGCTCGGGCAGGTGCGGCTCGCCACGCCGGCGCTGGGGGAGGAGACGGTGGGAGCGTTGCGCGCAATCGTCGGCGAAGAGGGGGTCCGTGACGATCAGGCAGAACGGGTCGCGCACGCCGCGGGGAAGGGTTACCAAGACCTGGTGCGGCTACGAGCAGGAGCGCCGGAGGGGGCGCCCGACGCGGTGGTCTACCCCTCGAGCCACGAGGAAGTGCGCGGCGTGCTGGAGCAGTGCGAGCGGGCCTCAGTCGCGGTGGTGCCATTCGGGGGCGGCACGAGCGTGGTCGGAGGCGTGGCGCCGTTGCGGGGTGAGCAGCGCGCTGTAGTGGCACTCGACATGCGTCAGATGGGGCAGGTGCTGGACCTCGATCGCGAGTCGCTGACGGTCACCGTGCAGGCAGGGATGCGCGCTCCGGCGCTCGAGCGGTATCTGGCGGCGCGTGGGTTGACGCTGGGCCATTACCCGCAGTCGTATGAGTACGTGTCGCTGGGGGGCTGCGCGGCGACCAGGTCGGCGGGACAGGCCTCCACCGGGTACGGGAGCATCGAGAAGATGGTCCTTGGCCTGCGGTTCGCCGCGCCCGCCGGCGACATCGAGCTGCCCGCGATCCCGGCAAGCGCGGCGGGACCAGGGCTGCGCCAGCTGCTGGTCGGCTCGGAGGGGGCGCTGGGGGTGATCGACGAGCTGTCGCTGCGCGTGCGCGCGGCGCCGGCGGAGCGCGTGTACGAGGGCGCGTTCTTCGAGGATTTCGCCGCCGGTGTAGAGGGACTGCGCGTGCTCGCCCAAGCGCACGCGGCGCCAGATGTGGCGCGGTTGTCCGACGAGCAGGAGACGACAATGTCGCTCGCGCTGGCCGGATCCGGTGGAGTGAAGGGCCGGCTGGGGCGCGTGTACCTCGGCCTGCGCGGATACCGCGGGGGCTGTCTCGCGATTCTCGGATTCGAGGGAGCGGAGAAGGAGGTCGGGCCCAGGCGCAGGCGCGCGCTCGAGATCGTGCGCCAAAGCGGCGGTCTGGCGGTGGGGCGCTCGCCCGGAGAGGCGTGGCGCAAGGCGCGCTTCTCGGCTCCATACCTGCGCGACGAGCTGCTGACCCAGGGCGTTATGGTCGAGACGTTGGAGACCGCCACGCAGTGGTCGAACGTGCGGCGGCTGCATCGGCAGGTTGGCCGGGCAATCGCCGGGGAGCTGGAGGCTCAGGGGACACCGGGCCTCGTGATGTGCCACGTCTCGCACCTGTATGAGACCGGGGCGTCGCTGTACTTCACGTTTATCGCCCGCCAGCGGGAGAGCGAGGAGATTGCGCAGTGGCGCGCGGTCAAGCACGCGGCCAGCGAGGCGATCGTCTCCGGTGGCGGCACGATCACCCACCATCATGCGATCGGGCGCGACCATGCGCCGTGGATGCGGGACGAGGTGGGCAGCGAGGGCGTGGCGGCGCTGCGCGCACTGAAGTCCGAGCTCGACCCCAACGGGATCATGAACCCGGGGAAGCTGTTGAGTTAGTGCAGCGCAAACGGGCCGCTGAGGACGATCGGTCCGAGCTGGGTCGGCTGTTTGCTCGTCTCGCGGGTGAGCAGGATCTCGTCGTATTCGGCCGCATTGCCGGGGAGCAGCGCGCCACCCCGCAGGCTGCCGCTCGCATCGACCGCGGGGGCCTCGCCGACCGGCTCGAAGCTGGTCGAGGAGTTCGCGAGCCAGACGGCATAGAAGGCACCTTTGGTGGTCGGCGGAAGGTGTTTCGCGAGGATGAGGATGGCGTATTTGCTGCCTTCTGAAAGAACCTCGGCCGCGCCGACGGCCTTGCTGCCCTGTTCGGGCGAGGTGAGGACGATCCGCTTGTCTTCGGTGGGTTTTGAGGCTTTCGTAGAGGTCGTGCCGGTCGAGGAGCCGGTGCTGGAGGTCGCGGCGCCCCCCGGGCTGGAGCTCGTCTTCCCCTTCGAGGAGCCACCACCGCTGAGCAGAATCACCGCGACGACGATGGCCGCGACGATCGCCGCGAGCAACAGCGCGCCACCACGTCGAGAGCTGGGCAACGTAGCCGGTGTGCGGGCAGAGGCGGTGGAGCCAGGCGGCGGGGAGGGATCCGATGACCGCCCGGGGGGATCCGCTGGACGGCTGGACGCGGTCGTCCATGGTGCGGACGGCTGGGTCGGGTCGGCTGCCAGGGCGTCGAGCGCCGCGTGGGCGCGGTCGCGGACGGCGCTCTGGGGGATGGCGAGCATGTCGGCGACCTCGGCATAGCTCTTGCCCCGGTCCACAAGCAGGGACAGCGTCGCGCGCAGGTCGGGGGGGAGTTCGTCGAGTCGGGGCATGGCCGAGGCTTAGGCTATCGTGGCGCCCGCGATGGTGACCCCCACCGTGGAGCAGCTGAACGAGGCCGTGACGGGATACGACCGACTGTACGGCCTGCGGTTCGTGGCGTTTTGCGACACTGAGGTTCGTGCCGAGGTGACCGTGCGCGAGGAGATCAAGCAGCCGATGGGGCTGGTGCACGGGGGGCTATACGCGTCGCTCGCTGAGTCAATGACCTCGCTGGTCACCGCGATGGCGGTCATTGCGGAAGGCAACATGGCCACAGGCATGTCGAACAGCACGAACTTTCTACGCCCGATCACCGAGGGCGTCGTACACGCGTTGGCAACGCGGTTGCATCGAGGCCGTACGACTTGGGTGTGGGATGTTCGCTTCAGCGACGATGCGGATCGGACCTGCGCGGTGACGCGTATGACGATCGCGGTACGTCCTCTGCCGGCAGGCTAGCCGTTGCGGGACAGGCAGCGCGCCGTATCCGACAGCGGGTTGTTCTAACGCAGAGCATGCAGCGGGGATGGCATCTGTGCCGGCAGCGGCGTCTCGGCAAAGCCCGTGTTCGGGAGCGGCGCCGGCAGCGGGGCTCCCGGCGCGCCGGCTTCGTTGATGGGTACGGCCGTCGCGGCGGCGACGCTCGCCAGGCGGGGACTGTCGGCGTAGATATCCACAACGATCCCGCCGGTGGGAAGCACGATCGTGTCGCCCCCCTGCGCCACCACGGCCGCTACACCTCTAATGCGAACCATCCGACGGGGGGTGGAACCGCCCGGGAGGAAGCTGTTGTCGGGGGAGCTGACCACGCGTAGCGGCGGGACGCAGGTGCCCTGGCCACCCTCGACGCAGTTGCCGTACTGGACGCTGAACGAACCGCTCGGATCGTGCGCGGCTTCGGTGATAGCCAGGTGTTCGAAGGAGCCTCCCAGCCAGTAGACCGGGTGAGGCGAGACAAGCAGGCCCTCGAGAATGTTGTGGGGGATCGGCTGATCCTGGAGGGTGTCGCCACATCCGCCCAGAGCGAGCGCACACAGACCGAGCACAATCATGGGGCGCACGCGAAACCGCACGCTCAGCCTCGGTAGGAGTTGGTGATCGGCATGCGCCGGTCGCGCCCGAAGGCACGCGGGGTGATCTTGATACCGGGGGGCGCCTGGCGGCGCTTGTACTCGGCGAGGTCGACGAGGCGAATCGTATGGTCGACCTCGGCCTCGGGGAGACCTTGGGCGATCAGCAGATCGCGGCTCTCATCAAGCTCGATATAGCCCCGCAGGATGCGATCGAGCAGCTCATAGGGGGGCAGCGAGTCTTCGTCACGTTGGTCGTGCCTGAGCTCGGCGGTGGGGGCGCGCTCGACGATGGACGGCGGGATCGGCGCCGGCACCCGCCCCGCGAGCGCGCCGGCGGGGGAGTTGCGCCACGCGCACAGGCGGTAGACGAGCGTCTTTCGAACATCCTTGATGACCGCGAACCCTCCGGCGAGATCGCCATAGAGAGTGGTGTAGCCGACCGACATCTCGGACTTGTTGCCCGTCGTGAGGACGAGCCAGCCGAACTTGTTGGAGAGCGCCATGAGCAGGTTGCCGCGGATGCGTGCCTGTAGGTTCTCCTCGGTCAGATCCGCTTGGAGGCCGTCGAAATCCTCGCGCAGCGTCTGCGTGTAGGCGTCCATCGCCGGCTCGATCGGCAGCTCGTGTGCACGCACGCCGAGCGCAGTGGCAAGTGCGCGGGCGTCGCTCTGGGTCTCGGCTGAGGAGTGCGGGGAGGGCATGATCGCAACATTCACCCGCTCGGCGCCGAGGGCATCCGCCGCGAGGCACGCGACGAGGGCCGAGTCGATCCCACCAGAGAGGCCGAGGACGACCTCGTTGAAGCTGTTCTTCTCCACGTAGTCGTGCAGGCCGAGCATCAGAGCCGCATATACCTCGGCCTCGACAGGGGCAAGCGGGGTGTGCAGCGGACGCCGCGGTCGCGCGGTAGGCGAGGGATTGAGATCGCAGACGAGCAGATCCTCCTCGAATTGCGCGGCGCGCGCGATCGTCTCGCCGGTAGGGTCAAGGACGAAGGAGTGGCCGTCGAAGACGAGCTCGTCCTGGCCGCCGACGAGCCCGCAGAACGCGACATAGACTTTGTGCTCACGGGCGCACTGCGCGAACAGACGCTCCCGTTCTGGGCCCTTGCCTGCGTGGTAAGGGGAGGCGGAGATGTTCGCCAGCAGGGTTGCGCCGGCCGCAGCCTCCTCGGTCGCAGGCGGACCGAGCTGCCAGAGGTCCTCGCACACGGTCAGACCGATGCGCTGGCCAGCCAGTTCGATCGTCGCCCCGCTCGAGCCGGGGGTGAAGTAGCGCTGCTCGTCGAAGACGCCGTAATTGGGGAGATGCATCTTGCGGTAGATGACCTCGACAACGCCTTCGGCCAGAACCGCGGCGGCGTTGTAGATCTTTGGCGAGGAGAGCTCCGGGAAGCCCACGATCGCGGTTGTCCCGTGAACCGCTCGGGCAAGATCCTCCAGCGTGGACCGCGCGTCGCGCAGGAAATGCTCACGCAGGAGGAGATCCTCTGGGGGATAGCCGGTGATGGCGAGCTCGGGGAAGAGCACGAGCTCCGCCCCGGCCTCACGGGCGGCCTGGAGGCCCGCGCGTATGCGAGCGGCGTTGCCGGGAATGTCGCCAACTGTGGCGTTCATCTGGCAGAGAGCCAGCCTCACTGGTGTGTACGCCTTCCGGTCAGCCCCGCGCGGCGGGCTTGCGGAGCGCGGGCTTGCCGGTGACGAGCTCGGCACTCGTCCGCTTGCCCGGAGCGCGCTTGCTGCTCGCGCGGGACCCGTTGCCCGCCGCTGGGCCGCCCGGCGTCTTGGTGCTCGTGCGGCGTGTGGGGACACCGGCGGCGCGCGCCAGCGAGGCGATCGCACGGCGCAGATCGAGTGCGATCTTCTCCAGCTTGGGCAGGGCGTCGTAGTCGCCGAGTAGCCCGAAGCCGAGATGGCCGTCGTAGCTCATGACGGCGATCCCGAGGGCCTGGCGCCGGGCGAGCGGTACGACCGGGTACAGGACCTCCAGGCGCCGCCCGAGCACATAGAGCGGGAACTGCGGCCCCGGCACGTTCGTGACGACCAGGTTGAAGAAGCGCTGGCGCGCTTGCAGGCGCGCCGCCTGGCTGAGGATCGTGGGCGGCGCGAACCCGGCGAGGTTGACGAGCACCTGGGCGCCCACGGCCTGGCCAGACTCCTTGAGGTTCTCCATCGCGACGCGGATCTGCGCCAGGCAGTCCGCCGGGTTCTCGACGCCGACCGGGAGGGGCGCCCACATCGCGGCGACCTGGTTGCCGAGTGCGGGTGGGTGGGACTTCTTATCGACGTCGGCGCGGACGGATACGGGCACCATTGCCTTCAGGACGAGGCCCTCGGTGTCATGGCCCTCCTCGCGCAGATAGCGGCCAAGGGCGAGGCTGACCGATGCGAGGACGACATCGTTGAGCGTCCCCCCGAGCGAGTCCTTGATCGCCTTGAACCGCGCGAGCTCGGCGTCGAGGAACGTGTAGCGGCGGTGCGGACCGATATCGACGTTGAATGGGCTGGGCGGCGCGGGCGCGCTGATCCCCGCGAGCGTGGTTGCGCCGACGCTCGCGATGCTCTCCTTGACCTGCGATACCACCCTCCGCGGGGCGCGCAGCAGCGCACGGGCGCCACGCCCCATCTCGGCGGGCACCGTCGCACGCTCGAGCAGCGCCTCGCCGAGCAGCTTCGCCGGGCCCGGCAGGGGCTTAGCGGCCCACGGGGTCACCGGCCGCGACGTGCCGGCCGGCTCGGGCGTGGTGTCGAACAGAACGGTCGTGATGTCCACGCCCGAGATCCCGTCGACCAGCGCGTGGTGGGTCTTCGCGATCAGCGCGAACCTCCTACCCGCCATCCGCTGCACGAGCCAGATCTCCCACAGTGGCTTGGACCTATCCAAACGCTGGCTGAACAACCGCCCGGCGAGCTGCTTCAGCGCCGCCTCGTCCGCCGGCCGCGGCAGCGCGGTGTGCCTGATGTGGTAGCGCGGGTTGAAGTGCGGATCGTCGGTCCACACCGGCCTCCCCTGGTCGAGCGGCACGTACGCCAGCCGCTGGCGATACCGCGGCACCAAATGCAACCGGCTGAGCACGTGATCGGTCAGCTCCTTCGGCGTCGGCGCGTCCCCCTCGAACACCATCACCGACGCCACGTGCATGTGCGCCGTCGAATCGTCCTCCAGATGCAGGAACGCTGTGTCTAGGGCGGACAGACGGTCGGGGTTGGCCATGCCGCGATTGTCCCTGCTGGGGAGCCGCACGTCAACGTGGGCGGAGAAGCCCTGGTTGGAGAGGCGATCGACGTGGCTGTGTTTGAGCAAAGAGAGAGAGCCACGAAGACGCGGGACATGTGGCGGGGGTACAGCTTGTATCATTCGTTGCTTATCGCCCTTTCATGGGATATGTGTGCCCTCTGTCACACAGAACCGTCCCAAGGGTCGTCTAACCTACGAACAATTGTTCGACTCGCCGAGTCGTGTCCGTGGATGGACGCGAGCGGGGGACCCACTGCCGGATCGCCTGACAAAGAGGCCGGTCCGGATGGGGCGAATCGGCCGCTGATGCGGCTGTAACGCCCGGCTGACACGCGTTCGATTCGCGTGCCCGCCGGCCGTGAGCCCGACAGCTAACCCCGTAGGCGGACACCAAGGAGGTTCTCCCTCGATGTACGTCCCTGCGACGTCCGCGCAGCCTGCTGCGCCCGCCGTACCGCTCATCCCGATCGAAATCACGGCGGGCGGATCCTCACCGTCACCAGCCGGGCTGACCGGCCTGGGAGCGGAGCCAGCGGCGCACGTCTCGCTGCTGGTGCGCCGCCCCGACCTGAACGTGCTGGCCGACCACGCCAGCACGATCACCGGAACCCTGGACCCGGGATTGTCCGGCCGGATGGTTGCGCTGCAGGCTCTCGGCCCGCGCGGCTGGAGCACGATCGCGCGTGCGCGTAGCGGCCGCGGTGGGCGCTTTCGTGTGCGCTACATCCCGCGCCGCACGGGCAGTGAGCGCGTGCGACTGCGCTTCGCCGGCGACTCCACGGACCTGGCGGCCCGCCGGCCGCTCGGGCGCCTGAACGTGTATCGCCTGGCGGAGGCTTCGTGGTATGGCGGCGGCGGCACCCTGGCCTGCGGAGGCGAACTGACGAGCACGACGATGGGCGTCGCCAACAAGACCCTCCCGTGTGGCAGCGAGGTGACGCTTCGCTATGACGGACGCTCGGTACAGGTGCGTGTGATCGACCGCGGACCATACGTGGCCGGGCGCGAATTCGACCTCACCGAAGCCACCAAGCAGGCGCTTGGCTTCGGCGGTGTCGGCGAGGTGTGGAGCACGCGCTGATCCGAGCCATCCGCGTAGCACGGCCGAGCAGGATCTGGGCGACGCTCGAGCGCTCGGGTCGCTCCTACCGTCGGGTGCAGGTGCAAGCCTGGGCGCGTTCATGCAGGAGTTGGCTTTCGCTGCCGACATTCCTTAAATGCGCGGCATGTCCCCCGGTATGAAGAACGTGTGGCTGGAAGGCCTGGGCGAGTGGAGCTGGCCGGGTCGCGGCGGCGCGGCGGTTGAAGCATTGCCACCGTCATGGGTGCCCGCGTTTCCGCCTCGCTTGGCGTCCGTGCCCGCGGTGCCTGCCGGCGCTGAGTCCTGGCAGCCACAGCGTACGATCCCACGTCGGCTCGCCACGGGCGCGCTTCTGAGCGGCCTGGCGGTGGCCTGTGCGGCGCTCTCACTCACGGGCCCAGTTCGTTTGCTTGACATCGTGGGAGTGCGAACCGGGGCACACACTTTGGCTCCTCTGAGCCAGCCGGACCCCGGCGGGGTTGCAGCCGTGTCGCTGCCGACGCTCGTGGCGGTTAGCCACGATGCGGCGGGTAGCTCGATCGACGCCGCGAGCTACACCTCTCACGCATTGGGCGGACATGGCTCGTTCCTCGTCTACCTACCACCGGGCTATGCCAGCACGACGCGCCACTACCCGGTGCTCTACCTGCTCCACGGCAACGACCAGCCGGCCACTGCGTTCCTGGAAATCGGCCTGCAGGACGAGCTGGATCGGCTGATCGCGCGGCATGCGATCCCACCGCTCGTCGCGGTGATGATTGAAGGTGGGCAAGGGGCGGACAACTGGCGCAATATCGACGGTCTGAACTACGAGAGCTATGTGATCGAAGCGCAGGAACTGGTGGACCGGATGCTGCCCACGCTCGCTGGTCGTGACGAGCGCGCGATTGCTGGCGACTCGATGGGCGGCTACGGCGCGATGAACGTGGCGCTCGATCACCCTGACCGCTTCGCGGTGGTCGAGAGTTGGCTGGGCTTCTTCAACGGCCTGGAAGGCCAGCTGCACGCCGACCGGCCACTCCTCTCGCGCTTGGGACTTCACGCCTTCCTATACGGCGGCGAATCCGACGACATCGCCAATCCGTCTGAGAACGCGCCGTTTGCCGCCGCCCTACGCATGGCGGGAGCAACCGCACATAGCGCTGTCTACCCAGGTGGGCACAGCTTGGAAACGATCCAGGCGCACCTCGGGAGCATGCTCGTCTTTGCGGGACGCGCCCTGTCGCCGACGTCTCGTCGGTCTTCAGACGCCACGGCACACGCAGCTGCCGCGCGCGCGGCCGGCTGACGATCTCATCCTCGATTTACGTTCCGGGCAACCTGCCGGCGCGCTATGGCGATGCGCTTGCCGTGTCGAGGTAGCGCACGACATCTTCCGCGTCATCCTCCAGTGCGGCGGCGTCCTTGGGTGCCAGTCGGTCGAAGGGCTCGAGCACCACCTGAGCAGCGGGCATGCGCCAGACAGCCACGGCCCGACCACGGACGAGAGCGAAGGGACGAAACAGGCCGTTGACGGTGACGATGCCCTGATGGGAGTCCAGGATCGCCTCGCGCGAGGTCCAGCCCAAGAGAATCGGATCAAAGGGGCCGAGGAGACGCGGCGGTGGCAACTCCACCGGGTCCAGGCGCTCGATGAGGTCGAGCAGGCCATCCGGGCGCAAATGCAGCTCGGAGGCAATCGCGCCGAGCCCAGCACGGGCGTCGCGTAACGGGAGTCCAGCCCACTTGGCGAGGTCGCGATCATCGGCAGGGCCGTGACCGGCAAGATACCTACGGGCCAGCTCGGCCAGCGCGTGGTCACGGTCCACCGGTCCGGACTCGCCCAGCCAGTCGCGCGCGAGCGCGTAGGCGTGCTCGCGCCCGATCATCGGCCCGCGAACCGCTAGCCCGCGCAAGCAGGCGAGCATCAGCAGGTGCACCAGCGCCTGGCCGGCTGTGGGTACTCCCGCGGCGGCAATCCGCTCACGAAGCCGTCCACGAGTGAGTGGGCCTTCGTCGGTGAGAGAACGTTCGATGACCTCTACACCCCGCTCGGCGGCACTCGGCGAAACGCCCTCCTGAGCCAAGCGCCGGGCGTTGCCGGTGAGCAGCGTAGGTGTGGTCAGGGCTCCTAGCCACGGGTAATCCTCGCGGCAAACCAGGTGCAGCGTGCCACGGTTCAGCCAGGTGATCAACAGTGAGCGATCTTCGGTCAGCGCCCGATCGACGTCGGCAGCGGTCAGGCCCGTGCTCCGCGCGCGGATCGCCAGGCGTGCTCCGCGTGGATCCTGACCCTGTATGGCCAGCAGCCGTCGGGTGACGGCCACGGGATCCCGCGCCGGCGGGCCGGCGAGCAGCTGCGCGGTGAGACGTGCGGCGATCATGACGTCACTATGCCTCTCCTCCCGCGAAGTCGTCCTGAGGATGCGATTCGATAAGAGACGGCAAGGCGTGATCGCCGGAGTTCTCCTAGTCGGTTCGATGAAAGGAATGCAGATGGCTACGACGGCACTCGATCAGAGCCAGACGGCGGACAAGGATCCGCTGCGCCACCATACGCACTACCAGGACAGCAGTAAGGGAGCCTCTCCCTACGCCGGGGGGAGCAGCTTCATGGAGCGCATGTCCGAGGCGGTGGCGAGCGGCATGGGCACGGTCGGCTTCTTGGTGGTCAGCTCGGCGGTGATCATCGGATGGGTGCTGACCAACCACGTGGTGCACTTTTTGAGCAACTCCTGGAAGGCCTGCTCAATGGGAGTGGCTTCGACCCCGCTCCGTTCATCCTGCTCAACCTCGTCTTCTCCGCCGTGGCGTTCTACACAGGGGCGCTCGTGATCATTGCCCAGAAGGCACAGACCAGGACCGACAAGGCAAACGAGGAAGCGGCCGCCAAGCACCGTGACGAGCTCGCCCAGTTCCAGACGGATCTGCTCACGACGAACACCGATCTGACTAAG
>DAIOGX010000010.1:0-42093 GCA_036744995.1 Solirubrobacteraceae bacterium | reverse complement strand
TCTAATCTAGCGATGTGCTCTCCTTGATCGTCGGGTTGTTGCGCCTGGCCTCTGTGGTCATCTGCCTGATCGTGATTGCGTCGTTTGCGATCTTCGTCGTCGATCAAACCAGCAGCGCATCCACCCATCAGCAGGAAGAGATCACCGGCGGGGCCCCCACCAGCTCGAGGAGTTCAGGCTCGTCCAAGACCTCATCCTCACGTGAGAGCACTCTGCACAAAACGATCGACGAAGCTTCCAACGAACTCACCTCGCCGTTCTCGGGCATCACCTCGGGGTCGAGCAGCGAATGGGCGATCCGCGGCGTGAACCTGCTGCTCTCGCTGTTCGTCTACGGCTTTGGCCTCAGCTTCCTCGCGCGCGTGATCCGCGTGCGCGTCTAGGCCGGCTCCGGCACCAAGACACGGTCCGGCCTGCGGTCGGAGGGGACCCACCTGCGCCGGCCATGTGGCCCTGATTTGATCCGGCCTGCGGCCGGAGGGGACCCACCTGCGCCGGCCATGTGGCCGGCTCCGGCACCCTAGGGGCACCCCAGGGCACCACTAGGGACCAGCGTCGTTGCGCACCTGGCTGCTGCCGCCACCGTAGTCGTTATAGACATCCACCGGGGTCCCCGTCCGCACCCATCCGAAGATCGCAGCTGCGTCGGGGATCGGCACACGCAGGCAGCCATGACTGGCCGCGTACGTGGGCACTTCGGCGTAGCCGTGGATGGCGTAGCCGCGGATGAAGTAGTTGGAGTCGACCATGCCCTTGCTGTTTTCCCCCGGAGTCTTCTCATACACCTGGAAGCGGCCGATCACGGTCGGCGTCGAAGGCTTGCCCGAGCTCATCTCATAGATCGTCCGCACGCGTCCGCCCGGTTCGATCTCTGCGAGCACCTGTTTGGTCAGGTCAGCCTCGACATGGCGGCCATCGCGGGGGTAGCGCACGTGGAAGCCGCCCGCCCGGCGCGCCAGCTTTTCGAAGACCTGCCTGCCCGCGTAAGGAATGCGTTCCAGGCCCGTCATCTTGCGAAAGGCGATCAGCGCCCGTCCGGTGCCTTCGTCGAAGGAGCCCGTCAGCGACACCGCGTAGTGCAGCACATCGAGCTCGGACTGCAGCAGCCGCACCGATGGACCCCGCGCGCCGGGGCCGAGGTTGACCTGGACGTAGCGCACATCCGGCGAGCGGGCGCTGAACTCGCCCTGTTGCGGGGTCGCATAGTGAACCGCACGCGCCGACACGAGCCCCGGGTAGCCGCTCGAGTAGCCAATGCGGTACTGCCCCTCGCTGTTGCCGAGGGGCAGTATGCGCGCACTCTGCACCGCGACCTTGCGCCCGTCGCGGTAGAAGCTCACCTTCACCGTCTGACCGGTCACGTACGGCGCAACGACTCCGCGCACGGCGATGCGGCTGTCCACGAGCGCAAACGCCGGCTTGCCGCCGACGTGCTCGAGCAGGAGTTCCATTCGTCCCGCCGCCGGACCGGGGCTCGCGCCGGTGCCAGGCGCACCGGTCGCCGAAGTTGCGCCCGTCGGTGGTGGGCTTGGCTGTTCGGCGTGCGCCCCCGCAGGGACGAGACCGAAAGCCGAGAGCGCCGCGCATGCTGTCGCCGGCGCGAGGGCTGTGCCGAGCCGCCTCACGCTTGCAGCCATCGTATCCGGGGGAAGCGACCCCACCCGGGTCCGCTGCCATCGGCGACCCGCTGGGGCTGCGAGCCGGGACTCGCCGACGCCGCCGACGCGCTGCTAGCCACCTGCGCTCGAGATCCCCGCCGGGCTCGCCGTCCGGCTCGCGTCCGGCGGTTCGTTTGGTTCGTTCGCGATCACCCGCGCGCGCATGAGGGCCAGGACGATCAATCCGATCACAGCCAGCGATCCGATCATCAGGGCCGGGATCTGCCACGCCCAAGTCCATTTCGCCAGATCGCCGAATGCGAGCGAGTTGTTGAGCGAATGGAAGGCAATGCAGGGGTACAGCGATCCGGTGTAGTCGTAGAGCAAGCACAGCGCTATGCCCAGCGCGGCCAGCGGCACCAGATCCAAGACCGGCGCCGAGCCGAAATGGACGGCGCCGAACAGCAGGCCCGTTATCACCGCCGCAAGGCCCACCCCCCGCCAATTGCGCAGAGCGTTGAAGATGAACCCGCGAAACAAGAACTCCTCGCCGATCGGCGCCACCACGCAAGTCAACCCGGCACTGAAGACGTTGGTGCCCAGTTCGTTGAGCAGCTTCTCCCGCGGCGGCTGCACGACGACATTCCAGATGACGCTGAAGACGATCCAGGCGAGCGCCGCCAGCGCCATCAGGACGATTGCCCGCCGCAGCGGGGTCGGGCGCAGCCCGAATTGCCATGAGGAGACCCTCCTGCCGCCGAACTGAGCGAAGAAGACGGCGACCGCGACGAAGCAGAGGTCCTGGACCACCGTGTCGGCGATCTCGAGGCCATGTGGAATGTGGGAGCTCGTCACGTTGACGCCCAGGGCCGCCGCCGGTATGTCCACCACGAGGCCGGCGATCGCCGCCACCACCAGTGCGGCGGCGAGCGCGGCCGGAGCGGTCCATGGCGGCCAGGCGACCTGCGGCGCACCCGTAGCGCGCCGCGGTTTCAGGCCGCCTGCGAGCGCCTCTTGCGCGCCGGCCCCGTCCATCGGCCTATGCCACCCAATGCCAGGTGGCGAACTGGGCGACGAAGAGCGCCATCAGCAGGGCGGATATCGCTAGCGCGGGCGTCCGCGCGCGCGGACGGACGGCCAGCCAGGCGGCCAGCCACATGCTCAGAGGAAACAGCACCACGAGAAAGCGCGGCAAGGACATCAGCGGCTGGGGAGCAACTGGGTAGGAGAGCGGTAGGGCGAGCGCCGCGATCACATAAGCGCCATACGCGAGCGGCAGCATGCGCAATACGCCCACGATCGCGGGGATGGCGGCGATCAGAAACGCGAGCAGCATTAGATTATGCCCGGCGTTCACAAACGGGCTGCCTCCGGCGATCGGGAAGTAGAGGTGATGACGCTGAAAGGACAACAGCTGGCGCGCGCCGTCAAAAGCTGCCTTCACCCCGTCCCACACGCCGAGATAAGGCCCCGCAAAGTGCCGCCCCCACACATCCTGGACATGAAATGGCGCCAGCGGATCGCCACCGGATAGCGCCAGGTAGCCCATATAGAGACCCACGCCCGCTGGCAGCAGCCCCAGCCACAGGACATCCCTGCGCAGCCGATAGCGCGGCCGCAGCCGACCCAGCGCGGCAAAGTCCGGGAGCCGGTCCTCCCGCGGTCCATACAGGTAGAGCATCAGCGCCGGCAACATCAGCACCACACCCGCGCTGCGCGTGGCCGCGGCCAACGCACCCAGAACGCCGACCCACACCCAGCGGCCCTGACGGGCGGCCAGAAAGACCCCGACCGACAGCGCCAGATACAGCGACTCGGAATAGACCGCCGAGAAGAAGAACGCCATCGGCGCGAAGGCCGTCACCATCACCGCCAGCCGCGCCGTCTCGCCTGGAGCGGAGCGCCCGATCGGGACCCGGCGCGCCAGCTCGAGCGTGGTCAGGCGGTGGATGCCATACAGAGCGAAGGCAAACGCGAGCAGCGACAGGAGCACCCCGGCGATCACCGGCTGCACGCCGCCCTCAGAGATCGCCCTCAGGCCAAGCGGATAGAGCGGGAAGAACGCAGTGCGTGAGGACGTGAACGCGCCCAGATCGGGCCGGTAGCCGTAGTGGGCGATAACCAGGTACCACGCGGCGTCCCAGCGTGCCGCCGGGGCGGCCAACAAGTTACCGAGCCAACCAAATCCACGGGTCACGCCGGGAGGGTTGAAAGCGTTGCGCGCGGGCCCAAACCCGAACGCCGCCACCGTCCCCGCCCCAGCGACCCAGACGAGCAGGCGCGAGGCCCACAGCGCGCGCCAGCTGTCGCGCACCGCGATCCTCCGCGCGGGATCGGCAAGCAGCCGTGCCCACCAACGCCGCAGCGGACCGATCGACCGATCGGAGATCTGAAGGCGACTGTGTAACGGTGTTCCGGGTGGCGCCACTAACTCGCTTGTGGCGTCCGCGGCCGGTGGGGACATGGCTTGGAGAACCGGATCGGCTGTATCAGTATTCATGGGAGTCGCCTCGGAGCGTAGAGGGCGCCGCGATCGCAAGCGGCAGGAAATCACACTTCGGAGCGGTAATCTCGCTTAGCTAAGCGATGTCCAGGCAAGCACGTCAGCGCCGGCACCGGCACAACCGCGCCGGGCCCACACGAATCCTCCTCGTCGGCGGCGGCGTGCTCGCGTGCGCGCTCCTCGTGGGTGTGATCGCGGCGGTCGGCTACGTCCTGAACGTCGCGCAGTCGGCACCTGCGCTCACGACACTTCACCCGATCCTCAGTGGCGGCTCCTCGCAGGTGTTCGCCGCCGACGGCACGCGTCTCGGCTTTATTCAGTCCGACAACCTGCGCAGCCCCGTCGGCTGGAGCGAAATCCCCGAAAACCTGAAGAACGCGAGCGTCGCGATCGAGGATCAGCGCTTCTACAAGAACAACGGCGTCGACCTGACCGGCATCTTCCGCTCGGCCGTCAAGGACATCACCCACGGCGCCCCTCTGCAGGGCGGCTCGACGATCACGATGCAGCTCATTCGCAACCTCTACCTGGGCGGCGACCAGCACACGCTCAGGCAGAAGATCATCGAGGCGAAGCTCGCGATCGACTACAACGAACACCACTCAAAGCGCTCGATCCTCACTAGCTACCTCAACAGCGTCCCCTATGGGACCGTCGGCGGGCAGACCGCGATCGGCGTGCAGGCCGCCGCGCGCATCTTCTTCGATAAGCCCGCCTCACAACTGAACCTGGAGCAGTCAGCATTGCTCGCCGGCCTGCCGCAGGCACCCTCACAGTACAACCCCTTCCTAGACTCCTCGGCCGCCAGGGAACGGCGCAACGAGGTGCTGGCGAAGATGGCCGAACTGCACTACATCACCGCCGTCCAGGCCTCCGCTGCCGAGGCCGCGCCGCTGGAGACCCACCACGGCTACTTCTACACCGAACGCAAAGAGAAGTTCTTCTTCGAATACGTACGCGCGCAACTCGTCCACCGCTATGGGTTGAAAACCGTCGAAGAGGGTGGCCTGAAGGTCTACACGACGATCAACCTGAACATGCAGCGACTCGCGCGTAAGGCGATCGCGGAAGTGCTGAACGAGCGCGAAGACCCCGCCTCGGCAATCGTCACGCTCAATCCCGCCAACGGCGACATCGAGGCGATGGCCGAGTCGGAGTCCTACGACCAGTCGCAGTTCAACCTCGCCGCCGACGGCCACCGCCAGCCCGGATCTACGTTCAAGGCGATCGACCTCGCCGACGCACTGTCGCGCGGGATCGACCCGAACAGCACCTACTACGACTCACACACGCTGTTCAAGGGCTGGCTCGCCGCAGAACCCGAATACGAAGTGAAAACGTTCGGGGGCGAGCAGAACGGCGTCATCAACCTCGTCCGAGCGACGCTGAAATCGGATAACACCGTCTACGCCCAGCTGGCAGCAGACCTGGGCGAGGAAAGCATCACCCAGATGGCCTACAAGATGGGGGTCAAAACGCACCTGATCGGCAACCCCGGGCAGGCTCTGGGCGGACTCGAATACGGCGTGACGCCGCTGGAAATGGCCGACGTGTACGCGACTCTGGCCGACGGCGGCCTACGCAACGAACCGATCGCGATCACGAAGGTCGTCTTCCCGGACGGGCGGGCGGACGAGAGCTGGGGCACTCCCCGTCGTGTCAGGGTCCTGAGCGAACCGGTGACCGGAGAAGAGACCAAAATCCTCCACCTGAACACGATCAGCGCCGAAGGCACCGCCGGCCGGTCTGCGATCGGCTGCCCCACCGCGGCGAAGACAGGCACCACGAGCAACCTCTACGACGCGTGGCTCGACGGATACAACTCCGAATACGCGACGGCCGTCTGGATGGGCTACCCGAAGCGGGACATCGCGATGAGCGACGTACACGGCGTGCCCCAGCAGGGCGGCTACCTGCCCGCGGAAATCTGGCACGCCTACATGCAGCCGGTCACTGAAGGGCATCGGTGCGCGGCGCTGCACGAATCGAACGCGGGCATCAGCTACGAGCCATTCTTCGGCAAGTTCGCCACCACGGGGCAGGCATCCCAGTCTGCCGAATCGAACCAGCCGAGCGCCACCGGCAAGAAGAAAGAACATGCTGGAAAACACAAGCCTCGCAATAACCCGGGGGGCGCTCCCGGGGGCGACGAAACTGGCCCTGTCCACGGCAACGGTGGTGGTGCACCGACCGAACCCGGCACGTCCACCCCCCGCGCCAAGGTGCCGAGCGGACCGGCGACTCCGCCAGTTGGCGGCGGCCCCACGGTAAAGGGCACCGGCGGTGCCGCTCCCGGCTGAGGTCCTGCACGGTCGCGCCGCGCATTCCTCGCGATCGGCCACACTACCCGCGCGAGTCGTGCGCTGGTAGGTTTGATTCGGGCTTTTCAAGACAAATGGCCGCTTCCACCGCCAGGTGGACGCAGCCAGGATGGGGTGCAGACCAGTGGCAAAGGAAGACAAGGTCGAATTCGAGGGCGAGGTGATCGAGGCGCTGCCGAACGCGATGTTCCGCGTGAAGCTCGACAACGACCATGTGGTGCTCGGGCACGTGGCCGGCAAGATGCGGCGCTTCCGCATCAGGATCCTCCCCGGCGATCGTGTCCGCTGCGAGCTCTCTCCCTACGATCTGGACCGCGCGCGGATCGTCTACCGGCATCGCTGAGCGGCGCATCGGGTAGGCCGCCGGGCCGAACATGGAGCGCTCCCTGATCGAATCCATCGCGAGTGAGCTGCGCGCGCGTGGATCGCGGGTGGTGCGTGGGATCGGCGACGACGCGGCCGTGGTGCGGGCCCGGCCGATATGCGTGACCTCCGTGGACACGGTCGTCGAGGGCGTCCACTTCCGTCTCGGAGACCCGTCGCTGGACTTCTCCGATATCGGCTGGCGGGCACTCGCTGGGGCGCTGTCGGATCTCGCGGCTATGGGCGCTGAGGCCGGCGAGGCGTACATCGCCCTCGGCGTCCCCAGCCACGTCGGCGAGCGTCACGCGCTCGAGCTGATGCGCGGCGCCGAGCAACTGGCGGCCATCACCGGAACGACGATCGCCGGGGGCGATGTCGCGGGCGCGCCCGCCCTGTTTGCGAGCGTGACCGTCGTCGGCTGGGCCGAGTCCGAAGACGAGCTCGTCGGCCGCGATGGCGCGCGAGCGGGGGATCTGATCGGCGTGACCGGTCGGCTCGGAGGCAGACGGCGGCGCCGAGCTCCGCGTCTGCGCGAGGGGCGCGCGCTGGCGGCTGCGGGAGCGCACGCGATGATCGACCTCTCCGATGGGCTGGCCACCGACGCCGAGCACCTCGCCAGCGCGAGCGGCGTCCATCTGCGGATCGACCTGACTGCGCTACCACTGGACGACGGTGTCGCACAGGCAGCCGCCAAGCTGAGGGTTCCGCCGTGGCGAGGAGCTGCTGAGCATGGCGAAGACTACGAGCTCTGCTTCTGCCTCTCGAGCGACGCGCGCGCGCATGCGGAGCAGGCTTTGCGAGAGATCTCTGACGACCGCACAGGGAGTGACGGCGCGGAGGACGACGGCGCGGGGATCACCTGGGTCGGCCGGGTGGAAGCGGGCGACCCAGGCGTATCGTTCTCAGACGAGCGGGGCGCCGACGTGCGGCTTGAGGGATTCGAGCACCGTTGGTAGCCCGCGCCGGTCAGTCCGCGGGGCGGGGTGAGCTCCGGGCGCTTCGATCGGCTGGATCACGGGATGTCCGGGCAGCCGGCGGGCAGCACCGACGGGCACAGTGCGGGTCAGCCGCGCGTACACAAGCAGGCGTTTTGCGGCGCTGAAGAGAGGCGTGCAGGCGGAGAGCACGAGGCGCGTATAGCCGACGGGGGCAACCGCGGCTGCGACATCGGTGGGCGCGACCACGCGCTGGCCGATCACCGTGTAGGTGAAGTGCGCATACGGCATGTCCAACAGGATGTGGTTGCCGGCACGCAGCGAGTCGATGTGACGGAAGGGCGCTAGATATGTCGTGCGGTGGCCTGCGATCGCCGTCGTGCCGGCGATGCCGGGAAAGCTCGTTTCTGAGTAGACGCCGGGGCCGCTCTCGAGATCTTCTGTGTCCGTGCCCTTGACCACCACATAGTTCGCGCCGATGCGCGGGATCACGATGCGCCCCACGGCGCTGCCGCTCAGAGCATGTCGCTCGAGCTCACGAGCGAGGAAGGCGACGCGCCTGCGCTCGTTCGGCAGGCTTGCCAGTGCGCGCCGCTCAAGCGGCGTGGGAGCCGCGCGTTCGACCGCTCTCAGCGTGCCATTCAGGTGGTCTTGGCGGAATTTGGCATACAGCGCCGAGAGCGGCTCCTGCCAGACGAGCGTGACGCCGGCATCGACCAACGCCAGTGCGCCGAGCCCGATCAGCGCGTACGCGAGCACACGCAATGCACGGCCCGAGAACGAGCGGCGCATGGCGGGACCTTCTCCTGCGGGAGCTCGTACGTCCGAAGGTCCAGGGGAGACGAGGGAGATCTCAGACATTGAAATATCGGGGGTGGTTTCCGGCCGATCCCTGCGGTCACGGGCTATCCATGGATTCAACCCCTCAGAGGCTACCCCTCTTGACCTCCGCCCCCAAGAACGCCTGGGGCCTGGGGGCGTCGTCCTTAGGCTCGACGTCCATCACACGCCTTCGCTCTTGCCTCCGCTCCACTGGACCCTAGACCAAGTGGGCGGACCAGCATCGCACCAGTCTTGGGAATAGGCCCACAATTGAGGCCGATCTCCGATCGGCCGGCACAGGACCGGCCGGTGCAGAGACACAGATTTTCAAAGGATCTCAGCGTCTGAGAGCCGACTCGGTGCCACCAAGCGACCCCGGCCCCGCGTAGGACATCGGGCCACGAATCGCGATCTCGGCCCCATCGTCCGTCCCTGAGCCAGGGAGCGACGCGAGAGGCTCGAGCGCAATCATGGCGGCGGCAACGACGCAGCCAAAGGCGAGACTCCACAGCAGCGCCCCCAGCACACCGACGTGCCCCCCCGCCAACAGCAGCACCGCCGTCCACGCCACCCCGCCGGGGCCGAGACCGAGCTGATCGGCATAGAACATCACCAGCAGCGCGAGCGGAAGCAGCGCGAGGGCCACGAGTGCGAGCGCTCCCGGCCGTCGAAGACGCCAGCTGATCTCCGATCGATCGGGGGAGACGATGAGCAGCCACAGATGCGGCGCTCCCAGCAGCAGCAGCGCCGCGAAGGGATTGACTGCCCACACCACGAGACAGACAGCGAGAAGCACAAGCAGCATCGATATCCCAGCCCCATCGGACTCCGGACGCAGGCCCAACCTCAGGCGCCGCATCAGCACGGGCCATACCAGCCAGGCGAGCACGAGCACGAGCGCAACGGCCGCCACCGCTCTGGCTGCGGAGCCGTCGAAGGGCAGCGAGCTCGGCGAGACGGGCTCGCTGGGCGCGGTGCTGAGGATGCCCAGCGAGCCCAGCAGAAAGGCGAACAGGGCGGCGACAAAAAACGGGAGCGCGCAGGCGAGCGTCCACAGCGTCCAGCGCGCAACCGGCTCACGGCGGCGGCGCGCCCGTGCCAGCCCGTCGACGGCGACAAGCAACGGGGGAAGCAGCAACGCAAAGACGAGTAGGCGTAGCGCCCAGGCGGGGATCGCCTTACGCTGAACTAGCACGCCCGTCTGCATGGTCGCGGAGATGTCAGGCGCCGCGTCGAGGGCGTTCACTGCACTCAACGCGGCACGACCGAAGCCTTCCAGGCGTTCCTGGCTCACCCCATCTCGCGCGGGCGAGACGGGTGGGCCGGATTCTCCTGAGACCTGCACAAGCACAGCGGGGAGCCCGCTCGCGTCGAGTGGGCCCTGCTCGCCCACGGTGAGGGGAAACGCAAGATGCGCGAGCTGTCCGAACACACTCGGGGCACCTGGATCGGAGCCCGTCTCCTGAGAGATTGCATCGGCGACCGTGCGCTGAAGCTGGTCGGGGGCCGAGCCGAAGCCGTCCGAGTAGGGCACGACGAAGGGCTTGCGTTCGCGCGCGCCGGCCAGATCGCCCAATACGATCGCCGCGTCGAACGGTCCGTGCACGTTGGTGGCAAAGTCGGCCGACCCAGCGCCGCCGCCACTCACCGACGCGAGCACGATCGTGCGCTGAGTCTCGCGCGCGGCGAACACGCGTGCGAGCTCGAGCAGCGCGGCCGTCCCGGACAATTCCGCCTCTGCCGGACCCGCGCTGGCATCACGGTGGGCGAGGATCACGATCGGCTTGGCACTGCCCGAGCCCGGCCGCTGGGCGATCACCGTGGTGAGAGAGCGAACGCCGGAGATCGTCTGGGCGTTGAAGTGGCGCGTACGCACTGAGAAGCCCCCACCAGCCGTGCCACCGAGCCCTTCGAACGTATGCGCTACATACACGGCGAGCGCCTCGTCACCGGGGCTGCCCGGGCGCCTGTCCGGGAACTCGCTAGCCAGGCTCTTTAGTTCGGTGAACGCACGTGTGCCGTCGAACGCGTCGGGGGCGAGCGTCGAGGTGAGCGGTAGCGGGCGCGCGGTCAGCGAGAACGCGGCGATCGCGAGGGAGAACAGGAAGGGCAGGAAAGCCGCGCGGTAGAGGCGCCCGTTGAGCATCTGCGTAGACCATAGTTCGGTCGTGGGCACCGCGCGCGTACAAGATCCATACACGCCATTAGGTATCGTGCGGCCGCGTGCTCCAGCCCGTCGCAGTAGGAACGAAGACACTCGCCGACTACACGCATATATGCGGGAAGGAGCTGATCGAGGAAATCCGCGAGCTGGCCGAGCCGTTGCAGGGCAGCCGGGTCGTGCACATCTCGGCGACCGCGTTCGGTGGTGGGGTCTCGGAGATCCTCTACACCCTCGTGCCGTTGATGCGCGACGTGGGCCTCGACTGCGAGTGGCAGGTGATCTACGGGCGTGAGGAGTTCTTCAACGCGACCAAGCTGATGCACAATGCGCTGCAGGGCGCACCGCAGGACCTCGACGAGGAGCAGTGGGAGACCTGGCGGCGCTACAACGAGATGAACGCGCGCGAGCTCTCGGGCGGCTGGGACGTATGCCTGGTCCACGACCCCCAGCCGGCGGCGCTGTACAGGCTGGTGCCGGAGAAGGCAAAGGGCTGGGTGTGGCGCTGCCACATCGACCTCTCGACCCCCAATCCACAGACGATCGCGCAGCTGCTGCCGTACATCGCCGACTATCCCGAGTCGCTGTTCCACATGGCCGACTACGTGCCCACCGGGATGCATGGCAACGTCAACGTCGTACCACCTGCGATCGACCCGCTGACGCCGAAGAACATGGCGCTGTCGCCCGAGGACGGTGCTTTCGTGTGCGAGCAGTTTGGAATCGACGTCGACCGGCCGTTGATGTGCCAGGTCTCGCGCTTCGATCCCTGGAAGGATCCGCTGGGCGTGATCGACGCTTATCGCACCGTCAAGGCGTCGATCCCAGAGATGCAGCTCGCGCTGGTCGGCTCGATGGCGAGCGACGACCCAGAGGGATGGGACTTCTTCAACGCCACGATCGCCCACGCCGATGGCGACCCGGACATACACATCCTCAACAACTTCAACAACGTCGGCGCGATCGAGGTCAACGCGTTCCAGTCGCACTCCGACGTGCTGATCCAGAAGTCCACGCGCGAGGGGTTCGGGCTCACCGTATCGGAGGCGATCTGGAAGGCGCGACCGTTCATCGGTGGCAACGTCGGTGGAATACCGCTGCAGATCGAGGACGGCGTCACCGGATACCTGGTGGAGAGCACCGAGCAGTGCGCCAAGCGAACACTCGAGATACTCGAGGATCCAGCCCTGGGCAAGTTCCTGGGCAGGCGCGGTAAGGAGCACGTGCGTGCGCACTTCCTCACGCCACGCTATCTGCGCGACTACCTGAAGATCTTCACCGAGCTGCGAAAGTCATGAGCGAGACGCCGGCGCGACACGAGGACATGCCACCAGCCGCTGGGCCTCCCGCCGGCAGGCCGGCCGCGAGTCGGCGCGAGCCATGACAGAGACGCCGGCGCAGCGGACTCCGCTCGTGCTGGTGTCAAACCGTGGCCCGGTCACGTTCCACGCGGGCGGCGAGGTCCAGCGCGGCTCAGGCGGGCTGGTGACGGCGTTGACCGGGCTGGCGTCGCACCGCGAAGCGGTGTGGATCGCCTCGGCGATGTCAGAGCACGACGCCGAGATCGCGCGCGTACATGGCGGGGGCGCGTTCCCGGTGCGCTCGCCTGCGGGGGGCGAGTTTCAGGTGCGGCTGGTCATCAGCGATCCGGAGGCGTACGACCGCTTCTACAACGTATTTGCCAACCCGATGCTGTGGTTCATTCAGCACTATCTGTGGGACCTATCGAACGCGCCGGACATCCGCCGCGAGGAGATCGAGGCATTCGAGTTCGGGTACAACGCCGTCAACGACGATCTCGCGCGCGCCGTGGTGGAGGAGCTCCAGGGCGTCGAGGAACCCGTAGTGATGGTGCACGACTATCACCTGTACACGCTGCCGGACCTCGTGCGCAAAGCGCGCCCGGATGTGTTCCTGCACCACTTCATCCACATCCCCTGGACGCAGTCGGACGCCTGGCGGGTACTGCCCACGCGGATCCGTGAGGAGATCTTTAGCGGCCTGTTGGCAAACGACATCATCGGCTTCCACACCCGCTCCTATCGACGCAACTTCCTGCAGTGCTGCCGGGATCTGATGGATTTGGAGGTCGATTTCGAGCGCGGCGTGGTGTGCTTCTCCGGGCGCGAGGTGTGGGTGAGGGCGTATCCGCTGCCGATCGACCATCAGGCCACCCGGCTGATCGCCCAGGGTAGGCGGGTGGGCGAGTTCGAGGACGAGCTGCAGCGCCGGCGCCGCGACTTCCTGATCCTGCGCGTCGACCGCGCCGATCTGTCCAAGAACGTGCTGCGCGGGTTTTCGGCGTTCGACCTCTTCCTGGAGCAGCACCCCGAGTTCTCAGAGCGTGTGACGTTCGTAGCCCAGCTGATGCCGTCGAGAACCGACGTCCCGCAGTACGCCGAGTACCTGGAGCGAATCGAGGCGCTGGTAGCGGTCGTCAACCACCGTCACGGCACTCCAGACTGGATGCCGATCCAGCTGAAGCTGCGCGACGATCTCGAGGAGGCGATGGCCGCATACAAGCACTACGACGTGCTGCTCGTGAACGCGATGTTCGACGGTATGAACCTCGTCGCCAAGGAGGGGCCGCTCGTCAACGAGCGCGAGGGCGTATCGATCCTCTCAGAGAACACCGGCGCACACGAGGAGCTCGGGGAGTACGCGCTGTCGGTGAACCCGTTCGACATCCAGGAGCTGGCGAACTCGATCTACGCGGCGCTGACGATGGATCCCTCCGAGCGGCGCCGGCGAGCGAAGGGACTGGCCGAGATCGTCACTTCGCGCGACCCCGGAGACTGGATCGATGAGCAGTTGGCGGACATCCGCGCAAAGGGGCTCTCCCGCTAGACGCGTGCGGTCTGGCGGCGAGAGGCCTGGGGTTCAGTGTCCTTTAGGTCGGACCCGCTAACCTTCCGGGCGCCGACTCACATCTCACATGACCCTGCCCGCACCAACATACGATCTCGTCATCCTCTTCGACCCACAGGCCGAGGAGACGACGCGCGCGAAGATCGTCGCCGAGACGAGCGCGGCAATCGCTGCACGGGGCGAGCTGCTGCGCCACGACGATTGGGGCACACGGGTGCTGACGTATCCGATCGACCGCAAGACCGACGCGGAGTACCACCTGCTGCAGTTCCATGCGAGCACGCCGGAGCTGCTCAACGCCCTGGACCGAACGTTGCGGATCGCCGATGGGGTCATGCGCTTTCGCATCATCAAGCTGGCACCGGGTATGCCAGATGCTCCGGATATGAATGCCACCACCGCGCGGCGCGGTGAGCTCGAGGTTGAGGCCGTGACCGAGGTTGAGGCCGAGATCGCCGTCGGCGAGCCCGCATAGCCTCGCCCGGCGATTACGCAGATCACGACGGGGGTAATAAAATGCCCGCATGGCCTGGGCTGAAGACATGAGCGACCATCAGTCGACGAGTAGGACCGACGTGCTGCGCGCCTCGCCGCCGATGTTTGAATCCAGACTGCTGGATGCTCTGTCGCGTGTGCATCCGATGGTGCCCGTGGCGATCTTTGTGCCCGTGATCGTCGCTCTGGCGGCGTGGGGGCTCGAACGTGTGAGCGTACCGGTCGCGGTTGGGCTGGGGACTGGCGGCTATGCGCTGTGGACGTTGTTCGAGTACTGGCTGCACCGGATCGTGTTCCACTTCGAGCCACGGGAAGGGATCGGCGCGCGCCTGCACTGGATCATCCACGGCGTCCACCACGACCATCCGAACGATCCGCTGCGCTTGGTCATGCCTCCAGCAGTGAGCGTGCCCTTGGGGACGGTCGTGTTCGGCGTGCTGTACCTGATCTTCGGCACACGCTACGCCTCGGGGTTGGGGGCGGGCTTCTTCGCTGGATACCTCGTATACGACATGACCCACTACTACCTGCACCACTTTCGTCCGCACGGGCGGCTTGGAAGGATGCTGCGTGAGCGACACATGCGTCATCACTTCCAGGACGAGACAAAGGGCTTCGGGATCAGTGCGCCGTATTGGGACGAGGTGTTCAGAACCTCCTCGCGTTCGCAGCGCGAGGAGCGCTAAGAGCGCCTAACGAATAGGCGCTGTGGTCGGGGTGTTCATGGATGATTGAATGCCCACCCACCCGACTGATCGGATGCCCACCCACCCGGCGAAGCGTATGCTGCCGATCATCCGGGATCGCCCAGCATGTGCTGGACGATCTTTGATCGGTCGTCACGTGGCGACGATCGAAGATCCACGGGATCTTCGATCGGTCCAGCGCCGTAGATCAAGATCCCACCCACCCGCATCCGGACGTGCCGACCTTTTCGTCAGGCGCTCTAAGCGAGGCTGAGCTCCGCCGGGTGCACCGAAACCCCGCAATATGCGCCCTGCGGCCGCGACGAACGGACGAGGCGGCCGCAGCCCGGTCTAGACTCGCCGGTGGCCTCGGGCGCGATAGACCGAGCATAGCCCAGAGAAATACAGATAGAGCGAAAGGAAGAGCCGTGGCCTCCACCAACATCAACCGGATTGTGATGACCGGAAATCTGACCGCCGATCCCGAGCTGCGCTCGCTGCCGAGTGGCACATCGGTATGCAGCTTGCGCATCGCATGCAACACGCGCCGCAAGGACGGGAGCACCGGCGAATGGGTCGACAAGCCCAACTATTTCAATGTCACGGTGTGGGGAGCACAGGGCGAGAACGCCGCTCGCTACTTGTCGAAGGGCCGCCCCGTGGCGATCGACGGACGGTTGGAGTGGCGCGAGTGGGAGGCACAGGACGGCACAAAGCGCCAGGCAACCGATATCATTGCTGACTCGGTGCAGTTCCTGGGCTCACGCGAAGACGCCTCCGGCGGAGGTGGATCAGCTGGCGATGGGGCCGCAACGGGCAGCGACATCCCAGCTGATGAAGGGGATTTCCGCCCCGCACCTGTCGCTGGCGGACCCAGCGACGACGACATTCCGTTCTAGCCCAGTACAGCGAGGTCTTAGTGTTTTCCACCGTAGCCATGCCTGAAAGCCACGATCACACCGTCGGCGGAGAACGCTGATGGCAAAAGCGCGCGGTCGCGGCAAGCCGGTTCGTCGCAGAGACAAGAAGGGCGGGCCCGGGAGCGGTCGGCGCAAGCCATGCCAGCACTGCCGCGACAAGGTCGATCAGGTCGACTACAAGGACGTCGCCTCACTGAAGAAGTTCATCTCCGAGAAGGGCAAGATTCGCTCGCGGCGGATTACCGGCTCCTGCCGGCGCCACCAGGTGCAGATCGCGCGAGCCGTGAAGCGCGCGCGCGAGCTGGCGCTACTGCCCTATGTAAACGAGGGCGGCCGCGAGGACAGCCCTCGCCGTGAGCGCGGCGACCGCGACCGCGACCGGTAGGGGACCATGCGAGCGAACGCGACGGCCGCGAATGCTGCGGCCTCCGATTCAGAACAAGAATGGAGCTGAGAAGATGCCCGAAGCAATTTTGCTAAAGGACGTCGAGGAGCTCGGCGCGCAGGGCAAGGTGATCGACGTCTCGAAGGGGTACCTGCGCAACTACCTGATCCCGCGCAAGCTCGCCCAGCCAGCCAGCAAAGGCGCGATCGAAGCTATTCGCCAGCGCCAGGAAGCCGCCGAGCGAGCGGCGAGAAACGCGGTGGAAAAGGCCCAAGAGAACGTGAACCTGCTGAACCGAACCGTGCTGACTGTGCCCCAGCAGGCGGGCGCAGATGGGCGGCTGTTCGGATCGGTGACCGCCCAGGACATCGCGACCGCGATCAAGGAAGCGCGGGGGCTGAAAATCGACAAACGCAACGTGCACATGGCAGAGCCGATCAAGAACGTCGGCACGTACATGGTCGAGGTCGAGGTGGTCGAGGGCGTAACCGCAACGATCAAGACGATGGTCGTGGCGAAGAAGTAATCAGCGCACTGCGTCCCCTCCGCGTCACCGAAGCGGTCCGGGAGGGGGCCCTGCCCCCCCCGCTGAGTGATGGTCGTCGCCAAGAAGTGATCGATCAAGCATGAGGCATGGGGTCAGCGGTGAGAGCGCGGGTCAGCGCCCTGCTGAGGCCCTCCCCCCTGACGAGTGATGGCGTCGTCGCGAAGCGAAGCAGCGAGCAAGCCGGCCAGATCCAGCCCTTCGGGCTGCACCGGCCACCCTGATCAAGGTAACCGCCTGTCGTGGCGGGTGAAGCGGCCCCAAGGGCAACCTCCGCGGGACACCCAGTCCCACGAAATCAAGACGGCGATCTCATGGTGCCGTCTTAGGCATATCAGGCATAGATAGCCAGACTCGGCTAAAGGCCGGCGGCCGATCTCCTCCGCCGCTCCCCATGCGAACATGAGTTCGTGGAGAGCGAATTACTCCGAGATAGCGGGATGTCCGCCAAAGGGCCGGCGAGAGGCAGCCTAGACTCGCTCACGTCATGAGCACCATCTCGATAGCCAATGGTGCGGGGAGCCGTGCGTCACGCCCACAGGGCGCGGCTCAGGGCATGATCACGCCGCCACACAATCTCGACGCCGAGCAATCGGTGCTCGGCGCGATCCTGCTGTCAGATCGCTCGCTGTACGCGCTGGTGATCGAAGAGGGACTGCGCGCGGACGACTTCTACCGCGAGCGCCACGGTGCGATCTACGAGGCGATGCTCGCGCTGTACAACGAATCAGAGCCGGTGGACGTGCTGACCGTCACCGATCGCCTGCGTCAGGTGGGCAAGCTCGAGGACATCGGGGGACCCGCCACCGTCGACGAGCTGACCGGTGTTGTGCCTGCCGCAGGACACGCGCGGCGCTACGCGCAGATCGTGCGCGAGAACGCACTGCTGAGACGCCTGTTGCAAGCGTCGTATGAGATCCAGGAGAGCGTGCTCGGCCACGAGGCAGCGCCACGCGAGCTGGTGGAGCAGGCGGAGAAGGCGATGCTCGAGGTCGCGCGTGACGACCGCCAGCAGGACTTCCGCGCGATCGAGGAGGTGCTGCACGAGGAGCTCGACAAGCTGCACCGGCTATCGATCGAAGGCACGTCGCTTACCGGAACGCCCTCTGGCTTCAAAGACCTCGACGAGATCACGGGCGGCTTTCAGGCGGGGAACCTGATCATCATCGCCGCGCGCCCGGCGATGGGCAAGAGCGCATTGGTGTGCAACATCGCTGAGAATGCCGCCGTCGAGCACAAAAAGCCGGTGGCGCTGTTCTCGCTGGAGATGGCCGAGGCGGAGCTCGCGCAGCGGTTCGTGGCTTCGCAGGCGCGGATCAAGGGCGAGGAGCTGCGCAAGGGGCGCGTGGCCGAGCAGCGCTGGCCGAAGATCCTCAAGGCCTCGCAGCGTCTTGCGGCGGCGCCGCTGTGGGTCGATGACTCCTCAGACGTGGGGATGCTCGAGATCCGTGCAAAGGCACGGCGCCTGCACAGCCAGTGCGAGGGAGGGCTGGGGCTGATCATCATCGACTACCTACAGCTGATGCGCACCGACAGCCGCTACGACAGCCGCGTGACCGCCGTAGGCGAGCTGAGCCGCGGCTTGAAGATCCTCGCGCGCGAGCTCGGCGTGCCGGTGATCGCCCTTTCGCAGCTGAGCCGCGCCGTGGAGTCGCGCCCGGACAAGAAACCGCAGCTCTCGGATCTGCGCGAGAGCGGGAACCTCGAGCAGGATTCGGACTTGGTGATGTTCATCTACCGCGACGAGTACTACGACGAGGAGTCAGAGCGTCCCGGCGAGGCCGATCTGATCATCGCAAAGCACCGCAACGGCGCGGTCGGCAAAATCACGCTGACGTTCCAGAAGGAGTACCCAAAGTTTCTGAACTACGCAGGGGAGCGCTACGCGCAGTGAGCTCAGAGCCGCTCACCCCATTCGCGTCGCGCGAAACCGATAGCTGCCCCTTCGGCCTATGCGATGGCAGCGGCTTTGTGATCGACGAGACCAGCAATACCGCTGCCGACTGTCGCTGCCGACCAGCGCGCGTGGCCAAAGTTCGCGCGCGGAGCTTGGCCGGGCGCATACCAAACAAGTACCGCGGAGTGTCTTTCGATCGTTCGCCGGTACCCGAGATCGCGAGGGTGGCCCCAGAGCAGGTTCAGTCCATCAGGCGTTACGTGCGCAACATCGACTCAAACCTGGACTCGGGACGCGGGCTTTGGCTCGTGGGGGATGTCGGCACAGGCAAGACGACACTCGCCATGCTTGCTTCAAAGGCCGCGCTCGATGCCGGCCGATCGGTCGTCATTCATTCCCTGCCCAGGTTGCTCAACCTGATCCGTGGAGCGATCGAGTCAGAGGACGGGATGCTCGACTTCCTGGATCGGCTCACCGCCGTCGACCTGCTCCATATCGACGATCTGGGTGTCGAGCACACCACAGATTGGGTGTTGGAGCAGCTCTACTCGATCATCAACACACGCTACGAGGACGAGCGGGCGATGATCGTCACGACCAATCTCATGCCCGATAAGCTGATCGAGCAGATCGGCGAACGCACGGTCTCCCGTCTCGTGGGCATCTGCGGAGATCCGCTGCATCTGTTCGGAGTCGACGAGCGGCGTCAGTATGAAGCGCGCACAGCCTGAGGATCCGCCCTTCAGATTCGCGCTCTGCATCCATCTCGATTGAATAGACGACCCTCCGACCCTCCGACCCCGGAATCCGGCCCTCCGTAGACTCCAGCTCGCTTATGCCAGGAATCGTGATAGTCGGTGCCCAGTGGGGCGATGAGGGTAAGGGCAAGATCACCGATCTGCTCGCTGAAGAGGCGGACGCGGTCGTGCGCTTTCAGGGCGGGAACAACGCGGGCCATACGATCGTGCGCGGCGGAGAGGAGTGGAAGCTCCACCTGATCCCCTCGGGGATCCTCTACCCGGGCAAGCGCTGCGTGATCGGCAACGGCGTGGTGATCGACCCGAAGGTGCTGATCGAGGAGCTCGACGCGTTGCGCGCGCGGCGCGTGGACGTCTCGGGTCTGCGCATATCCGCCAACGCACACCTGATCATGCCCTACCACCTGCTGCTGGACTCGGCAGGCGAGGCGAAGCTTGGTAGCCGGCAGATCGGTACTACGCGCCGCGGGATCGGACCGTGCTACGCGGACAAGGCCGCTCGCCTGGGCATCCGCGTGCAGGACCTGCTGGACGAGAAGATCCTCAAGAAGAAGATCGTCGCTGCGATGGAGCCCAAGCGCCTGTCGTTGCGGCCGTTCGAGAAGGACCCCACGCTCGACCTGCATGCGATGACCGAGGAGTACCTGACCTACGGCCATCGTTTAGAGCAGCACATCGCCGACACGGCCAAGCTGATGTGGGACATGCTCGACGACGGGAGGAAGGTGATCTTTGAGGGGGCGCAGGGCGCGATGCTGGACATCGACCACGGCACCTATCCGTTCGTAACCTCATCCAACCCGCTATCCGGGGCCGCCTGCGTGGGTACTGGCGTGGGACCGAAGGACATCGACGAGATCTGGGGTATCTCCAAGGCCTACACCACGCGCGTGGGCGCGGGGCCATTCCCGAGCGAGCTGCACGACGAGATGGGCGAGACAATTCGCAAGCGCGGCGGAGAGTTCGGCACGACCACCGGACGCCCGCGACGCACGGGCTGGCTGGACCTCGTCGCGCTGCGTTACGCCACACGCCTGAACACGTTGACGGCGATGGTGGTGACCAAGCTGGATGTGCTCTCAGGCCTCGACCGTATCGAGGTATGCACCAGCTACCGTGGGGCCGAGGGGGCGGAGTTCGACGACTTCCCCTACCACCAGACCGTCCTGCACCACACTACGCCTGAGCTGACCGAGGTGCGAGGATGGAAGGAGGACCTCGGCGAGTGCCGCACGTTCTCCGACCTGCCGGACGGCGCGCGCGAGTATCTCCAGTTCATCGCCGAGCACGTGGGCGCACCAGTGACGCTCGTCGGGGTGGGCCCGGGACGCGAGCAGGTGGTGTGGACCGACGCCGGCCTGCAAACGCTCTTGGGGGTGGGAGAGCACGTGCGTAGGTCAGTCGCCGCTGAGTAGGTCAGTCGCCGCTGAGGTTTGGCGGGAGGGGCTGGCCGCGCGGTGGAGGGTCGTCCGCCAACAACTGGGGCACGGTGACCAAGTGGAAGCCGCGGGCGCGCAGCTTGCGGATGATCGTTGGAAGCGCGGCGATCGTCTGTGAGCGGTCACCGCCCGCGTCGTGCATCAGAATGATCGCGCCGGGATGGGCGCCCGCGAGCGCCCTCTGGACGATGGCCGGAACGCCGGGCTGCAGGTAGTCGTCAGTGTCCACCGACCAGAGGACCATCAGCAGATGCAGCGCGTGCAGCTCGCGCATCGTCGTGGCGTTAAATGAGCCGTACGGCGGACGAAACAGATTGGGCCGTGGCCCACCAATTAGTTCGATGCGTACGATCTGTTCAAATAACTCATTGTGCTGTTCTCGAGCCGAGAGGAGCGCCATCTCAGGGTGCGTCTCAGTGTGGTCCCCGACCACGTCTCCGTCGCGGATCTCTCGGGCGGTGGAGGCGCTGAAGTAGCGCTCCATCTCGCCGATCGCAAAGAAGGTCGCGCGGACATGGAAGTGCTCGAGGACACTCAGTAGTTCGGGGGTATAGGGACCGGGCCCATCGTCGAACGTCAGCGCGATATCCCGCCCACGATCTCCTCCTTCCCTGACAAATGGGGTGTAGCCCAAGACATCCTTCACCGCCTCGTTCCCGGCGACAGCGGATTCCGCTGGCGAGCGCACCCGCTTTACATCCGCGTGAGCCCCCTTCGCTGGGACAGGCGGCACCGGTATCGACCCACCGTGGTGAGAGCTCAACAGCACGCCTACGATCACCACCAGCACCCCGACAGTCGCCAGGGCGGCCCCACCCCTGCGCCGGCGAAACCGTGCCCTGCGCGAGATCAGCGACGCATCCACCGGTGTATCCACCGATGCATGCTCTGGCATCCGGGGCGTTCGCTGCTCGTCCTCGAAATCCCAGTTCCAGCGGCGGCGCATGAGCAGATGCTAGACATACACGCGATCTTCCCAGCCGCATGGTCAGCCTGCCGATGAGCCAAGTGATGTCGCGCACCGCCGGCTCACGCGACCTCGAGGAAAAGTGGGCCGTGCAGGAATCGAACCTGCAACCTTGGGCTTAAGAGGCCCCTGCTCTGCCGGTTGAGCTAACGGCCCATGAGAGCGCCGGCGTGCGTCTGCCGGCTCGACGTGGGATTCTAGCCGAGGCGACGCGCCATCCGGCCGCTCAGAACACGACCGTGCGGCGCCCGTCCACGATCACACGGTCGTCGAGGTGCAGCGACACCGCCCGCGCAAGGACCATCCGCTCGACGTCGCGTCCCACTCGCTCCAAGTCTAATGCGCTCTGGCGATGGTCCACGCGAACGACGTCCTGATCGATGATCGGCCCATCATCGAGTTGCTCCGTTACGTAATGCGCCGTGGCGCCAATCAGCTTGACCCCCTGCTCACTCGCTCGACGATAGGGATCGGCCCCGGCGAAGGCGGGCAGGAAGGAGTGATGAATGTTGATCGCCGGCATACCTACGCGCTCCAGGAAGTCGCCGCTGAGAATCTGCATGTAGCGCGCCAGCACGAGGAGATCGGCCTTGCCTTCGAGCAGCGCGAGCAGCGCCATCTCGGCCTGCTCCTTGTGACCTTTCTCGACCGGGACATGGTGGAACGGCACGCCTGCTGTCACCGTCTCGCTCTCCAGGTCGCGATGGTTGGAGATCACGGCCACGATGGCGCCGTTGAGCTCGCGGCGATGCCAACGCCACAGCAGGTCGACCAGACAATGATCGTGGCGCGAAACTAACATGGCGATGCGCTGGTGCTCATCCCACCAGCGCAGCTTCCAATTCATCTCGAAGCGCTCGGCCACCTCCCCGGCGAACTCTGCGCCCAGGCGCACGCGTGTGGTCTCTGAGTCGGGGAGGAAGAACTCGGTGCGCAGGAAAAACCGGCCACCGGTGGGATCTGAGGAGTACTGATGGGAGGAGACGATGTTCGCCCCCCGTTCGAACAGAAAGCCGGACACCGCCGCCACGATCCCGGGACGGTCGGCGCAGTCGATCAGCAAGCGCGCCGTATAGCGCGGTGCGGGTGCGCCGGGATCGGAGGGGTCGCTTGACAAATCGCCGCTATCCCCGGACCTGGCTGTACCCGCCTCGCCGGCCAGCCTAGGGCTTTGAGGTAGAGGTCTTGCCCGCTGGGGTTTTCGGCTTGACGGTCGTTGAGCCCGTATTGACTTTGTATGTCTTCCCGCCGACTGTGACTGTCCCGTTCGAGCCCACGCTCGTACCCGCGCTCGTGCTCGCGGCGGCCGTGCTCCCTTCCTTACCGCTCGGGTTCTTCTTGATAGCGGCCAGCTCTGTCTTTAGCTGCGTGCGCTGCGCCGCCGGCGCGAGGCTTACCGCCTTTTCCGAGGCGAGGTCGCCGATGCGGGTGTTCTTGGCCTTGTAGGCATACTCGGCAAGCGCCGCGTAGAACGAGTAGTTCGTAGGTTCGGCCGCCACCACGACCTGCAAGACCTTGACTGCTTCGGCGGGCTGGCTGAGGCCTTCTTCGTCGAATACCCGAACCATCTCCTTAGCAAGCTCGAGACTGGGCTTGGGCGGGTTCAGCGCCAAGTAGCTGTTCCATGACTGGGCTGTACGCGAGAACAGTTCTTTGCCCTTGCTCGTCAATTGATTGTTGTTGACATACGCTTCGTTGCTTGCTTCGTGTAGCTGCGCGAGCGTCAGCTGTTCCCACGCGTACACGCTGTCCGGCTGCTTCTCGGTGAGCTTTTTGTACTTATTGATCTGCGCGGAGTAGGTCGCGCCGTTGGAGCCTTCGCTGCCGTTGAAGGCATTCAAGATCCCGCCCCCGCTCCCGCCCCCACCGACTCCAAAACCGACGAGACCAACGCCAAACAGGAGAGCCAGACCCGTATAGATCACTCGGACAATGCGGCGCCGGCCGCGGCCTCTCAGATCGAACAACATCAGTCAGACAGCTCCCTATCCACGTGGTCGATTATCTCCTGCACGGTTGACTCCGCCTCCGGCATGCTTTGCTGCGCCGCTCTATCCGCGGATGGCGCCATGCCCTCCGCGGGTTGCCCGGCGTCTCGATTTCTCGCGCGAGCCGCATCGCGCCGCTCGACGAATGATGCCAGCAGGATACTCGCCTCATACAGCACGTACAGCGGCACGGTCTCCAGGATCAGAGTGATCGCGTCACCGGGCAGGAAGACGGCCACGGCGGCGCACGCCACGATCGCGTAGCGACGGTTCTTACGGAGCTGCCGAGGCGTCACGATTCCAACGCGGGTGGCTGCCAGGATCGCAACGGGAACCTGAAAGATCAGGCCCATCGCCAGCAGCACGGTTGCGGCGAACCTGTAGTACTGATTGGCTTGTACCAGGACATTGAACTCGCTGCTGTTGAAGTTCTGAAAGAAGCGCACGGCGGCCGGCAGCACGACGAAGTAGCCGAACGTCACCCCGATCACGAACAGGAATGGGATCGCGGTCAGCAATGGCACGGCTATACGTCTCTCGCGGGGGTTGAGCGCCGGCAGCACGAAGCCGTAGAGCTCGTACAGGATCACCGGCAATGAGATGATCAGGGCGAAGAACAACGTGACCGTGAGCGTGGTCGTGAACGGCTCACCGATGCCCAGCGTCACCGGCTTGTTGCCTTCCGGGACACGCGGGATGTGGGCCACGTCGGCCCGCAGGCGGGGTATCTCGGCCGCTAGTGCCGTGCGGGTCGCGGCCGGGAGCTTGCTGGCAGGATTGGCGAGCGTGGCTGCGATCGCCTGCGTGTCGTACGCAACCTTGAGCACTCCCTGCTGGGCCAGGGCGGTCTGACCGAGCGGTCCGTTGCCTTTGGCCACCTGTTTCTCGGTCTGCTTGCTCAGCGGCGCGTTGATCAGGTGCAGCAGAGCGTGGTTCTGCCACAGGCAGAAGCCAAAGGCGATTGCCAGCGCTATCAAGCTGACGATCAGACGAGTGCGCAGCTCGTCGAGATGGTCCACGAGGCTGAGTCGATCCTCGTGGCCGATCGTGCGGATTGCCGTGGCCATGGCCATCATGAACCTATCACCGTGCCCTCGCTGTACATGCGCGTAGTGCACATCTGGGCACCCATGCGGGGGCTGCTCCGATCGCCGCGCCTGCGCGAACCACCGAGCTTAGGCCCGTCGCGCTAAAGGCGTCCGGCACACGGGTCGATGACGTGAGAGAGCAAGCTATGCACCCCGACAAGGACCCCCACATCTCCCATCACGCTCAGCTGCCCGACGGCAAGCGAGTCGAGGTCGTCTACCGTGACCAGAGGCGTACCGCGGACCGCGCGTGTGCGCCCGATCCGCTGCATGTCTGCTTCCACTGCGCGAGCGAGCTGGTCTATCCGCTGGATTGGGCCGAGGAAGGTGCCAAGCACTGGCGGATCGTCCTACGCTGCCCGGACTGCGAGGCCACGCGCGAGGGCGTGTTCGAGCAGGCGACGGTGGAGCTGCTGGACGATGAGCTCGATCGTGCGACCGGGGCATTGCTGAGCGATCTCAAGCACATCACCCACGCAAACATGACGGATGAGATCGAGTTCTTCATCCGCGCGCTCGACGCGGATCTGATCGTCCCCTCAGATTTTTAGAGCGCCTTCAGCGATAGCGCTCGACCACCGCATCGGCCACGAGATCCAGCAGGACCGAGCGGCCTTCCGGCAGAATCGAAGGCAGCGCCGCCTTGGCCTCGGCGACCACCGCCAGCGCCTGCTCGCGCGCCTCGTCCAGCGCACCTGTGGCGGCGATCCGTTCACACAGCGCCTCCGCCTGCTCCGGGCCATGCAGCGCGGCCAGGTCGAACGCGGCCAGCTGCGTATCACGCTCGCGCGCCAGGATGAACGGCAGCGTGACCGTCCCGTCGAGCAGGTCCGTCCCGCGTGACTTGCCCGTGCGCTCGACGGGACCGGATACGTCGAGCACGTCGTCCAGCAACTGAAATGCCAGGCCGATGCGCCGGGCGAACGCGCCGAGCGCGTCAGCGAGCGCGCTCGACCCTTCGACCGCGGTGAGCGCTCCCAGTCGGCAGGCAGCCTCGAACAGGGCGGCGGTCTTGAGCTCACAGCGTCTGAGATAGCGCTCCACCGCGACATGCGAAGCGTAAGCGTCCTCACGTTGGAGCAACTCCCCGGCCGCGAGCGCTGAGCTGGCGTCTGAGAGAGCACGCAGCTGGGCAGCGTCCTCATTGCGCGCGAGCTCCGCAAACGCGCGCGAGAACAGCAGGTCGCCGGTCGCGATCGCCACCTCGCGCCCGGCGGCGGCGGCCACCGTCGGGCGGCCCCGGCGCAGCTGGGCCCCGTCGATCAGATCGTCATGCACGAGCGTCGCCGAGTGCACCAGCTCAACCGCGACCGCCGCGCGCACCAGTCGTTCCTCCCCCTCGGCGGTTGCCGGCGGCCCACCAGCCGACTCCGCGGCCAGCACAACGAGCAGCGGGCGCAGCCGCTTGCCACCGGCCATGATCGTGGCGTTGGCATGGGACGCGAGCGGCGCACCCGCCTGGGCCGTCAACTGCTCCAGGTAGAGCTCGCTGCGGACCATACGCTCGCGCAGCCCATCTCCGCCGCGGCGCATGATCGCCTCGACCCCATCCACGTCCTCCGCGGGGCCACCTGCGGCCGTGCTGTCCACCGCGCTCATCATGCCTGCTCCGCGGTAACCGTGCCAGCGTGGATGGTGACGATGCCCCCGGCCGTGAGCAGATATCCGATCTCGCCCAGGCCCGCACGCTCGAACTCCGCGGCCAGCACCGCGGGCGGCGGCCAGCGCTTGACCGAGTTGGGGAGATAGGTATAGGCCTCAGAGTCTCCCGCCACCCGTCCGATCAGCGGCACGATGCGATCGAACCAGAGACGGTAGAACAACGACAGTGGCGGCCTTGTGGGGTTGGTGAACTCCAGGACCACCACCCGTCCCCCTGGGCGCACCACCCGGACCATCTCGGCGAGACCACGTGCGAGGTCCGAGAAGTTACGGGCGCCAAAACCCACGGTGGCCGCGTCGAAGAGGTCGTCCTCGTAAGGCAACTCCAGAGCATCGCCCCACTCAAAGCGCGGCAGCACATGCTCTCCATCTCCAGCAGACGCCTTTACTCTCGCGCGTGCAAGCATACCCTCGGCAAAATCACTGCCCACAACCTCTCCGCCTGGAGAGACCCGCCGCGCAAGCTCGATCGCGAGATCGCCCGTGCCGGTGGCGACGTCGAGCACACGGGAGCCCGGGCCAACACGCGCAAGGTCCGCCGCCCGTTCCCGCCAGCGGTGATGCAGGCCGGCAGTCATCACCGTGTTCAGGAGGTCATACACGCCCGCAATGCGGTCGAACATCCCTTGCACCTGGCTCGCCTCCAGCCGTCCCGCGGCGGACCCGGCCGAGTCGGGGTCGGTTGGCGAGGATCCCATCGGGCCGCCCGGTCCGGCTCCAGCTCCGGCGCCTTGCTGAGCGGACATGGCCGGGACGCTACTTCAGCTGTGACAGGAAGTTGACGACCGCCTCGAACTTCTTCGCAGGCAGGTTCTTGAACGACGGCATCGGTGCCGTCGGGTTCACCAGCGTGCGTGCGATCCCCTGGCGTGGCAGCCGCGAAGCGATGTGGGTCAGCTGCGGACCGGGACCGTCGTTGCCGTTGTCGCCGATCTTGTGGCACGCCAGACAGCCAGATTGGGCGACCACCTTCTTGCCTTCTTCGTACTGAGCGAGCGCGGTCGGACCGTTGTTGATGACGGACTTGGGCGTGGAAACTTCGATCGTGGTCGGCGAGCCCGCGTTGGCACCAGAGTAGGTGAGGAACGCCATTGCCCCGATCACGGCGATGCCAGTCAGGGTCGCGATCGGACGGCGCTCGGGACGGCGCTCGGGACCGCGGTCGTAGAACGGCAGCAGGAACAGCAGGATCATGCCGATTGTGGGGACGCCGATCGTCGCCAGTGGCACGAGGCTCGGCGGCTTGATCACGCGCAGAACCTCGAACAGGAAGAAGAAGTACCACTCAGGGCGCGGCACATAGGTGGTGGTTGTCGGGTTCGCCTTGGGCCCGAGCTCAGCGCCGAGCACGAGCGACATCGCGATGATGACCGCCATCACCACGCAAGCCATCGCCCCGTCCTTAGCCACCGCGTAGGGGAAGAACGGCTTGCCTTTCGCCTTGAGGATCGCGTACTCGCGGAGGTACTCCTCCTTCTGGCGCTGGTTCATCGCGCGACTGCGCTAGGTCGCGGATCGGCATTGGGTCGCTCAGAAGCAATCGATTGCTCCTCACGGGTCTGTGGGTCCCAGCGCGCCATCGACTCTATACCTCGGCCTCACGCAGCTCTGGGCTCTTCTCGGCTTTCGTCCACGGGGGCGCGGTGGTGCCCAGCTTGGCCACGAGGTAGAGATGGGCGCCGATCAACGCGGCGAGCAGGCCGGGCACGAGCAGCATGTGGATGGCGTAGAAACGCGACAGCGTGGTGGCCCCGAATTCGGAGCCACCACGCAGGAAGTCGCTCAGATAGGGGCCGATCAAGGGACCGGTGCCGTTGATGTTCACGCCCACGATCGTCGCCCAGTAGGCGCGCTGGTCGAACGGCAGCAGATAGCCGGTGAACGACATCGTCATCGTCAAGATCAGCAGCACCACGCCGATCACCCAGTTCAGCTCGCGCGGGTACTTGTAGGCG
Source organism: Solirubrobacteraceae bacterium (assembly GCA_036744995.1). Taxonomy (GTDB): domain Bacteria; phylum Actinomycetota; class Thermoleophilia; order Solirubrobacterales; family Solirubrobacteraceae; genus Palsa-744. Next base: position 13,738 of record DAIOGX010000010.1, on the reverse strand, counting down.
CCGAAGAAGAACGTGCGCCCCATGTGTAAGAACACGAGGATCACCATCACGCTCGAGCCCCACTTGTGCATGCCGCGCACGAACTGGCCGAGGAACACATCGTTGGTCACGTAACGGATCGATTCGTACGCCCCGCCCGATGGGTCGGGGCGATAGTACATCGCCAGGAATACTCCCGTCACCGCCTGGGAGAGGAAGGCGAACATAGTGGCCGAGCCGAGCGTGTAGAACCAGTTGGTGCCCTTCGGCACCTTGCGGAACATCAGCCAGCGCGCGGCGCCGCTCAGCGACGTGCGCTCGTCGACCCAGTCGACTACGTTGATCCCAGCTGCTTGCGCCCCCTGGAGCGGCCCCGCCTTGGTGCCATTGCCATCCCCGGGGCGCGGCGGTGGCTCCTTGAGCGCGGAGGGAAGCGGGGGGGCGGGGAGCTTGGGCAGCTTGGGCACGATGACTGCGGCTTTCGGGCTCAGAGTTTCTGCGCGCCCGGGCGCGACGGATACAAATACTGACCGATGCCGTCCAGCGGCTCGCCGGGGTCACGCGGCGAGAACCGGCGCAGCTCACTGTTGACGCTGAAGCGCGGACCGACCTGCACGTCTTCGCCTACCACGCGCGTGTAGAAGCGGTCGAGCGGACGCACCGGTGGGCCGCCCACGCGCCGGCCGAGCAGGTCATAGACGCCACCGTGACAAGGACAGATGAAGCGCTCGGCCGCATCCACCCAGCGCACCGGACAGCCGAGGTGTGCGCAGCGACTCGTGATCGCGATGTAGAGCGTGTCACGGTCGTAGATGTCGGTGTCGATCGCCGGATTGAACTTGCGTATGTACACAGTCGCCTTGCCCGCCTCGCCGATCCCCGGCGTGAGCGTGACGACCACCGGGACATAGTTGTTGTCCGAAAAGGAGTCGACCGTGCCGACGGTTTCCCAGCGGTGCGGCGTGCTTTTGAAGATCGGACCGATCGCGAAGCCGAGCGCGGGCAGCGCAAAGGAGCCGGCGGCGATCGCGCCCGCGGTGTGGGCGGTCCCGGTCATGAACCGTCGACGCGTGACCGTCTCGCCCTCGAAGGCTCCGGGGATCTGCCGATCGAGCGTGTACTTGGACTTGTGCTGGGCGTGCTTGTCTGACACCGAGCACGAACAATATCGAGGCGTGATTCAGGGCGACGCTGGGAGGCCCGTTGCGCTTGTGCGCATCGCCTCGATCGCCTGCGGAGCACCCGCGAAGGCCAGGTCCTTCGCGTGCCTGTGAACCTCACTCGATCCCCATCCCACAGCCCGCGCTCCGGCTGCCCACACGGCGTCGGCCAGCGCCCGCTTGCCCGCGCCCTGCGCGAGCGCGCTGAGCGTGATCGTGTCGGCCAGCTCAGCTACCGCCGCCGTGTCGCCGAGCGCGACCAACTGCGCTAGCCCGATCGCATATAGCTGGTCGCCGGCCAGCAGGCCGAGGTCCGCCTCTGCCGGACATACCACGCGCGGAGAGCCATAATGCAGCAGGTAGCCCTCGTATATTGCCTCGACCAGCAGCTCATACTCGGCGCGCCGGCCCTCCGCCCGTGGGCCTTGGGCGGCCACTCTCGCCGGGCTTGAAACGATCTCGCCCTGCGCCGCGCGATCCACTTGGATCACTTCGGGATCGACCAGCGTCGCGATCAGTCCGCCTTCGTCGCGCAGCAGCGTCCTCAAGCTCTCGAGCCCGCCTCCGCTCATCTCCCGGTCCCGGCCTTGTGCAGGCAGGCGAAGGCGGAGGCGGCGGCCTCGACCGTGCGTTCGATCTGCTCTGGAGTGTGTGCCAGCGACGGGAACCATGCCTCGAACTGCGAGGGGGGCGGGTAGACGCCGCGCGAGAGCAGCTCCCGGCACCACGTGGCGTGGGCGTCCAGGTCGCACGCGCGGGCGTCGTCGAAGCAGAGTACGGGCTCCTCACTGAAGAAGACAGTCAGCAGGCCGGGAACGCTTGCTACCTGAACGGGCCGCCCCGCGGCGCCAGCTGCCGAGCGCAGGCCGGAGGCAAGCTGATCGGTGAGGGTGCAAAGGCGCAGGTAGGCGGGCTCGTCGAGCAGCGCCAAAGACGCAAGACCAGCGGCGACCGCGAGCGGATTGCCCGACAGCGTGCCCGCCTGGTAGACATCGCCCGCGGGCGCGAGCATCCGCATCAGCTCGACGCTGCCGCCCACCGCTCCCGCGGGCAGGCCGCCACCGATGACCTTGCCCATGAGCGTGAGGTCACCGATCACACCCATCAGCTCCTGGGCTCCACCGCGCGCGACGCGAAAGCCTGAGATCACCTCGTCGAGTACGAGCAGTGCCCCGTTCGCATCAGCCCGCTCACGCAGCAGCTCTAGGAAGCCTGCCTGGGGGGGGACGAGGCCCATGTTGGCGGGCAGCGGCTCGGCGAGAATCGCCGCAAGCTCGTGCTGCTCGGTAGCGGCCACAAGCGCGGCAGGGTCGTTCCACCCCACCACCACCGTGCCCGCCGCCGCGCTCGGTGGAACGCCGGGGCTCGAGGGGAGCGCCTGGGTGGCAAGGCCGGAGCCGCTCTGAGCGAGCAGGCCATCGACGTGGCCGTGGTAGGCGCCCGCGAACTTGAGGATCTTCTCGCGGCCAGTCGCCGCACGAGCTAGGCGGATGGCGGTCATCGTGGCCTCGGTACCGGAGGAAGTCATGCGCAGCATGTCCACGCCCTCCATCCGCCGCGTCACCTCGACCGCCAGCTCCACCTCCCCCGGGGTGGGGGCGCCGAAGCTCGTTCCGCGTGCCGCCGCCTCGTCGATTGCGGCGAGGATTCGTGGGTGGGCGTGCCCGTGAATCAGCGGCCCCCACGAGCAGACGTAGTCGAGGAAATGGTTGCCGTCGACGTCGATGAGCTCTGCGCCCTCACCGCGTGCGATGAACAGCGGGTCGCGTCCGATCGCGCGCATCGCGCGCACGGGGGAGTTGACCCCACCGGGGATGACCTCCAACGCACGCCGATATAGCGCCGCCGAACGTGTGTCGGTGAGTGAGGCGGGCATCGGGGTCAGCGCGACGGACGGCGGCTCGCGGGGCCGAGAAACGGAGCTAGTGTCTTGAGTCATAAACTCGGTCAGCGTTTACCGGATGTTGGACGTGATCTGATGTCTGACGGTGCCGGTGAGCGTGCTACCGATCGTCCGGGATCGGCTGGCACATGGCCGGCGGCGGCCGCCAGGCGCGTGCAGACGCCGGAAAGCTAAAGCGAATTTATGACTCACGACACTAGACGCCAGTGTGCTCGCGCTCCCACGCCTCGAAGTCGTCCGTGAAGTAGAGCAGGCGAACCTTCTTGAACTCAGTCGAGGAGTAGAGGGTGGCGCGCTCGCGGATACCGGTCTGCTCGGCGATCGAGTCGAGCACCGCGTCGCACTCCTCCTTGGAGCGGCCGTGGGCCATCGTGAACACCGAGTAGGGCCAATCCTCATAGGTGGGACGCTGGTAGCAGTGGGAGACGCCACGCACGGCGGCCATCCGGCGGCCGACGTCGAAGATCTGCGCATCGGGCACCTTCCAGACGCCCATACCGTTTGCCGAGAACCCGGCGCGGCGGTGGTAGAGGATCGCCGCCACGCGGCGCAGGATGCCGCGCTCCTGCATCCCGGAGAGGTGATCGAGGAAGCGCTCTTGCGGGAGCCCGAGCTCGGCGGCCGCGTCGGCATACGGTTCCTCCACGACGGGCATGTTGCCCTGCAGCGCACGGATGATCGCGATGTCCAGCTCGTCGTATGGCTGGGGGTCGAGCTCAATCGGGTCGGCCACCTCCGCGGCGCTTGAAAGCGCCTGTGTGTCGCCCTCCATTTCGAGGTCCATGCGGATCTTGAACAGCTTCAACGTCGGCAGCTGGCGCACCGACTCGGCGCCGGCCTCGCGCGCGAGCACCTCCAGCGTTCCCTCTAAGCCGAGCTTCGAGTCGGGCTCGGTCGCGATCGTGAACCACAGGTTGAATTCGTGGTTGCGCAGATAGTTGTGCGAAACACCGGGATGGGCGTTGATGACCTGCGCGGCACGATGAGGATGCTCGGGGTCGACCTTGGCAGCGACCAGCATCGAGGAGTAGCCGAGGGCGCGCGTGTCGAAGATCGGCGTGACCTGGCGCACGATGCGCTTGTCGAGCAGACGCTGCACACGGCTCATGACCTCGGCCTCTGAGACCTCACCCAGCTCGGCGACGCGCCGGTAGGGACGCGGCGCGATCGGGAAGGAGCCCTGCATCAAGTTGAGCAGCCTGCGGTCCACGTCGTCAAGCGGTATGGCGGCACCATCTCTGCGACTGCGGGTCTTAGGCCCCGCTCGCCCGATCGCGGCGCTCGCTCGCTCGGCGTCGGCTGTTGTCAGGTCTACTCTGCTAGCCATGTGGCTGCGTCCTTTGCGTGGTAGGAGATGACCGTGTCCGCGCCCGCGCGGCGCAGGGAGGTGAGGATCTCGAGCACCGCGGCACGCTCGTTGAGATAACCGGCGGCGGCGGCGGCCTTGACCATCGCATACTCGCCGCTCACGTTGTATGCCGAGACCGGCAGGCGTGTGGCGCGCTTGACCGCGCGGATCAGGTCGCCATAGGCGAGCGCGGGCTTGACCATCACCATGTCGGCGCCCTCCTGCACATCGAGCAATGCCTCGCGCACGGCCTCGCGACCGTTGGCCGGGTCCAGCTGGTAGGAGCGCCGATCGCCGAACGCTGGGGTGGACCCGGCCGCGTCGCGGAAGGGCCCATAGAAGGCGGAGGCGAACTTGGCGGAGTAGGCGAGGATCGGGGTATCGGCAAAGCCCTCGCCATCGAGCTCAGCCCTGATCGCACCGACGCGGCCGTCCATCATGTCCGATGGGGCGACGAGGTCAGCGCCGGCGCGCGCGTGGCTTGATGCGATGCGCGCAAGCAGCTCAACAGTGGCGTCGTTGTCGATCACGGGCGGGTGGGATCCGATTTCCCGCAGCACGCCGCAGTGCCCATGGGTGGTGTACTCACATAGGCACACATCGGTGATGACGAGTAGGTCTCCTAACGCTTGCTTGATCGCGCGCGTGGCGACCTGCACGACACCCTCGTCGTCCCACGCGCCCGAGCCATGCTCATCCTTGTCCGCGGGCACGCCAAATAGCATCACCGCGCCAATCCCCAGTGCTGCAACCTCGCGCGCCTCCTCGACGGCTGCGGAGATCGATAGGCGCTCGACGCCCGGCATCGTCGCGATCGGCTCGCGCTCCGATCCGGCCTCGGCGACAAACAGCGGTAGCACGAGCTGGCCGGCCTCGAGCGCGGTCTCGCGCACGAGTCCGCGCAACCCGGCGGATGCGCGCAGTCTGCGCATGCGCGTCTGTGGAAAGACCATCGCCTCCAGGATACCCCTGCTCAATCCAACCGTCGTAGCCCTACGCGCGCCAGTAAGCCAAACACCACGGTCAACCCAGCGAGGTGGGCCAGCGATATCCCAATGTCGGGGGAAGCGCTGTTGACGGCCGCATCGAGCGCCTGTAACGACGCCTTGAATGGGAACGCAAACGAGATCGCGCCGATAACGTCGTACAGCCCGTGCGCCACCGACCCCGAGGGGACCAGCGCGAGAAAGGCGAGTGGAAGCGAGAGCAGGAAGGCCAGCAGCGAGGCCGCGCGCACCTCGCGCGCGAGCGCGCCGATCGCGATGCCCAGGGCGCCGAACGCAACGGCGCCGAACGCGAGTGCGATCACCCACAAACCGACGCGCGACCAGTCGAGGCTGACGAACGCGCCGATGCCGGCCAGCATCGCCAGGGCGAGCACAAACGCGCAGGCTGCGGCCAGCAGCAGCTTCTCTGTGAGCAGCCCCTCGCGCGTGACCAAGCTGCGGACGAGGCGGGCAAGCGTGTGCTCTTCGCGCTCGAGCGCCACCCCTCCCGCGGCCAGCAGTACGCACACAAACATCAGCGATACGCTCACCGCGACGACGACCGCGAATGTGTTCAGCGGTGTGCGCCGGCCCTGGATGAGCGTGCTCTTGATCTGTATCGGCTGGCCGATCGTGGACAGCACGTTCTTGGACAGGCCGAGGTTCTGGTTGGCGAATTCGGCGAACTTGTCTATCCGCTGCAGCTGCGTGCGGTCGCTACCGGAGGGCTCACGAGCAATGATGGCGCGCAGCTTGGGAGGGATTTCGCCGAGCCCGATCAGATTCGATGGAGCGCCGAGCACGCCGAGGTTGCCGCCGGTGAGCAGCACGCCGATCGCCTGTGCGGCCGCGCGCTGGATCTGTTCGGAGAACCCGAGGTTCGCCTGCGCGAGCGCCGAGTTGAGCTGTGCCTGCACTAGCGACTGCTCTAGAGCATTGCCGTTGTAGAGCACTTCAATGCCGCCCTGACTGATGCCGGAGGAGATCCGCGCGGCGATGTCGCGCGGGATCACCACAGCGGCAAGCACATCGCCGGACTTGATGGCCGCGATCGCCTGCTCGCGCGAGGCTACGTGCACGGGCTGGACCTGACTGAACAGCTCATCGGCGTACTGGCTCACCTGCACCCGTTCGCTGCCGACCTGCACCGTCTGGCCAGGAGGCGTTTCGTCGACGATCGCCACCCGCGGCTTGCCTGGGCTGCGCGAGATCGCAAGGCCGATCAGCAGCGCGATCGCGATCGGATAGACGACCAGTACACCCAGCAGCAACCGTGAGCGCCGCAGGATCAGCAGGTCCTTGCACAGCAGCCAGCGCACGGTCAGTGCCCCCGCTCCGCCAGGAACGCCACGAACGCCGCCTCGAAGTCGCCGCCGCCGCCGTTCGCGGCGATCAGCTCGGACGGCGCGCCGTCAAACAGCAGCTCGCCGTCGGCGAGCACGATCGCGCGCGTGGCGTAGGAGCGCACCTCCCCGAGATGGTGCGTAGAGAACAGTACGGCTGTGCCGGCGCGAGCGAGCGAGCCGACGAGCTCCCACAGCCGTTTGCGCTGACCGGGATCGAGCGCCGAGGTGGGCTCGTCCAGGGCGAGCGCGGGCGGGCGGGCGATCAGGCCGAGTGCGACGTTCACGCGCTGGCGGTTGCCGCCCGAGAGCCGTTCCACGCGCTCGCCCGCGCGGTCGCCCAGCCCCGTCAGCTCGAGCATCCGCGCCACGGCGCCGTCAGGGTCGGCGAGGCGCTCCAGGTGTGCGAACAGGCGCAGGTTCTCCGCGACCGAGAGCTTGGAGTACACGGCCGGGTGTTGAGGTACCCACCCGACCCTCCAGCCGACCGCGGCCTCCGCGCCCGGACCCTCCACCGTTCCCGCGCTCGCGGGCGCCACGCCGGCGATGATCGACAGCAGCGTCGTCTTGCCGGCGCCGTTGGGACCGACGATCGCGACCAGCTCGCCGGGGGCGACGTCGAAGCTGATCTCGCGCAGCGCTTCGCGCTCGCCGTAGCGCTTGGCGATGCCGCGAACGCTGAGGACGGCGCTCACAGTAGCCCGCGAGGTGTGCTGTCCCAGGGCTCAAACGTCAGATGGCGGTTGAGGTAGACCGTCGTCTCGCGCAGGATCGCGAGGATCGGAAGTGCCACCAGAGCGCCGACGATCCCGTAGAACTGCAGTCCGAGCAGTAGCGCCAGGATCACCAGCAGCGGGTTGATCCGCAACGTGTGCCCAAAGACCTGGGGCGCGACGATGTGTCCCTCGAGCTGCTGCAGTCCGACAAACAGAAGCGTCACCCACACTGCCGTGATCGGTTTGGTGAGCAGCGCGACGATCACTGGTGGCAACGCACCCAGGATCGGACCGACGTACGGCACGAGCTCCATCACGCCATAGAACACCGCGAAAGCCACCGCGTACGTGCGCCCGTCCGGGAAGATCCCGATCACGCCGAACAGATACAGCGCGAGGCCCGTGGAGGCGCCCATCACGGTGCTGAACAGCAGCTGGCCGCCCACGTAGCGGGAGACGGCGCGCTGAACCAAGTGCGGGTAGTCGTCGGCGCTGGACCCGTCACCATCGGGCATCGCGCGCCGCACGAGCACGCCGATCTTCTCGCCGTAGAGCAGCATGTATACGGACAACACGAACACGAGCACGAGGTCGAAGATCGCGCTGGCGGCTTCGGTGGCGAGGGCGCCCCCGAACGACGCCAGCTTGCTGGCTTCCTTGGCGACTTTGTCCTGGATGCTCTGCAACGCAGTCTTGCCCTGGGACTTCAGATGCACGTGAAGACCGTCTTCGTTGAGTTCGCGTTGGAGGGTCGCGAGTTTCTTATTGGCTTCGTTGACGATGTGCGGGAGGTTGTTGCTAAACGTGCGCACCTGATCGGAGATAGGGTTGGCCAGCAGGAAGCCGATGCTGGCCAGCGTCAGGAAGAATGCGAGGTACACGGCGAGCACCGCCAGCCCACGGGGAAGGCGCGTGCGGTGCAGGAAGGCGACGGCCGGGTTGAGAATCAGCGCAATGAGTCCCGCCACGATGAAGATCAACAGCACTTTCCCCGCTGCTTTCGCCAGCGCCCATAGCGCGAGCAGCGCAATCGGCAGCAGCACCAGCTGGACCCAGCGGGGAACGACCACACGTGGTGGCTCCGATGGCTGCGACGCCGCGGTTGGCCGCCGGCCGATCTCCGTCTGGTCCGTGGAGTCCGTCAGCTCCCGCTCTTGCCTGCTCGGCGGGGCTACCTCAGGAGCGCTGTCGGAGCTGTCGCTCATCTGCCTCCCGCCACCATCGCCAGAGTATGGCTGAGGCGCAGGAAGGCAGCGCGCAGCACCGCCGGTCAAGGACGGCCGGAAGCCGGCCCTCCACATCAGGACGCGGAGCTGGATGCCCCGCGGAGGCGACTATTCTGTTCGTCGGCGACCTCGTCGGCGGTATCGGGCGGCGCACGCTGCTGGAGTGCCTGCCGCTGCTGCGCGAGCGCTACGCTCCGACGTTCGTTGTCGTCAACGGCGAGAACGTCGCGGGGGGTCTGGGGATCACCCCGAAGACCGCCGACTCACTGTTCGAGGCCGGCATCGATGCGATCACGCTCGGCAATCACACCTACCACCGCCGCGAGATCTACCCCTACCTGGACTCCGAGCCGCGGATCGTGCGTCCGGCCAACTTCCTGCGCTCGCAGCCCGGTCACGGCGTTTGCGTGGTCGAGCGCGACGGTGTGCGGCTCGGCGTCGTGAACCTGAGCGGAAACCTCTACCTGCGTGCCGGACGCTCGGCCTTCACCGAGATCGAGGTCGCTTTGGGCGAACTGGGCGATGTTGATCACATCCTCGTGGACGTGCACGCCGAGGCGACGTCCGAGAAGATCGCGATGGGCTGGCACCTCGACGGTCGGGTGACGGCCGTCGTGGGCACCCACACGCACGTGCCGACCGCGGACGGGCGCGTGCTGCCCGGTGGCACGGCATACATCACCGACGTCGGTATGACCGGTCCGCGCGGTGGCGTGATCGGCGTCAAGCGCGAGCAGGCGATCGAGTCACTGCTGACGCAGATGCCCGTCCGGTTCGAAACCTCCCAAGAGGACCCCTGGCTCATGGGGGTGCTTATTCGCTGCTCGGGACCCATGCGGGCCAGCTCGATCGAGCAGATCCTGATGCCGCGGCCCGAGTCGCCGCCGGCATAGCCAGGCCGCCCGGCGGTGGCGTAGAAAGGCCCACCGCCGCCTCCGGGGTGGGGGATGTGTGGTCGCTGTCGGAGCCGGCCCGGGTGCCCAGCAGCGCGACCATCACAAGTGGGAAGAACCAAGGAATGTACAGGTAGAACCAGTGTTCTATCCCTAGCTGGGCAGCGATCAGCACCGCCGCGCACGCCGCCGCGAGTCCCACAAGATCGGGTCGGCGAGGAATCACAGCGAGTCCCAACGCCAGTGCCACCGCCGCGATCTGGACGGCCGTCTGGACGCCGTGCAGGGCGGCTGAGTTCCCATACAGCCCCCACACCGAGAACGGCGAGCCGCGGTTGGCCTGATAGGCGATCGTTCGCTCATAGATCGTATGCAACGAGTCATGCCGCAGCGCGGGAATCGACACTAGGGCGGCTGTGACAGCGAACGCGAGCAGAAACAGCGCGAACGCGCGCGGACGACGGGACGGCGAGAGCTCGCGCAGTCCGTGGGTGCCCAGCAGAGGCACGAGCGCGAGCGGGGCGAACTTGGTCAGTCCGGCGAGGGCCGCGAACGCTCCACGCGCAGGCAGGCCGGCCTTCGATCGGTAGGTTGCGGCCAGCAGCGCGGCGAGGATCAGCACCGCGACGAGCGTGTCGTTGGCGTCGCTCTCCAGCGCGAACAGCGTGAACGGGTAGGCGACCCAAGCGTAGGCGAGGGCGATCCCCAGCGCCGGACCACGCACGCGGCGGCCGAGCAGAAACATGAGCGCACACGCGAGCAGGTCGAATACGATCGCCGCGGCGTGGGCGGCGGGCAGGTCGTTCCAGGTGCCGCCCCAACCGAAGATCTGCTCGAACGGAATGTAGGACTCGTAGTTGACCGGCCCGTAGGTGTCGCCGTGTTCGTTGTCCGAGGGATAGGAGCCGTACAGGGCCTTTGAGTCGACGATCCGCTGCGCGCCGATCACGCCCGCGTAGCCGACGTCGATCACGTTCGCGTCAGTGACGTTCAGCGCGACACGAAAACCGATCAGGAACACCACGCCGAGCGCCAGCCACGGCGCGGGAATGAGTAGTCGCAGGGGCCCAGCGGGACTGGACCGGCGACGCAAGAGCCAGAGCATCCGCGCGAGCAGATAGATCAGCGGCGGGTAGGTGAGCGGGACCGACGCGTAGATGTTCGCGTGGTTGAAGAACGCCAGCGAGACCGAGAACGACAGCAGCACGAGCAGGTCGAGGTGCAGCAGGCGCAGGGGCTTACGCCAGTCGAAGAACGGCGCGAAGAACAAGAGACAGAGGGGCAGCCAGATGTAGACCGCATTGACGTGCTCGCCGAACGCGCCGGGATAGCCGCGGGCCATCGTCCACGCGATCTGGAAACCGGTCCACTGTTCGAGCACCTTGCCGGAGGAGTCGGCGATTATCACTTGCCCGATCTCCTCCTTCCCGCCGCGTGAGAAGTAACTCACCTGCCAGCGAGCGGGACCCTTTAGATACGCGCCCCCGTATGAGCCGGGGTATTTTGCGCGGACGGCGCGCATCTTTCCCAGCGCTTCGGCGATCCGAAGCACGCGGTTCGCCGACAGTTTGCGGCCGGCCGGGGGGATGTTTGAGGTTGGCACCGGGATCGGCGCTTCGGAGCTCCTCGCCTGCGTGACCGCGGCTGCTCTTCCGGTCTTGGCCGCGTCCGCCAGCGCACTGGGGAGCACGAAAGCGGCGGCGACGGCGACGACAGCGATCATAGGCGCGAGACGCATCGAGCCGAGAGTAACGGCCGTTTGGCTCGACTCAGCCGGGTACAAGCCCAAAGTGGCGGAGGACGAGCGAGGCGATGTCGCGAATCGCCCACTGGGCGGGCTCGGGCTCCGGGAGGGCGACGCCGCAGAGCACAAGCGCGCCGAGCGAGTCGGAGACGTGGAGCGAGCCGTGGCTGCCACCGCCTACATGGGCCTGGCGACCCCAGTCGAGGAACTCGAAGGAGGGGGCGGCTGACAGCAAGACCTCACCAGAGGTCGGGCAGGTGAGCGCCGACCAGACGCGCGCCAAAGCGTCGGGATACGCGGGGGTTGAGAGGGCGTTGTCGGCCCCGCCCACGGCGCCGTCGATCGTAGAGAGGGCACCATCTACGTGCCAAGCAGTCCCGCGCGCGTCCAACAGGTCGCCGCCGGGGGCGAAGCGCAGCTCGCCGTGGGAGGGGCTCGCGATGACCCCCTCGCGGGGGGCGTCGTGCGCGTCGCGCTCGAGCCACATGACCAGATCGACGCCTTCGATCTCACGCGCGAGGGTGACTACGGATGCCCGCATAGCGTCGCGCGCGTCCGCATTGAGCGCATAGACCATCGCCGCGCGTTGGGAGGGGCAGACCGCGATCCGGGGCTCGGGGCTCCCCGAGCCGCCGCGGCCGTTTGGCTGCAGGACGCCCAGCTGTGAAAGCTCGTCCTGGAGCGCGATCGTGTGAGTGACCGGGGCTTGAGAATGGTCAGCCATCGCGATGAACGCGTGGTCAGCGAGGAACTCATCGACGCCCCCCGAGGCCTCCATCACCCGCGCGAGCTGGAGGTCGGCGGCGGCGATCGACTGGACCTGCGCGTCCGGGCCGTGCTTGTGGGAGTACCAGTCATTGTCGGGGAGGGAGAGGAGCAGGAAGTCGAACAGGTCATGCTCCACCAGGTAGGCTGAGACGCAGCCGGAGTGGCGGTCACGCATGCCGGGCATGCCAAGGCCCGAACGGCAGCCGGTGTGCCGCGAGGCGAAGATGTCCGCGTAGAACAGCTCGCGCGGACCCATCACCGGGTGGCGCATCAGGGCGGAGGCGACGCGCGTCAGGGCGGTGTCGCGCTGGGGCTCGTGGCGGTGGCGGCCTCGGTACATCAGGTATGTGGTGCCGGCCGTGCGGACATCGGCATCGTCGAGTGCCTCGAACACTGTGTGGGTGTCAGCCGAAAGGTGAGCGCGGTTCATGTTGTAGACGGTGTCGGTGAGCTGGCGCGCGATGCCGAAGCGCTGGGCAGCGCGAAACGAGGAGCCGTACTCGACATAGCGGTGCTCCTCGCGGTGAAACCAGTTCATCGCAGGGATGTGGTGGGCGTCCTGTGCCACGCCGGTGACGATCGAGGCGGCGCAGACGGGCGTTACAGACGGGAACGCGGCGACGCAGTTCGAGACGTAGTGTCCGCGCTCGATCAGCGTCTGAAGGACGGGCGCCGCACCACAGGCCACCGCGCGCTCGAGCATCGCGGGCGCCATCGCGTCGATCACGCAGAGCACCAGCTTGGTCGGCGTCGCGCGCATCGGCTCTAGCGGCGGAGGATTCGCAGGCCGGCGTACTTCTCATCCGCACGGGCACGACCTCGCCAGACGAACCAGGCAAGCAGCGCGAGCGCCACATAGCCGAGCGGGTTCAGCAGCGCGACGAGGGCCGCGAGCAGGAGGGCAGCGGAGTCGAGGTAGATGGTCAGCGCCTCGCGGGCAGAGCGATCGCTGAGACGAGCACGGGCGCGGACGATCACGGGCGCAGAGGCACGCTGGGCGAGGCCCACGGCGGCGAAACCACCAAGGAGTCCTGGCCACGGAGTATCGCCATGCGCGGCGAGCGTGCCGCCGAACAGCAGTGCCCCCGCGCCTAACGCGAGGCCCGTGAGTGCAGCGGCAAACGGATCCCCGCGCTCTCGCCGGTCAACCACGGAGACAGGAGGTCGTCCGAGAAGGATTTGCAGCACGTAGGCCAGCACGAGCGCGACGGTGACCGCGAGCAGCCACCAGTCGTCCTGCAGGAAATGGAAGGCGTGGCCGGCGGGACCGAACTCGACCCCCAGGACGCCGGCGGATGCGAGCGCACCGGCGAGCAGGACGGGCAGGAACGGGCGCAGCCCGCAGGCGAACGCGAGGCCGAGGCCGAGGCCGATGACGAAGAAGGTGCCGTGCATGCTGAGAAAGAGAGCGTGTCTGGGATTTGGTCTGCGCTACCGTGCGGGTGCGGGCAGGACGATAGACGACGCGTCCGGCCGGCAGACGAGCACGGCGCGAGGTTCGCGCGGCGCTGCGGCGAATACAGACACAGATATATGGACCGATCGATCAGCGGATCTACGGGCGGGCGCAAGACCCGTCCAGCTGCGCACGAGCTCGCGCGGTACGAGGCGCTGTTCGCCGCGCGCACGCGCGGGATGAAAAGCTCGGCGATGCGCGAGATGATGGCGCTGA
>DAIOGX010000009.1:0-44569 GCA_036744995.1 Solirubrobacteraceae bacterium | reverse complement strand
CTAAAAGACGGTGAGCTGGTCCTCTACGACGTGTCCTCTTCGTATTTCGAGGGGCTCAAACACGTAGACACGAGCCCGACAGCACGCCCAGCGCAAAAACCCAAGCGCAGAGCCAAACCCCCCACCCCACCACAGGGAACTTCTTCCTAGGTCCCTGAACTCACGACGGGGGCTTCTCCCGGCGGTGATCCGGTAGCCGAGCCACTCGTGGTGGGGAAACGAACCGTAGAAGCCAGCGCTGTCCCGCTCCGCGAGTACGTCCAGACGCTTCGCTTCGGAGCGGGCGAGCGCCTCGCCCAGCAGCCGTCGACCGACGCCTCGGCGGCGCGCGCTCTCGACCACGAGCAGGAGGGCCAGGTAGGTCTGCATGGCACCGTCGGTCAGCGTCTGGGCGAACCCGATCACCGCGCCGTCGTCGCTGAGGCAACAAGTGTCAGGACGCCGGGAGCCGCCAGCGCGCGCCGCACGCGCTGTGGGTCCTCGACCAGAGTTCTCCAGCCCTCGCTCTCACAGAGGGCGAGGATCCCGTCGAGATGCTCGGGCGCGAAGTCGGCGAGCCTCACCAGGTGGCGTTATGCGCCGGCACCAGGCGTGACGCGGTAGGCGTCGAACACCGACTCGATGTTGCGCATGCGCGTGATTGCGCCCTTCAGCGAGTGTGTGTCAGCCACCTCGACCACGAACCGGTTCTTGACCATCGGCGGGGTCGACAGGCAACGTGCTTCGAGGATGTTTGCCCCCGACTCGGAGAACACGCGCGAAAGATCCTCCAGCAGGTGATGGCGATCCCACGCGTCGATCTGGATTTCCACGACGAACCCGGTCGTCGGCTGGTCGCCTTCCCAGGCGACGTTCGTGAAACGCTCGGGATCCTTGCGTAGCAATGCCGCGTTGGGGCAGTCATCGCGGTGGATCGTGATCCCCCGGCCGAGCGAGATATAGCCCACAATCTCATCCCCGGGGACCGGCCTGCAGCACTTGGCCAGGCGCAGCATCACATCCTCGACGCCCTCCACCTTGATTCCATACTGCTCGGAGGACTTCGTCGGGCGCCGGCGCGGACGCCCCACCCGCAGCAACTCCGAGGCACTCGCCTCGCCGTCGGCCGCCTCGCCCTGCTTGAGGCGCTGCATCACCTTTTTCACCACGACCTTGGGCGACACCTTGGCGGCGCCCAGGGCAATATAGAAGTCGTCCGCCTTGCGGTAGCCGACCTCCCGGATCACATCCGCCAGCAGCGCCGAACCGGTGATCTTCTGCGCGGGCAGACCCTGCTTGCGCAGGTGCTCCTGCAGCAAGTCGCGCCCAGTGTGCTCAGTGTCCTGGCGTGACTCCGCCTTGAACCACTGCTTGATCTTGTTGCGCGCGCGCGTGGTCTTGACCATCGCCAGCCAGTCGCGCGAAGGACCGCGCTCGCGCTTGGCGGTGAGGATTTCCACGATGTCTCCGCTGCGCAGCTCATAGTGCAGAGGCACAATCTTCCCGTTGACGCGCGCGCCCACGCAGCGGTGGCCGATCTCGGTGTGCACCTCATAGGCAAAGTCCAGCGGCGTGGCGCCCGCCGCCAGCGACTTGACCTCACCCTTGGGGGTGAACACGTACACCTCGTCCTCAAACAGATCGGTGCGCAGCGTCTCCATGAACTCTTGCGGGTCTGACAGCTCCTTCTGCCAGTCGAGCATCGAGCGCAGCCACTTGAGCTTCGAGTCCTCACCCGATCCGGAGGAGCCCTCCTGCTCGCCCTTGCCCGGGCTCGACCGCTGCTTGTACACCCAGTGGGCCGCCACCCCGAACTCCGCCATCTCATGCATCTCCTGCGTGCGGATCTGAATCTCCAGCGGCCGGCCCTCGGGCCCGATGATCGTCGTGTGCAGCGACTGGTACATGTTGAACTTGGGCATCGCGATGAAGTCCTTGAAGCGCCCGGGCAGTGGCTTCCACAGCGAGTGGATCACACCGACGGTCCCATAGCAGTCCTTCACCGAGTCGACGATCACGCGCATCGCTGTGAGGTCGTAGATCTCGTTGAACTCGCGGCCTTTCTTTGTCATCTTTGAGTAGATCGAATAGAAGTGCTTCGCGCGGCCCGCGATCTGCGCCTGGATTCCGAGCTCAGCAAGCTCGCGTTCCAGGTACTCGCCGGCCTCGGCCACATAGCCCTCGCGGTCCTCGCGCTGCTGGGCGACCAAGCTCTTGATCTCCTGGTACTTGCGTGGGTGCAGGGTGGCGAAGGCAAGGTCCTCCAGCTCCCACTTGAGCGCATGGATGCCCAGGCGGTGGGCGAGCGGCGCGTAGATCTCAAGCGTCTCCCGCGCCTTCTCCATCTGCTTCTGCTTCGACATAGCGTCGATCGTGCGCATGTTGTGCAGCCGGTCGGCGAGCTTGATCAAGATGACCCGCACGTCGGTGGCCATCGCCACCATCATCTTGCGGTAGTTCTCGGCCTGCGCCTCGTCGCGCGAGCGAAAGGTGATGCCGGTCAGCTTGGTCACGCCGTCGACGATCGTGGCAATCTCCTCGCCAAAGCGCGCGTGCACCTCCTCGATCGAGGCTGAGGTGTCCTCCACTGTGTCGTGCAACAGCGCCGCGCACAACGTCTCGGTGTCCAGGCGCATACCGGCACATATGCGGGCCACGCCGACCGGATGCACGATGAAGTCCTCGCCGGACTTGCGCCGCTGGGCTGCGTGGTGCTCGCAGGCGAACACGAATGCGTCCTGCACGCGGCCGCGGTCGATCTCGACAGCGGAGTCCGCCGCGTGCTCGGAGACGATCGCGAACAGGTCACCCAGCAGACGCCGCTCTGGCTCGTTGAGATCCAGGTTCGCCTGTGCCTTGCTGCCCCTGTGATTTTCGGCGCTGACGGCCGCGGCGGCGGGCCGTTGCATTTGCGTGCCCTCACCCGCGATCTCATCGGGCACCAAGCGCTCGGGGGCCTCGGTGACAGGCGCCGTTTTCGGATCCTTTGCGGTCGTCATGCTCATAGAGTAGGGGACCGTCTACCCGGATTGAAGCGCTTGTGCCCGCGCGAGCTTCCTCACGGAAGTGCGAACAGAGCGAGCTCTTCGTCCGGCTGTCCGCTCGAGGGTTCCCCGTCCGATGTCGCGGGCGTTTGCCTCAGCTCAACGATCGCCGCGCTCGTGCGAGCTCGCGCATGGCGGAGCACCAGACGGGGCTCGGTGATGCCTTTCCATTCATTCACCTCGAGCGCGAACGTGGCTTCGGCCGGGATGCCCTCAGCGACTGGTAACTGACTGCCACGTCCGAATGCGACCCCACGCGCACAAGCGCCGTGGGACTTGACGGTGAAGCGGACATGCTTGCCTCCGCCCATCGGCCGGGCGTCTGCGAACGTCGCGTCCGCGAGTAGCAGCGACACGCCGGGGTTGCCGTTACCGTATGGTGCCAGCATCCGCAGCTCCTCTGCGAGCTCCATCCCCAGTTCGTCACACCCCACAACGGCGTCCACCCGCTCGACCGGCGCGGCGTCTGCTCCAAGGACGCGCTCTGCGTGTGCGCAAAGAGCGGCGGCGAACTCCTCCACGCGCCCACGCTCGATCTCGAGGCCAGCAGCGGCACGATGGCCGCCATAGCGCAGCAGATGCCCCCCGCACGCGGTGAGTCCGGCAAGCAGGTCGAAACCCTCGATGCTGCGCCCCGACCCCTTTCCCACCTCCCCCTCCAACGCGATCAGCACGACCGGGCGGTGTTGATTCTCGGCCAAGCGCGAGGCGACGATGCCGATCACCCCGGGGTGCCAGCCCTCGCCTGCAAGCACGTAGGCGGCGCGCTCTCCGAGAGCCGCGATCTGTGCTTCGGCTTCGAACCGGATGCCCAGCTCGACCTTTCTGCGCTCGCGGTTGACACGGTCGAGCTCCTCGGCGATTTGCGCACCTCGTACGGGATCCTCGGTCAGGATCAGCTCCAGCCCCGCGTCGGCCCTATACAGGCGCCCCGCGGCGTTGATACGCGGCGCCAGCGCAAACCCCACCGAGCGCTCGTTCAGCTTGTCGGAGTCCACCCCCGCGACGGCCATCAACGCACGTAAGCCCGGCTTCGTCGTGCTCTGAAGCGCACACAGGCCGCGTCGGACAAGCGCGCGATTCTCGCCCAGCAGTGGCACGACATCGGCGATCGTCGCGAGCGCCACCAGATCGAGATCGTCATCCAGCTCGCTTGCATCGCGGCCCATGGCACGCCACAGCGCCTGCGCCAGCTTATGGGCAACCGCCGTAGCGCACAGATCCCGGCAGGGGTATCCGCAGATCGCCGGATGCACGATCGGCGCTTGTGGCAGCGCACCGTCGGCGCGCGGGGTGTGGTGATCGGTGACCACCACCTCCATGCCCAGCGCCCGCGCTGCCGCGACCTCCTCGACGGCGGTGATCGCGCAATCCACGGTCACCAGCAGCTGCGTGCCTCGTGCAGCGAGCCGCTCGACGGTCCTGATGTTCAGCCCGTACCCGTCGCTCGCGCGGTCGGGCAGGTAGGAGTCGACGCTCGCACCCAGCCGCCGCAGCGCTCGCAGGAGCACCGCGGTGGAGCACACCCCGTCAACGTCGTAGTCGCCGTGGATCGTGATCTGCCGACCGGCTCGCACGTGTCCGAGGATCGACGCGACCGCATCGCCCATCCCGGCGAATGCGCCAGACGGATGCTCCTCATTCCCGGCCAGAAACACGCGCGCGCGTTCCGGCTCGCCCAGCCCTCGGCGAACCAGCACCTGTGCGATCGGCCCGCTCACGCCCAGCTCGCGCTTCAAGCGCTCGACGTCGGCGTTCGGACACTCTGGGATCTCAAAATGGGGTGCCTGCATCCGGCCACCTTATGGCTCGGGTGAGACGGAACTTCTCAGCCGCGACGCTTGCCGGCGAGAGCTCGTTCGCGGCGGATGCCCTCGAGATACACCGCGGCGATGCCGAGCAGCGCCCCGGGAATCGCGTACAGCACGACCGCGATGTCGGTTGCCTTCTCCCCCGGGATTCTCAGCGCGGAAACCTTCACGCCGTAGATGATCAACCCCACGACGATCGCTCCCACGAGCGATCCCACGAACGCTCCGACGATCCCGCCCCAGAAGCGATCCGGCAGGAAGATCGTGAAGTGCCAGACCGCCAAGCCCATCATCACCCAGCCGAGCATGCCCATCAGCGCGACCTCCCGTGCCGTTTGTTGCGCGGTCGCCTGGTCTTCTGGCGCCGTTTCGGCTCGTCCTTCAGCACCAGGTCCTCGGGCGCGAGGTCCGCGGCCGGGTTGCGCTCAGCCACGGCGCTCGCCGTGCCCTCGACCTCGACGTCGAGGTCGCGTACCAGTTCCTGGAACTCTTCCCTCGAGATCTGATCGCCTGGCTCCTCCGCGGCGATCAGGCTTCCGCGCCTCGTGCGTTTGCGTCGCTGCTCGGGCTCCACATCCTGCGGCGCGCCGCCGTCGGTCATCGCGTAGGCGGGCACCGCGCCCAGTTCGCGCACGATCCGGGCGCGCCGGTTGCGATAGGACCCCTCGCGCTCCTTCCAGTGGGTCAGCACCGGCGAGGCGATGAAGATCGACGAATACGCACCTGAAGCGACGCCGATCATCAGCGCGAAGGCGAAGTCCTTGAGCGTTTCCCCGCCGAACAGCAGCAGCGCGGTCACGGGCAGCAGTGTGCAAAAGCTCGTCGCCAGCGATCTGGTCAGCACCTCGGACATCGAGCGGTTCACGATCTGTGAGAACGCGGCGCGCGGCATGCGCGGCACGTTCTCGCGCACGCGGTCGAACACGATGATCGTGTCGTACAACGAATACCCCAGGATCGTCAAGAGCGCCGCGACCGTCGCCGTTGTCACTTCGCGGCCCGTCAGCGAATAGACGCCGGCCGTGATCAGCAGGTCGTGCATCAGCGCGATCAGCACCGGGATCGCGTACTTCCACTCGAATCGCAGCGCTATGTAGATCGAGATAACAAGCAGCGACGCGATGATCGCGATCACCGCGCTGTTGGCGATCGTTTTGCCGAACGTCGGCCCGATCGAGGTCGAGGAGAAGTTCTTGTCACCGAACTTCGCGTCAAGGGCCGCTTCGACCTTCTTGAGCGCTTCGGGCCTCAACGTCTCTGTGGAGATCTGATAGCCGGTACCGCCGATGCTCTTATTCGTGAACTTCTGCACCTGCGCGTTTCCATAGCCGGCTGACTTCATCACTTCGGCCACCTTGCCCTCTGAGACGGGCTTGATGAACGCCGTCTGGATACGCGTCCCGGACTTGAAGTCGATGCCGAAATTCAGCCCCCGACCGCCGATAGCCAGGGCCCCGACGAGCAGGATCGTGCCCGACAGCGAGAAGAACCACTTCGAAGCGCCCATGAAGTCGAAGGTCCAGCCTTTTCGCTGCTGGTGTGCGCCGAGCGCCGCGCGGTGGGAAACCAGCCGTGAGCGCCCCATCGCGCCGAGCGCCGCCTGCGTGGCGAGCACCGCGGTGAACAACGACACCAGCGTGCCGATGCCGAGCGTGAACGCGAACCCCTTGACTTCTGCGGTGGCCAGCGCGAACAGGATGAACGCGGTCATGAACGTGACGACATTGGCGTCGACGATCGCGGCGAACCCGCGCCTGTAGCCCGTCGCTATCCCGGAGATGATCGAACGCCCGCCACGGATCTCCTCCTTGACACGCTCGAAGATCACGATGTTCGCGTCCGCCGCGATACCGATCGTGAGGATCAGCCCTGCGATTCCCGGCAGCGTCAGCGTAATCGGGATCAGTTTGATCAGCGCGAAGTAATAGATCCCATAGACGATCAAGCCACCGACGGCGATCGCGCCGAGCACGCGGTAGAACAGCAGCAAGAACAGGCATACCACCGCGAAGCCCGCGAGCATGGCGATCAGACCCTGGTTGAGGGCCGTTTTGCCCAGCGTCGCCGATACCTGCGAGCGGGAGATCAATGTCAGCTTGATCGGCAGCGCGCCGGACTGCAGCTCGCTGGCCAGGTTCTGCGCCGTGGTGATCGTGAACCCGCCGGAGATCTCCGAGCCAGTCGAGGCGTCGATCCCTTCCGGGTACTTCGTGTAGTCAATCGACGGTAACGTGATCAGCTGGCCGTCGAGCACGATGGCGAAGTGCTGTTGGGCCGCTTCCTTGCTCACCCCCGGCAGCTGTGCTTCCTGGCCACGGTGGGCGATTTCCTTGGTGATCCGTTCGAAGACGCTCTTGCCGTGAGAGGTGAAGCCGAACGTGACATTCGGCGCACCCGTGCCCCCGCCGCCTTCGTCGAAGCCCTGCTGCGGGTTCGTGATGTCCGCCCCAGTCAGCACCGGATTGTCGTTGAGCACGTACCATCTGTTGGGTGACTTGCTGCCGACCTTGCCCGCCGCGCTTTCTTCGGGTTGGGCCTGCACGACCACGGTCCCAGGGTTGACGAGCACCGCCTTCGGCTTGGATCCCGCCGGCGGTTTGTAGCCGTCGGCATAGAGGTTCTGCTCGGTTTCCTCCGGCGCGCAGGTGGCCTTGCCACTGCTGCACAGCATCGTTTCGTGCGCGGTGTCGAGCAGGTACCAGCTGCCATAGATGCAGC
This sequence comes from Solirubrobacteraceae bacterium, assembly GCA_036744995.1. Classification (GTDB taxonomy): domain Bacteria; phylum Actinomycetota; class Thermoleophilia; order Solirubrobacterales; family Solirubrobacteraceae; genus Palsa-744. The sequence continues at coordinate 37,017 of DAIOGX010000009.1, read as the reverse complement.
CGGCATTTGGGCCGGTGGTCGCTTTATTCGCTTGTGGCGTGCAGCCGGGTGCCCAGGTCGTGTCGTTCTTGCGCAGGACCGGCGCCAGTTTGGCGGCGCGCAAGACGGCCTTGTACTCGGGCAGCGTCGTGAGTTCCGACGGTCCAGCCACCTTGCCACTAGCGCCGATCACGTTCGGCTCCCAGTCATAGAAGTACAGCTGCGCGGTCTGGCCCACCTCGTCCTGCGCGCGCGAGGCGTTGCTCACGTTGGGCAGCGCCACGGTGATTTCATCCGCACCCGAGCGCTGGATTTCCGGCTGCGCCACCCCCAGCTGGTCGACGCGCTTGCGCATGATGGTGATCGCGCGTTCGAGCGATTCGGCGTCCACTTTCGCCTGAGCGGTCGGCTTGCCCTGATACACCAGCTCGACGCCGCCCTTCAGGTCGAGGCCCAGACGGGTCTTCTTGGCGGCGATGGTTACAACCGCCAACCCGATCAGGATGAGGACGACGAGCAGGACGAATGCGTTGCGACGGCGATCGGTCATGGCTGTGATTCCATAGCTCCGGCAGCCTACTTATCGGGGGTCAGCACGAGCAGCAACCCGCCGTCGTCGTCATAGGCCGGGAACATATCCGCCTTCGCGCTCGCCGCGACGTCGCGTTCGCCAGAGACCTCAACCGGCACCTCGAGGGCGCGCACGCCCCACTCCAGCACGGTCGCCACTGGATCGTCGCCGTTTGCGAACTTCAACCCGAGCACCTGCTCGACGCGCTGGCCGATCACGTCCTCCTCCTCGAGGCCCGTGAAAGCGAAGGAGTTCTTCCCGCACCCGATCACGCGGCCCTCACCGTCGCACACGAAGAAGGCCGCATCCGGCGCCGGATAGTAATCGTCGAGCAGTTCGAACAGAAACGCGAACCCGCACTTGACGCAGCCCTTGCGCTGGCGGGTGAAGCCGAGGTTTCGGTCGAGCTCTGAGGTGCGGTGCCCGCAGTTTGGGCAGATGAATGGATGGGTCATGAGCAAGTACAGACTACGCAAGCAAGGCGGTGAGGGTCCCCGGTGTTCAGCGCGGCACGAGCCGCCAGGGCGTCCGTCGGGGCTTCAGAACAGCGCGGGTCCGTTCGCCGCCGGGGAATCGAGTCCCAGATGGGCGAAGGCCGCCGGGGTAGCGGCGCGTCCTCGCGGAGTGCGTTTGATCAGCCCCTGCTGTAACAGGTAGGGCTCATAAACATCCTCGATCGTGTCCTGCTCCTCGCCGACGGCCACGGCGAGCGTCGAGAGGCCGACCGGCCCGCCGTCGAACTTGGCGCAGATCGTGCGCAGGATCTCCCGGTCCAGTCGGTCCAGGCCGCGCTCGTCCACCTCGAGCAGCTCGAGCGCCCCCTCTGCGGCACCTGCCGTAACGACCCCCTCCATCCGCACCTCCGCATAGTCGCGCACACGCTTGAGCAGGCGGTTGGCTACGCGCGGAGTCCCCCGACTCCGCGCCGCGATCGCGATCGCGCCGTCGTCCTCCAGGCCGATCTCGAGGATGCCAGCCGAGCGTCGCACGATCACCGCGAGCTCCTCCACCGAGTAAGGCTCGAGGCGCGCCTGGATGCCAAAGCGATCGCGCAACGGCGTCGTCAGCAACCCTGTGCGCGTGGTCGCCCCGACGAGCGTGAACGGGGGGAGCTCGAGCGTGACGACGCGGGCACCAGCACCCTGCCCAACCGTGATCGGCAGACGGTGATCCTCCATCGCCGGGTAGAACGTCTCCTCCAGGGTACGTGGCAGCCGGTGGATCTCATCCACAAAGAACACGCTGCGCGGCTCCAGGGCGGTCAGAAACGCAGCGATGTCTCCCTTGCGCTCGAGCGCTGGTCCGGCGGTCTGCACGAACGGCACTTCGAGCTCAGCCGCGACGATCTGCGCCAGCGAGGTCTTGCCGAGGCCCGGTGGCCCCGCCAGCAGCAGGTGGTCGAGCGCCTCCCCACGCGCACTTGCCGCCTCGATCGCCACGGTGAGCTGCTCGCGCAGCGTCTCCTGTCCGACGAAGTCCTCCAGCCGTCGCGGGCGCAGCGAGCGGTCGAGCTCGTCCTCCGGCACGAGGTAAGCGGTCTGGATGCGGGGCGCAGCGGTCTCGGTCATAGAATCACCCGGCTCGCGCTACGCGCAGAGCGTGCGCTATGAGCTCCTCGGCGCTGTCTCCTTCAGCGTCCCGCAAGAGCTCCTCGGCCTCGCCGGGCGCGTACCCCAGCTCGAGCAGCCCCTCGCGCGCAAGCGCGTGCGGCCCTGAGCCGCGGCGTGCCACGATCGGCGCGCCCGACGCCGTGTGTTCATCGCTCGTCACGACCACCTTCTCGCGCAGCTCGACGATGATCCGCTCGGCGGTCCGCTTGCCGATCCCCGGCACCGCCTGAAAACGGGGCGCATCGCCCGCCGCGAGCGCCGCGATCAGCTCGCGCGGCGAGCCACCGGAGAGCACCGCGAGCGCCACCTTCGGGCCAACCGCCTGGACCGACAGCAGCATCAGGAAGAGGTCGCGCTCCTGCTCAGAGTAAAAGCCATACAGCGAGAGCGCGTCGTCGCGCACGATCAGATGCGCGTGCAACGTGACCTGCTCGCCCACCGCGGGGACGTGACGCAGCGTCTCGGCGGACACCGCCGCGCGATAGCCGACGCTCCCGCACAGGATCACCACGTGATCGGTCCGGCGCACCGCGACCTCGCCCTGCAGCACCGCGATCATCCGCTGACCCCCGCAAGCGCCATCGACAGCGGAGCGCGGTTGGCGTGACACATCGCAACCGCCAGCGCATCGGCCGCGTGATCGGGCCGAGGCTCCTCCGCCAGGCCAAGCAGCGTCTGCACCATGCGGGCGACCTGATCCTTGCCCGCACGCCCGTTGCCGCAAACGGCGGCCTTGACCTGTTGGGGGGTGTAGCTCGTGCATTCAAGGCCGCGCTGCCCCGCCGCCAGCATCACTACGCCACGGGCGTGGCCGACCGCGAATGCCGTGCGCACGTTCTGGCCGAAGTACAGCTCCTCGAGCGCAACCGCGTCGGGCTCGTGCTCGCCCAGCAGCGCGTCCACCGCTCCGTGGATGTCAGCGAGGCGCCGCTCCTGCGCAACCCCGGCACGTGTCTCGATCACGCCCCCGTCGAGCGCCACGAGCCGCCCCTCCCTGCGTGCAACCACTCCGTAGCCCGTGTTGGCCAAGCCGGGATCTATGCCGAGGACGATCACGCTCTGTGATTCTGCGTTGAGGACCGGACGCCTGCGCGACCGATGGGCGATTACGCTGCGATTGCAATGTCTGAGGAGAGCATCGACTTCGCGGCCGAGGGCCTGCTCGACGGGCTGGAGGGTGAAGCCCGCGCCGAGCGCCTGGCCCTGCTGGAGCAGCTCGCCGCCGAAGGCGTGCCCCTCACCGAACTGCGCCGTACGACGGCATCCGGCACGATCATCTTCCTGCCCGCCGACCGCGTGATCGTGGGCGACGAGCGCTACACCGCGGCTGAGGTCTCGCGGATGAGCGGGGTCGAGGAGGACTTCCTCGTGAAGGCGCGCCAAGCGATGGGTCTGCCGGTCCCCGACCCGGGCGAGGCCTTCTACACCGAGGCAGAGGTCGAGTCGGCCAAGCGGACGCTGCTGGCGCGCGAGGCGGGGATCTCCGACGAGGAGATCCTCGAGCTGCTGCGCGTGCTCGGCCGCGGCCTCTCACAGGCGGCAGAGAGCCTGCGGCTGCTGCCACTGAAACTCGTGCTCGAGCCCGGGCTGAGCGAACGCGATCTCGCGGGGCGCTACGCACAGGCGGCCGCGGCGCTCTATCCGATGGTCGACCCGCTCATCAGCAACGTGCTGGCGCTGCACCTCAGGCACACCGCGCAGAGCGAGGTGATCAGCGCGCTGGAGCGCCGCGGCGGTCAGCTGCCCGGCTCGCGCGAAATCGCCGTGTGCTTTGCCGACCTCGTCGGCTTCACCCGCCTCGGCGAGGAGGTCGCGCCCGAGGAGCTGGGTCACCTCGCCGTGCGGCTCGAGGCGCTCGCCTCCGAGGTCGCCGCGCCACCGGTACGGCTCGTGAAGACGATCGGCGACGCGGCGATGCTCGCCTCGCCCGAGCCCGAGCCGCTGCTGGATGCGGCGCTGAGGCTGATCGATGCCGCGGACGCCGAGGGCGAGGACTTCCCGCAGCTGCGCGCCGGCGCGGCGCTCGGTCGCGCGCTGCCACGCGCCGGCGACTGGTTTGGACGGCCCGTGAACCTCGCCAGCCGCATCACTCAGATCGCTCGCCCTGGCAGCCTGCTGGCCGAGCGCGAGGTGCGCGAGACAGCGCGCGCGGCCTATCGCTGGTCCTATGCGGGCGAACGGCGCCTGCGCGGCATCCGCGAGCCGGTTCCTCTGTTCCGTGCACGGCCGCTCGCCGGCCCCGTCTCGGACTCGGTCTAGCTCCACATCCTCCAGGGCGCCTCGCCCGAGGCCCACAGGTCGTTCAGGGCGACCGCATCCTTGTATGTGTCCATGCACTCCCAGAACCCCTCGTGCCGATGGGCACGGAGCTCGTTCTCCGCGGCCAGCTGCTCGAGCGGAGCTCGCTCGAGCACGCTGTCGCGGTCGAGATAGGTAAGGGCGGCCGGTTGAAAACAGAAGAACCCACCGTTGATCCAGTGCTCCGATCGTGGCTTCTCGTAGAAGCCCAATACGCGCCCGTTCGTCCCATCGAGCTCAGTCACCCCGAATTGCAGCCTCGGACGCACGACCGTCATCGTCGCAAGCGCTCCGTGTCCTGCGTGGAAGTCCAGCAGAGCCTGCAGGTCTATGTCTGCGACGCCGTCGGCGTATGTTGCGCAGAACGCCTCACCGCCCAGCCGCGGTGCAAGCAGCCTGATCCTGCCGCCCGTGGGTGTCTCGAGGCCTGTGTCTACGCACTCGACGCTCACGCCCTGCGGCCATTTGTGCGCGGCGGCGAACCGCTCGATCAGCTCGCCCTTGTATCCGGTTGCGAGCAGAAACCGTTGGAAGCCCTGAACTGCATACAGCTGGATCACATGCCAGACGATCGGCAGCCCCCCGATCTCCACCAGCGGCTTCGGGAGCTCCTGTGTGTGCTCCTGCAGCCGCGTTCCCCGTCCGCCGCACAGGATCACGACCGGCGGCCTATCCGGCAACGCGTTCCAATACCTCTGCGGGCACATCGAAGTTGGCGTTCACCGCGTCCACGTCATCGAGCTCTTCCAGCGTGTCCACCAGCCCCATCAGCTTCCCCGCCTGCCCTTCATCGATCGGCACGAGGCTCGACGGTCTGTACGCCATCTCGGCGCTCTGGATCTCGACGCCGGCCTCCTCGAGGGCCTTGCGAACGACGGTGAAGTTCGCCGGCTCAGTGATCACCTCGAAGACGCCCTCGTCCGTTGAGATGTCCTCGGCGCCGGCCTCCACAGCGACCATCAGCTCATCTTCGGAGTAGTGCTCGGCGTCGATCACGATCGTGCCCTTCTTGTCGAACAGATAAGCCACCGAGCCCGGCTCGCCGAGGCTGCCGCCGTGCTTGGAGAACGCGTGTCTGACGTCCGCGCTCGTGCGGTTGCGGTTCTCGGTCAGCGCCTCGATCAGCACCGCAACGCCTCCAGGGCCATAGCCCTCATAGAGGACGCGCTCGATCGCGTCGGCCTCACCCCCAACGCCTGAGCCCTTGGCGATCGCGCGCTCGATGTTGTCCTTTGGCATCGAGGCTTCCTTGGCCTTGCGGATCGCCAGATCCAGCGCCGGGTTGCCATCGGGATCGCCGCCACCGTCGCGTGCCGCAACCGTGATTGCCCGCGTCAGCTTCGAGAACTGCGCGCCCCTGCGCGAGTCGACGATCGCCTTCTTGTGCTTGATGCTCGCCCACTTGGAATGTCCAGACATAGTCGAGAGTCTACGAATCCGGCGCCTGCCCGTCTCGCGCTCGCGCTCGTCCCGGCAGAGGATGGGTCGTCTCTCAGACACATAACATGGGCGACCGCATGCCCAGCATTCCCCCTCCTGAGATCTTCAAGGCCTACGACATCCGCGGCCTTTACGACGAGCAGATCGACGGCGACGTGGCCGAGCAAATCGGCCGTGCCTTTGCGCGGGTGCTCTCGGAGCTCTCCGGCAAGCCCGTCTCAGACCTGCGCGTCGGACTCGGCCGCGACATGCGCCTGACCGCTCCCGAGCTCGCCGCACGCTACTGCGAGGGCCTGCGGCGCGAGGGCGCGAACGTCATCGACGCCGGCCAGGTCGGGAGCGAGATGCTCTATTTCCTCGTTGGCTCGCGCGGCTTGGACGGGGGGCTGATGTGCACGGCCTCGCACAACCCCAAGGCCTACACCGGGGCCAAGCTCGTGCGCGAGGGAGCGATCGCGCTGTCGGGCGACTCGGGCATCCAGGACATCCGCCGCGCGATCGAAGCCGGGCTCGAGTCTGAGGATGCAAACTCGCCCCCGCGCGGAACCGCTGAGGAGGTCGATCTCTACGAGGAGTTCCAGCGGGCCGCACTCGCATTGATCGACCCGGATGCCGTCAAGCCTTTGAAGGTCGTGGTGGACGGCGGCAACGGCATGGCCGGACCGATGGTCGGCCCCCTGCTCCGACGTCTGGGGCTCGAACTGATCGAGACGTACTGGACGCCCGACGGCAACTTCCCCGACCACGAGCCCAACCCACTGCTTCCAGAGAACCGTCAGTTCATCATCGACAAGGTGCGCGAGACGGGCGCCGACCTGGGGATCGCCTGGGATGGTGACGCCGATCGCTGCTTCTTCATCGACGACACAGGTGAGTTCGTCGACGGCGACTTCCTCACCGCGATGCTCGCGGAGTCGTTGCTGAGCAAGAACCCGGATCCCGCCCACCCCGAAGCGATCCTGTATGACGTGCGGGCCTCCTGGGCGGTGCCCGACACCGTCAAGCGCGCCGGCGGCACCCCGTACATCAACCGCGTCGGGCACGCCTTCTTCAAGACGCGCATGCGCGAGGAGGGCTCGCTGTTCGGCGGCGAGGTGTCAGGGCACTATTACTTTCGCGACTTCTACTGCGCGGACTCCGGCACGCTCCCCGCGCTCTTGATCCTCGAGCTGCTCTCGACACAGGGCAAGCGCATGTCCGAGCTGCTCGCCCCCTACCACGAGCGCTACTTCATCTCCGGCGAGGTCAACTCCGAGGTCTCAGAGCCCGAGGCCAAGATGGAGGAGCTCGCGGCGCGCTTCTCCGATGCCCGCCAGGACCGTCTCGACGGCATTTCGATCGACTACCCCGACTGGCACTTCAACGTGCGTCCCTCCAACACCGAGCCGCTGTTGCGCCTCTGCCTGGAGTCTTTGGTCTCCTCCGAGGACATGGTCCGCCGCCGCGACGAAGTCCTCGCGCTGATCCGCTCGTGAACGGCGACCCCCAAGCGGAGGAGGCTGAGGAGCGAACGCGAACGGACGCCCGGGACGGCGACGGCGTGGATGGAACACGCACGGAGACCCAGCAAGAGGAGGCGGCCCTGGCGCTCGCCGCCGAGGCTGGCATCCATCGCCTGGCGATCCCCACCCCGTTCATGGTCGGCCGTGTCAACGCCTACCTGATCGAGGACTCCCCGCTCACCCTCGTCGACTCTGGCCCGAACTCCGCCAAGGCGCTAGACGAGCTCGAGCAGGCCCTGGCCGCGCGCGGCCACGCGATCGAGGACATTGAGCTGCTGGTGATCACCCACCAGCACATCGACCACTTCGGGCTCGCTTCGATCCTCGCGCGGCGCTCGGGCGCGGAGGTCGCGGCGCTCGATCGCCTCGCCCCGTTTTTAGCGCGCTTCGGCGAGGAGGCCGAGCACGACGACCGCTTCGCCGAGCGCACGATGCTGCGCCACGGCATACCGCCCGACATCGTCACCGCGCTGCGCGCGGTCTCCGCGAGCTTCCGCGCCTGGGGCTCCGCCGTGGAGGTGACCCGACCGCTCGCAGACGGCGCCGCCCTCGAGTTTCGCGACCGCACCCTGCGCGTCCTTCACCGTCCCGGCCACAGCCCATCCGACACGGTCTTCTTCGACGAGTCCCGCTCGATTCTACTCGCCGCCGACCACCTGATCGGACACATCTCCTCCAACCCACTGCTCGCGCGACCGCTCGACGCCGAGGGTGACTACACCGATCCTCGCCCGCAAGCGCTCGTCACCTACATCGCCTCGCTGGAGAAGACTCGCGCGATGGAGCTCGCGCTCGTCCTACCTGGACATGGAAAGCCGATCTCAGAGCACGCCGCGTTGATCGACGAGCGTTTTCGCCTGCACCGCCGGCGCGCGGAGAAGATCCACCGGCTGATCGTCGCCCAGCCGCGCACCGCGCACGAGATCGCCCAAGAGCTGTGGGGAAACGTAGCGGTGACCCAGGCCTATCTCACGCTCTCGGAGGTGCTGGGGCACGTCGACCTGCTCCTGCGCGATGAGCGCGTGGTAGAAGACGAGGCGGACGGCGTGATTCGCTTCCGGGCGCTCTAGCGTCGCTCGATCTCGCCGAGGTGAGCCACGTTGGCGAGATCCTCGGCCTCGGAGCTGGGCGTGGCGGCGAACCAGGCGTCGAGGATCTCCGACAGCTCTGCCTCGGAGGTCGCGCGTAGGCTGAGCACGAGAACGTTGGCGTCGTTCCACCGGCGAGCCCCGGCGGCCGTAGTGGCATCCGCGCAGAGCGCAGCGCGCACGCCCGCCACCTTGTTCGCAGCGATCGAGGCACCCGTGCCGGTCCAACAGCACACGATTCCCTGCTCGGCGCGCCCTTCGGCGACATCGCGCGCCGCCGCCTCTGACGCCCACGCCCAGTCGCCGCGCTGGCCCACAGCGAAGACCCCGTGGCAATGCAGCTCGTGTTGGCGACGGCGCAGCTCGTCCGCCAGCGCTCCCGCGACGCCCGTCAACTCATCGGCGGCGATCGAGATGCGCATGACGACGAGTATCGCGGATGTCGCTCGAGGCGATCAGGAGCCCATGTGCTCAGCGAATACCCGCAAGCCGCCGCTCCAGCCAGCGGGCGAGCCGACCGCGTCGCGGGCACTCGCTGCCATCGACCCCGCGGTCATAGGCATGGCCACCCTGGAATGGCTCGAACACCATCTCCGCAACCTGCTAGAGCACCGACTCCAGGAACAGCCGGTGCAGGCGGTCATCGTCGCTGAGCTCGGTGTGGAAGGAGACCGCGAGCATCTTTCCCTGGCTCGCCGCCACGGGATGACCTTCGATCTCGCCCAGAACCTCGACGTCCGCGCCGTGCTCCGCGATCCATGGCGCGCGAATGAAGATTCCCCGGACCGGACCGCCGGCGATTCCTCGTACCTCAATATCGGCCTCGAAGCTGTGAATCTGACGGCCGAACGCGTTGCGATCGGCGCGGATGTCCATCACGCCGAGGTGATCGCGGTCGAGCATGATCAGCCCAGCGCACGATCCCAGGACGGGGACACCCTCTTTTACGAGGTTCCGCAGCGGCTCGGCCAGCCCCTCGCGCTCGATGCCCAGGGTCATCGTCGTCGACTCCCCCCCGGGGATCACCAGCCCATCCAGGTCCTCGAGGTCGGCCGGCACGCGCACCTCGCGGACACGCGGGGGGGTGGACAGGTGGGTGGGACCCAATTTTTCCAACATCCGCTCGTGCGCCTCAAACCCACCTTGCAGCGCGAGCACGCCGATTAGCGGGGTCTCCGCCATCGCCTGAGACGCGCTACCAGCCGCGTTGCGCCAAGAGCTGCTCGTCGCCCAACTTTGAGCTCTCCAGGCTGACCATAGCCGGGCCGAGGCCCCGGGACGCCTGCGCTACGCGCTCGGGGTCCTCCCAGTGTGTGGTCGCCTCGACGATCGCGCGGGCGCGCGCGGGCGGGTCATCGGACTTGAAGATGCCCGAGCCGACGAATACCCCCTCCGCCCCCAGCGCCATCATCAGCGCCGCGTCAGCGGGCGTGGCGATGCCGCCGGCGCAGAACAGCACGACCGGCAGGCGTCCGTCGGCCGCGACTTGACGCACCAGCTCCAAGGACGCGCCCACCTCCTTCGCGGCGCTCGCCAGCTCGTCCTGACCGAGCATCGACAGGCGACGGATCTCGCCGGTGATCGCGCGCATATGCCGCACGGCCTCGACGATGTCGCCCGTGCCCGCCTCGCCCTTGGAGCGAATCATCGCGGCGCCCTCGCCGATCCTTCTAAGCGCCTCGCCGAGGTTGGTCGCGCCGCAGACAAACGGGACGTCGAACGCCCACTTGTCGATGTGGTTGCTCTCATCCGCCGGCGTCAGCACCTCGGACTCGTCGACATAGTCGACCTCGAGCGCCTGCAGAACCTGAGCCTCCACGAAGTGCCCGATGCGCACCTTTGCCATCACGGGGATCGACACCGCCGCCTGGATGCCTGAGATCATCTCCGGGTCGGACATGCGCGCCACCCCTCCGTCGCGCCGAATGTCCGCCGGCACGCGCTCGAGCGCCATCACCGCGGTCGCCCCCGCTTCCTCGGCCACCGTCGCCTGCTCGGGGGTCACCACGTCCATGATCACCCCGCCCTTGAGCATCTCCGCCAGCCCGGTCTTGACCCGCAATGTCGCCTCGTCACGCATCTATTCGCAGTCTATCCGGGTCTATCGCCTTGTTCCTGGCGGTCCTTGCACCGCTAGGCCGGAGCGCGCATGCGCCAAACGGCGGGGCAGCACATGTGCTGCCCCGAAGCTGGGTCACATGCTGGCCGATCTTCATCGTCGATCGATCAGCTGGCGGGAACGACTACTTCAGCCGGAAGGCCTTGATGCGATCGTCGTATTGCGCCGAATCCTGCGCGTAGACGCCGTAGGCGAGGGCCTGGATGAGGCCCAACAGAGCCGTGTGGGAGCGCACGTAGGCGGGCGAGTTGGAGGAGTAGTAGAGCTTGATCTGGGCGAGCTTCGCGACCTCAGAAAGGGTCGCGTCAGTGACGGCAGCCGTGCGCGCCTTGCGATGGCGCGCGAGCTTCATCGCGCGCACCACCAGTGGGTGAGGGCGACCGGCTGAGAGGCCGATTACGAGCGTGCCTTCGTCGATCCGCCCCAGCCGGCTGAGCGCCTCTTGAGAAGGACTTGCGACGACGTCGACGCGCAGGTCGAGCAGCATCAGTAGGTGGCGCAGGTAGCTGGCGAAGAACGCCATCTGGTCGGTGCCCGCCACGAGCACCTTCTCGGCGCTCACGATCGCCTCGATCAGGGCTTCGACCGAGCTGCGGGAAACCTTGCGGGCAGTCTCCTCGACGTTGAGATGGTCGGCGGTCAGCGCCGTCTCGAACTCGTTCTGGTCGAGCGAGAACAGCGGCGTGGAGACGCCTGCGACGCTGGCCGTGACCCCGTTCACCGCAGGCTTTGCGTGAATACGGCGGTATTCCTCGCGCGCGGCCGCCTGCAGCTCGGGGAAGCCCTCGAAGCCAAGCGCCTGCGAAAAGCGCACCACCGTCGAGCTGGAGGTGTTCGCGTGGCGGGCCAGCTCCTCCGCTGTCTGAAAGGCGGCCTCGTCGAGGTGGTCGACAATGTACTGCGCCACGTCCTTCTGCGAACGCGAGCACTCCTCGAAGCGCGCCTGAATGTACTTGGACAGGCTCTGGTGCTCGCTCGAGACAGTCGGCTTTGCCGGCGGCGGCCCCGATATACGAGCGGTCGTCCGTGGGCGGCGCGTCCGTGGACGCTCGGTGGTGGAGGTGGCGACACGCTTCATCGGCGCTTCTGTTCGACGTCCCCGCCTCGCACTCCTGCCCAAGTCGTGGGTTGGAATGATCCGGCTGAACACCACGACCGCACACAGGCACATAATGAAAGACGAAATGCATCGCAATCTCGGCGGGGAGGCTCACTCAGGGGGATTCGAGTCGTGAGAATCGCGATCGTCGGCGCGGGTGTCTCCGGACTCGTCGCCGCCCACCTGCTCCAGCATGAGCACGAGATCGTCGTGTACGAGGAGAACGGATACGCGGGCGGACATACGAACACGATCCGGGTGGACACCACCCATGAGACGCACCACGTGGACACCGGCTTCATCGTGATGAACGACCGCAACTACCCCAACTTCTCGCGGCTGCTCTCCCAGCTCGGGGTGGAAACCCAAGCGACGAACATGAGCTTCTCAGTCAAGGGCGAGGAGGAGGACTTCGAGTACTCCGGCACGCCGTGGGGGCTGTTCTGCCAGCCGCGCAATCTGCTCAGCCCGCGCTTCCAGCGGATGATCGCCGATCTACTGCGCTTCAATCGCGAGCTGCGCCGGCTGCTGGCGCACGAGGAGACGGGCGAGACGCTCGGCGACTTCCTCTCCCGGCACGTGTTCTCGCGCATGTTTACGGAGCGACTGATCGTCCCGCAGGTATCAGCCGTGTGGTCGGCCGAGCAGCGACAGATGCTCTCGATGCCGGCGCGCTTCATCGCGGAGTTCTTCTCAAACCACGGGATGCTCGGCTTCAGCGATCGCCCGCGCTGGTCGACCGTGACAGGCGGCTCGGCACGCTATGTGGAGGCGCTCACGCGGCCGTTCTCAGAGCGCATCCGGCTCGACACCCCGGTGCGCTCGATCGCGCGACACTCAGAGCACGTCGAGGTCGCCGCCGCGGGAGCGGAGCCCGAGCGCTACGACCACGTGATTCTTGCCACCCACTCCAATCAGGCGCTCAGGCTGTTGAGCGACCCGTCTGAGCGCGAGCATCGGCTGCTGGGCGCGATCCCCTACCAGCCGAACGAGGCGGTGCTGCATTCAGACAGCGCCCTGCTGCCGCGCCGGCGCGGCGCGCGGGCCGCGTGGAACTTCCATCTCCTGCGCGAGCCGAAGCCGCAGAGCACCGTCACCTATTACATGAACCACCTGCAGCGGCTCACCGCCGACCGCGACTTCTGTGTCACGCTGAACCGCACGGAGGCGATCGACCCGGCGAAGATCATCCGCACGATCTCCTACTCACACCCCGTCTATACGCCAGGCGGCATCGTCGCACAGTCCCAGCACGCGGCAATCAGCGGGCTGGCCGGACGCACGCACTACTGTGGCGCCTACTGGGGTTGGGGCTTTCACGAGGACGGCGTGGTCAGCGCTCTGCGCGCGTGCGCTCCGTTCGGGGTGAAGCTGTGAAGGCCACCGACCGCCGGGCGGATCGGGACGCGGTGCGCGACCCCTCGCGAAGATTCGCCTCGTGTCTCTACGAGGGCTCGGTGCGTCACCGGCGGACGGGGGCGGTGCGCGACGAGTTTCGCTATCCGCTGTTCATGGCCTACCTCGACCTCGATGAGCTGCCAGATCTTTTCGACGGGCGCTGGCTGTGGTCGGCGCGCGGGCCGGCGCTTGCCTGGTTTCGTCGCTCGGACTTTCTTGGTGATCCCGACGTGCCTCTGGGCGACGCTGTACGCGAGCTGGTGAGAGAGCGCAGGGGCGCGCGACCCGATGGACCGATCCGGCTGCTCACGCACCTGCGCTGCTTCGGCCACTGCTTCAACCCCGTGAGCTTCTACTACTGCTTCGACGCCGCCGGCGAGCACGTCGTCGCGGTGGTGGCGCACGTGACGAACACCCCTTGGGGCGAGCGCCACGCCTACGTGATGGAAGTCTCCGAAGCGGCCGACCAAGGAACGGTGACGGTGATGCGCGAGCGGTTGGAGAAGCGATTACACGTCTCGCCCCTGATGGGCATGGACCATACCTACGACTGGCGGCTGACCGAGCCGGCGGAGCAGCTGCTCGTGCACATCGAGTCCCAGCGCGCGAACGGCGAGCGCGCCTTCGACGCCACCTTGTCGCTGCGCCGCCGTGAGATCACCCCGCGCGCGCTGCGGCGCGCGCTCGCCCGCTATCCGCTGCTCACGGTACGGATTGTGACGCGCATCTATACGCATGCCCTGCACTTGAAGCTCAGGGGCGCCACCTACTTTCCCCATCCCAGGCGCAAGGGAGCAGTGTCGACATGAGCATCCGAGACCGTCTCGCGCGACGGATCGTGCTGGGACTATTGCGGCGCACGCACGGCGGTGCACTGGAGATCGTCGAGGACGGCGGCACGCGCTTGAAGTTCGGCGAGCTCGTGCCCGAGCGCCCGGTGCGGGCGGTCCTGCACGTCCACTCCCCGAGCTTCTACAGCTCGCTGCTGCACGGCAGCGTGGGCCTGTGCGAGTCCTACATGGCGGGGCTGTGGGACTGCGACGACCTGGTCGCGCTGACCCGCTTCGCTGCATTGAACGTGCGCGCGCTCGATGATCTGCGGCGCGTGCTCGCGCCCGTGCTGATCCCGTTCCAGCGCTGGGTGAGGTGGCTGGCGCGCAACACCCCTGGGCGCTCGCGCCGGCAGATCGCGGCCCACTACGACCTTGGCAACGAGCTGTTCTCGCTGTTCCTCGACCCGACGATGATGTATTCCTGCGCGGTCTTCGACTCGCCGGCGGCGACGCTCGAGGAGGCGTCGCTGGCGAAGCTCGAGCGGGCGTGCACAAAGCTCGCCCTGCGACCCGAGGACCACGTCCTCGAGATCGGCACGGGCTGGGGCGGATTCGCGGTTTACGCCGCCGGACGCTACGGGTGCCGGGTGACGACCACGACTATCTCGCGCGAACAGCACGACTACGCTCATGAGCGGGTGCGCGAAGCGGGCCTCGAGGACCGAGTCACCGTGCTGCTCGAGGACTACCGAGCTCTCGAGGGCAGCTACGACAAGCTCGTCTCGATTGAGATGATCGAGGCCGTCGGCTGGCAGTATTTCCCCACGTTCTTCCGCCGCTGCTCAGAGCTTCTGCGCGAGGATGGCGCGATGCTGTTACAGGCGATCGTGATCGACGACCGCGCCTATGAGGTGGAGAAGGCCGGAAAGAGCTTCATCAACACATACATCTTTCCCGGTGGCTGCCTGCCTTCGCTCGAGGTCATCTCGCGTTCGGTCGCGCGCGTCACGGACTTCCGCCAGGTGCACCTGGAGGACATCACAGCCCACTACGCGACCACCCTCACGCACTGGCGCGAGCGCTTCCTCGCCGCCTCCGACCGTGTTTGTGAGCTGGGCTACGACAAGCGCTTTCGCCGGCTGTGGGAGCTGTACCTGAGTTACTGCGAGGGCGGCTTTCGCGAGCGGCGTATTCAGGACGTGCAGCTGCTGCTCGCCAAGCCTCGCTTCCGCTGAGAGGTAGGGTCCCTCGCTGCATGAAGCGCACCCTTTACGAAGATATGCACGAAGATTTCCGCGCGAGCTTTCGCACGTTCCTCGAGCGCGAGGTGCTCGGCGAGCAGGGCCGCTATGGCGAGTGGGAGCGCGCCGGGATCGTGCCGCGCGAGGTGTTCGCCCTCGCCGGGAGCGGCGGCTTCCTCGGCATGGCCGTGCCCGAGCGCTACGGCGGCGCCGGCGCGGAGGATTTCCGCCTGAACCTCGTGATCGGTGAGGAGACCCAGCGCAAGGGCGTCGGCGGCTTCGGGCTGGGGATCACGCTGCACAACGACATCTGCCTGCCCTACTTCCTGAGCTACTGCACCGAGTCCCAGCGCGAGCGCTGGCTCCCGGGCATCGCCTCCGGCGAGCTGATCACCGCGCTGGCGATGACCGAGCCCGGGATGGGATCGGACCTCGCGGCAATGTCCACGCGCGCGCGGCGCGAGGGCGATCACTATGTCGTCGACGGTACGAAGACCTTCATCACGAACGGGATCAACGCCGACCTCGTGATCGTCGCCGTCAAGACCGGGGCGGGCGGGCATCAGAACCGCCACCGCGGCATCAGCCTGCTCGTCGTCGAGCGCGGCACCGAGGGCTTCGAGCGCGGGCGCAACTTCGAGAAGATCGGCCAGCACTCCCAGGACACCGCCGAGCTGTCGTTCACCGAGGCCCACGTCCCGGTCGAGAACCTGCTCGGCGAGGAGGGCGAGGGGTTTCGCTACCTCGTCTCCAACCTCCCCCAGGAGCGCCTCTCGATCGCGGCCTCTGCCGTCGCGGCGGCAGAGGCGGCACTGGGCTGGACGCTCGACTACGTGCGCGAGCGCAAGGCCTTCGGTCAGCCGATCGGCTCGTTTCAGAGCTCGCGCTTCACGCTCGCCGAGGTGAGCACCGAAACCGAGATCGCGCGCACATACATCGACCGCTGCACACGGGCTCTGAACGAGGGTGATCTGACTCCAGAGGACGCGGCGATGGCAAAGTGGTGGTGCACCGACCTGCAGGGCCGCATCGTCGATCGCTGCCTGCAGCTGCACGGCGGCTACGGCTACATGCTTGAGTATCCGATCGCGCGCGCCTACGCGGACGCGCGGGTGACGCGCATATACGGGGGAGCCAACGAGATCATGAAGGAGATCATTGGTCGCTCTATGGGGCTGTAAACCTCTCCGCCAGCTCGACGAAGTAGTCGAGTGAGCGCGCGTTGGCCAGGGAATCGATGCTCGCGGCCTGCTCGGGCGGGGCGCCCATCAGGATCTTCTTCACCGGCACCTCGAGCACCTTGCCGGAGAGCGTGCGCGGCACCTCCTCGATCGCAAGGATCTCGTTCGGCACATGGCGTGGCGAGCAGTCCTCGCGGATTCGCCGCTTGATCGTCTTCTGCAGATCCTCATCCAGTGCGGTTCCCTCGCGTAGAACGACGAACAGTCCCATCCATAATTCCTTCCCGCCCGCGGCATCGGTCATACCACGGGGAACGTCGACGACGAGCGCATCCAATACCTCCGGGACGGTTGCGACGGCACGGTAGATCTCGCTCGTGCCCATGCGCACGCCCTGACGATTGATCGTCGAGTCCGAGCGGCCGTAGATCACCGCGCCGCCGCGGGGCGTGATCCGGATCCAGTCGCCGTGGCGCCAGACGCCGGGGTACATCGCGAAGTAGCTCTCGCGCAGGCGCTCGCCATCGGGGTCGTTCCAGAAGAACAGAGGCATCGAGGGCATCGGCTGGGTGATCACCAGCTCTCCGACTTCATCGGTGAGGTTGTTGCCCTGCTCGTCCCAGGCCTCCACGGCGCAGCCGAGCGCGCGGCATTGCAGTTCGCCTTCGTAGACGGGCAGCAGAGGACATCCGGCCACAAAGGCGGTGCAGACGTCGGTGCCGCCGCTCGTGGAGAACAGCCAGACATCCGACTTGACGTGCTCGTAGACCCATTTGAAGCTCTCCGGCGCCAGTGGCGAACCGGTCGAGCCGATCGCGCGCAGCGCGCTCAGGTCGTGGTCGCGGCCCGGCTCGATTCCCGCCTTCTCCGAGCTCGCGAGCAGACCGGCGCTGACGCCCATGCAGGTCATCCCGGTGCGCTCGGCGAGGTCCCACAGCATCCCCAGGTTGGGGTGCCCAGGGCTGCCGTCATAGAGCACGATCGCGGCGTCCGAGAGCAGGCAACCGACGAGGAAGTTCCACATCATCCAGCCGGTCGTCGTGAACCAGAACATGCGGTCCCCGCGGCGCAGGTCGAGGTGCAGGCGCTTCTTCAGCTGCTCCAGCAGGATCCCGCCATGGCCGTGCACGATCGCCTTTGGCAGGCCGGTCGTGCCGGAGGAGTAGAGCACCCACAGGGGATGGTCGAAGGGAACCTGCTCGAAGCTCAGCTCGGTTTGGAGGGTGGGCGGGTCCAGATCTAACAGCTGCGTCCAGGTGAGCCCCCCAGCCTCCTCACCCCAGCGTGCGTCCGCATCGAGGCAGGGCAGCAAGACGACGTGCTCGAGCGAGGGCAGCTCCGCGACGATACCCGCCACGACTGCCTGGCGGTCGAAGTCCTTGCCGCCGTGTCGATAGCCGTCGACCGCGAGCAGCACCTTCGGCTCGATCTGGGCGAAGCGGTCGATCACGCTGCGCGCCCCGAACTCGGGCGCCGCGCTCGACCAGATCGCGCCGATGCTCGCCACCGCAAGGAAGGCAATCAGCGTCTCGGGGATGTTGGGCATATAGGCCACCACACGATCGCCACGGCGCACGCCGAGGACGCGCAACCCGCCCGCCGCGGCCGCTACCTGTGCGGAGAGCTCTCCCCAGGTGAGCGTGTCCAGCTCGCGCAGCTCAGAGGTGTGCAGCACGGCCACCTCCCCGGGATCACGGTCTCTCAGCAACAGGTTCTCGGCGTAATTGAGCTCGGCTCCGGCAAACCAGCGCGCGCCGGGCATCTTACGCGAGTCGAGCACCCGCTCATACGGCCGCGACGCGCGCACGCCGCAGAACTCCCAGATGCCCGCCCAGAACTCCTCAACCTCCTCCACTGAGGAACGCCACAGTTCGGCGTAGTCGGCGAACGGGTGCCCGCGGCGCTCGCCTGCCCAGCGCATGAAGCGCGTCATCTCGGCGCGCTCACACCACTCGCTCGTCGGCGTCCACAGCGGTGTCCGAGCAGCTTCGGCCGACATCGCAGCCATTATGCTCGCTCGTCGTGGAAGCCTCCTCACTGCGCGGCGAGTTCCCCGTCCTCGAGCGACTCGCGTATCTCAACGCGGGCACCGACGGGCCACTGCCGGCCCGAGCCGTGCGCGCCGGCGTGGAGGAGCTGGAGCGCGAGGCACGCGAGGGACGCGCCCAGGCTCATTTTGAGCGCCGCACGGAGCTCAACGGCGCGCTGCGCGCTGCCTATGCCACGACGCTGGGATGCGACACCGCGGATCTAGCGCTGACGACGTGCACGAGCGAGGGAATCGCACAGACGATCGGCGGCTTGGAGCTCGCTCAGGGAGATGAGATCGTGACCAGCGACGAGGAGCACCCCGGGCTCCTGGGCGCCCTGTCGGCCGCACGCCAGCTGCGCGGCGTCGAGGTTCGCGAAGTCCCGCTGGGCGAGGTGGCGAGCGAGGTCGGCCCACGCACGCGCCTCGTCGCCTGCTCACATGTGGGCTGGATGAGCGGGAGCCTCGCGCCCGCGGAGCTTGCGGACGTGGACGTGCCGGTGCTGCTCGACGGCGCCCAGGGCGTGGGCGCGATCGCGGTGGACGTGCGCGCGCTCGGCTGCGATTTCTATGCGGGCGCGGGCCAGAAGTGGATGTGCGGACCCGACGGCACGGGGATGCTGTACGTCAGTCCCGGCCTGCGCGAGCGTCTGGACGTGGCAAGACGAGGCTATCCCAACCTGGCCGACCCAAACGCGGGGCTCGAGGCTCAGCTGCACGAGGACGCGCGCCGCTTCGATTCGATGTCGCTGAGTGCCGAGACGGTGGCTTGCGCGCTGGCGGCGGTCGGGGTGCTTGAGCAGGCCGGCTGGAACGCGGTGCACGAGCGCGCGCGTTCGCTCGCCACACACCTGGCCGAGCTGCTTTCAGAGCACGGTCGCGACGTGGCGCCGCGCGGGGACACGACGCTGGTGTCGTTCGCAAGCCCCGACCCGGAGGGCGAGCGAGCTCGGCTGACGGAACGGGGAGTAATCCTGCGCAACATTCCCGGCCGGCCCTGGCTGCGAGCGTCTGTCGGGGCGTGGAACGACGAGGACGACCTACAGAGGATGCTCGCGGCACTGCGCGAATGAGCACCCCGTGCTTTGGGTAAGTAAGAAGACCGGCTCACTGGTCGGTGTCGTGGCCGCGATGGCGCTCAGCGTCCTCATCGCCGGCTGGGCGCTGCGCCTCTCGCAGGCGAACCTGTCGCTGCCGTGGAGCTACGCCGGCGAGGGCGACACAAAGTTCTACCTGCTGCTGATCAAGGGCATCCTGGACCACGGCTGGTTCCAGAGCAATTCGAGCCTGGGCGCTCCGTTTGGGTTGCGGCTGTACGACTTCCCCCAGGGCGCCGACAACCTCAACCTGCTGATGATCAAGGCGCTGGGACTGCTCTCGTCCAACCCGGCGTGGATCTTGAACGTGTTCTTCCTGCTCACGTTCCCGCTCACCGCCGCGAGCGCGTATCTGGCGCTGCGGGCACTTGGGGCTTCGACGAGCGCGGCGGTCATCAGCGCGGTGATCTTCGCGCTCTTGCCTTACCACTTCTACCGGGGCGAGTCCCAGGTGCTGCTGTCGGCCTACTACTCGGTCCCGTTGGGCGCGCTGCTGTTTCTTGGGCTGTGGGAGGAACCGGGGCTGTTCGCGCGCCGGTCCGGCCCCGGCCAGTCGGAGATCGACCGAGCCGAGATCCTCAAGCGCGCGCTCGGCTGGCTTTCGCGCCGGACGCTCGGGACGGTGGCGTTGTGCGTGGTGATCGGATCAGCCGGCCTCTACTACGCGGTATTCGCGCTCGTGCTGCTGCTCAGTGGCAGCCTCGTGGCCCTCGTCGCACGGCGCGGACGGCGCGCGGTTGCCTCGGGGCTGCTCGCCTCATTGCTGATCGCCGCAATGCTGGCGATCAACCTCGCCCCCACTCTGAGCTACCGGGCCGCGCATGGCAAGAACACAAGCATCGCACGAACGCCACTGCAGAGCGATCAGTTCGGGCTGCGACTCAGCGACCTCCTGCTCCCCGTGCAGGAAGACCGCCTCCCATTCTCATCGGACGTCAACCAACGCTACACCGAAGCGACCTCGACGGGGTACTGCGAGGCGTGCTTCGAGAACCTCGGCGCCGTCGGCAGCGTCGGGTTCCTGTCGCTGTGCCTGCTGGCGCTCGTCTCGATCGTGGGCGTGGCGGGCGCGTTTGCCGTGCGCGCGGTCTACCGCGCGGCCGCGCTGGGGGTTGCGCTGTCGTTCGCGATCGCCACGATCGGCGGCGTCTCGAGCCTGATCGCGTTCTTCCTGACCAGCGACATCCGTGGTTGGAATCGCATCTCGCTGTTCATCGCCTTCTTCTCGTTGCTCGCGATCGCCCTGCTGCTGGACGCGGCCGTGCGCCGGCTGGCAGGAGACAGTCAAAGGCGCCGTGGCCGGACTCTGGCCGGCGTCCTCTTGGCGGGCACGCTGATGCTCGGCGCGCTCGATGAGACCTCTTCGTACTTCGTGCCCGTCTACAGCAAGGACGCGCGCGAGTGGACGAGCGACGCCACGTTCGTGAAGGAGATCGAGGCGCGCATGCCGTCCGGCGCCGCCATTTTCCAACTGCCCTATGTCCCGTTCCCGGAGGGCTACGGGTCGATCTCGACAAGCGTCTCGGCGCCCAACACGACGTTCGACACCACATACGAGCTGGCGCGCGGGTACATCCATTCCAAGGGTCTGCGCTGGAGCTTTGGCGCGATGAAGGGCAGGGCGGCCGACTGGCAGGGACAGCTCGCATCAAAGCCTTTGTACCTGTCCCTCGCCGCCGCCGTGGCCGACGGCTTCCAGGGCCTGTGGGTCGACCCGCACGGCTACAGCCCACAGACACGCAGGCGACTGGCGCCACTGCTGGCGCAGTTGCTCAGGGTGCTTCCCTTGCACAGTCCAGCGAACGACCTGCTGTTCTTCGACCTGCGGCCGTTCGCGCGGCGAGTTGCCCAGCTGTACCCCCCAGAGCAGGTGCGGGCGCTGCGCTTTGCGACGCTGTACCCGCTCAGAGCCACCTGCGAAACCACCAGCGACGGGGTTGCCCTGATCAACCCCTCGCGGAGCACGCGCACAGCGACGCTGACCATGCGCCTGAGCGCTTCACCGGAAGCGCCCACGAAGCTGCTCGTCCACTATCCCGGCGGTACGGTCGAAAAAGTGTCGCTGGAACCCGAAGACGAAACGATCGCGCTCACTAAGCACAGCGGTGCGGTCGAAGGAGTGTCGCAAACCCAAGCAGTTGCGCTCTCCAGGCGCTTGAGCCTCGCGCCGGGCAAGAGCACCGTCAGCTTCTCGGTTCCGGGGATTCCGCGGACACCCGCCGCGCGCGTCGGGGGTCTTGTGGTCGAACAGCCGACGCTGACGGAGGACTCGCTCGAGCCGTTCGAGACCGCTCCCGGAGGAAGCGTCGAAGCGCAGATGCCCGCTGGAGCGATCCCACCACCCTGCCTGCAGACCGTCGCAGCGGTGCGTCCCATCAAATAGCCTCGCCCGCAAATGACCTCCCAGTCCCAGACAATCAGACCGGGGCCGCGACGCCTCGCGCTCGCGGGCGTGCTGGCGCTGTCGGCTGTGCTGAACACGCACAGGCTCGCGCAGAACGGCTACGCCAACATCTTCTACTCGGCCGGCGTCAAGTCGATGCTGCGCTCACTGCACAACTTCGTGTTCGCGTCGTTCGACCCGGGCGGCCTTGTGACGGTCGACAAGCCACCGCTCGCGCTGTGGGTGCAGGTGACGAGCGCCAAGCTGTTCGGCTTCTCGCCGCTCAGCCTGCTGCTGCCCGAGGCGATCGTGGGGGTGCTCACGGTCGCGCTGCTCTACCGCCTGCTGAATCGCAGCTTCGGCCCCGTGGCGGGGCTCTCAGGCGCACTCGCGCTGGCGGTGTTTCCGTCGTTCGTCGCGGTCTCACGCGACAGCGGCGTCGACCCGGTCCTGATCCTGCTGATGCTCCTTGCCTGCGGCGCCGCGCTGCGCGCGATCGAAACTGGCCGCTGGCGCACGCTCGCATGGAGCGGCGTGCTGGTGGGACTGGCGTTCAATACGAAGACCCTCGCGGCCTATCTGGTGGTCCCCGGGATCGCCCTCGCCTACGTTGTGTGCGCGCCGGGATCGATATCCCGCCGTGTGACCCAGCTGCTGACGGCGGGGCTCGTGATGGTCGCGGTCTCCACCATCTGGTTGGCCTTCGTCGACCTCACGCCAGCCTCGAAGCGACCGTATGTGGGCAGCTCGACGAACAACTCCGAGGTCGGGCTGACGTTCGAATACAACGGCTTTGGCCGCGTGAAAGGGCAGGTGGGAGGTCCCGGCCACATTCCCGTCGGCAACGGCGCGTTCGTGACGGGCCATCCTCGGGCGGTTTCGCACCGCACACCGACCTCACCCGCCACGGCGGGCAACCGACGCGTTCCGCTCAGGGCGACGCCGCTACCCACCCGCGCCAAGCACCCCTCGGTGCTCCTCCCGAACGGCAGAGAAAGAGAGCCGATTCCCTTCGGTGGCCCGATCGGTCCGTTCCGGTTGTTCGGCCTGGGACTTGGCGATCAAGGTGGCTGGATGCTTCCGTTCGCCTTCTTCGGGCTGCTGACCGTGGCGCTGCTCGCGCTCACCGGTAAGGGGCGCCGGCCCAGCCTTCCCGGCCGTGTGCCCCCCCACTCCGCGGGCCGGGAGCGGGGGTCGCAAGCATCCACGCCGGCACTCCTCGCACGCAGCCGCCGCTGGCCATTCGGCACACTGCCGGGAGGGCTGGGCCGGGCACACAGCCTGGAGGACCGGGTCGGGCTGGGCGTCCTCGATCGGTCGCGGCTGGCCGCGACGCTCGTGTTTGGCGGCTGGTTCCTGGTCGAGGCCGCCGTCCTCAGCCTGTCCAAGGGCATCGTCCATCCCTACTACATCTCGGCGCTCGCGCCCGGGGCTGCCGCGATGACGGGCGCCGGCGTCGCCGTCTTCGTCGAGCTGGCACGCAGCCGGCAACGCGACTGGCGCCTGGTGCTGATCCCGTGCGCGATTGCGGCGACGGTCATCGTCCAGGTGGTTCTGTTGCACCGCGTGCATTACATGCACTGGTTCATCCCGCTGCTCGTCGCTGGCGCCGCGGTGGGTGCCGGCGTGCTGCTGACGCTGCGGCGGCTGGCACCCGCGGCGATGGCGCTCACGTTCGCCCTCTTGCTGGTGGCGCCCACGGCCTATGCCACGACCACCTGGCTCGCCCCGGTCGAGGGGACCTTCCCGGCCGCCGGGCCCGCGCGGGCGACCGGCGCCGGGGGAGTCGGCGTGAGCGGGAGAGACCTGCACGTCGACCTCGCGCTGCTCCGCTATGTGAGCGCTCACGGCCCCAGCTCGCGCTGGGCGATACTCACCGACGCCTCCGACACGGCCGCGCCGTTCATTCTGCTCGGCTTGAATGCCGGCGCGTTGGGAGGCTACGGCGGCACCGACCCGGTGCTCGACGGGCGTGGACTTGCGCGCCTGGTGTCACGTGGACAGGCGCGCTACGTGGTGCTCGGCGGCGAGTACTCCACGCGCGGCGGCAACCGCGCCACGGTCGCCGTCAAGCGCGCCTGCCTGCAGCTGCCCCCATCCGCCTGGGGTGGCCCCCGTGCCTACTCGGACAGCCTCGTGCTGTTCGATTGCGCAGGGCACGAACGCGAACTCGCCAGCGAATGAGGAACTTCAGTCCACCTAGCAGATGGTCGACGGCCAAGCGAGGCACGGACGCAAGGAGCGCGGTGAGCTGACCGATCGGAGATCCCGTCGATCTCCGATCGGTGGAACGCCGCATTCCTCAGAGACGGCCGGTCGCGCCGCCCAGCGGTCATCTCTAGATGCAGTTCCTAGGCGGCGACTAATAGATCGCGGTGGAAGGCGCGCGTGAACAACTCGGTCTCGCGGCTGGCGGCCCAACGCGGCACGGCTGACTCGCCGTCGGCGATCAGGCGCAGCTCGACCTCGTCGTCGTGTAACGCGATGCTCGTGCGACGCACGAGCTGATCGCGTGAGCGCTCCAGGTCCTCGGCCAGGCGCAGCAGCACCGCGCAGCGGTCGAGACGTTCGGCGTCGCCCTCGCCGAACAGCGCCGCAAGCGGTCCGGGCTCCGGCATGCCCTTGCGGTGATAGCGGGCCGCCTGCGCGATGATCGCGACCTCGACGGGTGAGAATCCCGGCAGGCCGCCGTTGAGAATCAGGTAGCGCGAGTGCTTGTGGTGGTCGTCGTAGTCGACTGACATGCCGATGTCGTGCAGCATGCTGGCCGCCCACAGGAGCTCGCGCTCACAAGCATCGCCGTCGTGCAGCCCGAGCCGGGCGAGCTCATCGAACATGCCCAGCGCGAGCGTGGCCACATGGCGGGTGTGGGCAGCATCGACGTTGTACTGGGCAGCCAGGTTCAGCACGCTCGTACGCCGCAGGTCCCCGAACAGCGGCGACCGATCGGCGGTCGGCCAGCGCTGTGTGAGCAGACGCTCGAAGAACACCCCCTCTCGCAGCCCCGCCTCGGTGGCCTCGAGGCCGTCGAATCCACCGGCCCGCAACACTCCCTGCATGACGACCGCCCCGGCGAGAATCAGATCGGCGCGCGCCGGCTTGATGCCCGGCACGCTCGCGCGCTCCGCCGCCGGCAGCGACGCGAGCCGCTCCACCAGCTCGTCGAGGCACGCCTGTGTGATGACCATGCCCTGCACGCCATTGGACGGCAGCCCGGCGGCACGCTGGGCTGCGGTGGCAAGACTGCGCACGGTCCCGCCGATGCCGATCAGGCGCCGGCCACTCGGTGATCGACCAACACCGGCCAGCCATGATGCCTGTTCGAGCTCGCTCGCCACATGGGCGCTCAGATCGTCGAGCTGCTTACGCTTCGCGGGACCCTTGCACGTCAGGAAGCGCTCGGTCATGCGCACCGCGCCGAGGCGCCAGGAGCCGGACTCGCGGGCGAGCCGCTCGACCACGTGAACGAGCTGCATCGACCCGCCCCCGAGATCCAGCACACAGCCGTCCCTCAGCGTCGTCGAGTTGACCGCCGCGAGGTAGCCATAGCGCGCCTCGGCCTCGCGGCTGAGCACGCGGATCGGAAGCCCCGTGCGCTCGCGCGCCTGCGTGAGGAAATCCTCGGCATTCTCGGCGTCGCGGATCGCGCTGGTGGCCACCGCGTCGACCGCGCCGTCCTCCAGGCCGCTCGCCTTGCAGAAGTGCGCGAACACGTCGAGAGTAGCCAACGCCCGTTGCATCGGCTCCTCCCCCAGCCTGCCGGTGGCCGCGAGGCCCTGGCCGATGCGCACCGGCTCGTAGATCTCATCCGTGCGTCGCCACCAGCCGTCGGCCGCCACGAAGACGACGAGCCGAAACGAGTTCGACCCAAGGTCGATCACGGCGAGTCGCTCCTCGGGCTGCATGATGGTCTGAGCGTATTCCCCGTGGCGGAGGGCTTCGGCAGGAGGTCGTGTGTCGCAGCGTGAGTCAGGCCGGCGCGGTGGGTGTGACCGGCGTCGTCTTCATCCGCTTGGCGGCGTACATCGCTCTGTCGGCCTCGACGAGAACCTGCTCAGCGCTGCTGGTCCGTTGATCGATGAGGGCAAACCCGATGCTCGCCGAGGGATGCAGGACGGCATCTCCCAGCTCGATGCTGCACGCCGGTATAACGCGCTTCAGGCCGTCGAGGACGATGATGACGCCCTCCTCGTCTATGTGGGGTAGCAGGACCGCAAACTCATCTCCGCCCAGGCGAGCGACCAGGTCTGTTTCCCGCAGGCGCCGGGTGAGCCCCCTGGCGACGGCCTTGAGCGTGTCGTCGCCCACCTTGTGACCGTGGTCGTCGTTGACTTGCTTGAAGGCGTCGAGATCGATCACCATCAGGGCCGCCAGCTCGCCATAGCGTTGCGAGCGGGCGATCTGGAGCTTCAGGTCGTGCTCGAACAGCCTGCGATTGCGCAGGCCCGTGAGCGGGTCGTGGTCGGCGAGGTGGCGCAGGTGCTCCTCCAGCCGCTTGCGCTCGGAGATGTCCTGCAGTTGCGCGATGTAGTGCAGAGGTGCGCCGTCCTGGTCGCGGACAAGCGATAACGAGAGGATCGCCGACATGATCTCGCCGGCGGCGTTGAAATAGCGCTTCTCGGTCTGGAACGCCGGGACCTCGCCGGCCAGCAGCTGCGCGCGCTCGGCCACGTCCTTCTGCACATCGTCCGGGTGCACGATCTCCTCGAAGCGTTTGCCGATGAGCTCATCGACGGTATAGCCGGTGATCTCGCACAGCGCATGGTTGACGAGCAGCCAGTGACCGTCTCGGTCGAGCAGCCCCGTACCGATTGGGGCCCGCTCGAAGACCTGCTCGAAGTGATCCTGGGGTCGATGCGCGAGCTCGTTCGATTGCCGGCGCGCGGTGATGTCGAGCACCACGGCCACGCCGCCCGCGACGATCGCACCCCCCGAGGTCTGGGCGGGATGGTCGTGCGGAGGATCGTGGAGGCACAATGGCCCCACGTCGATCATCAGGCAGTGCTGATCGGGGGTCCAGATCTCGCGGGAGCGCGTCTCCCCCTCGAGCGCCGAGCGGCACAGCGGCTCGATCAGGTGCCACAAGCCGGCTGGAAAGAGATCTCCGACGAACTGCCCCTCCTGGCCGGCGGGGGGATGTCCCTCGCGTTCCGGAGCCCTGCCTGAGGCCAGGACGAAGCGAAGCTCCTGATCGAAGACCAGGATCGTCGCCTCTGGCAACTCGCGCAGCGCCGCCGCCGCCGCATTGTCGGCGCTGGCGAGTACCGGGTCTGCTTCAGGGCTCCGCAGTACGGACACGTCCTCCTATCGACCTCACGAGCCGATTACTTGACGTGCTCGACGGTCGCGACTGGGGCGTGGGTGTTCGCTCCTGAGTGGCTTGCGGTAGGCGATCGTGTGATCCACGAACGCTTGCGACGCCGAGTCCGAAACGCGATACGCGACGCTGAACACGCGCGTCCGGAGGGGTGTGGAACAGGACGGCGACCACAGGGGCGCCACGCGCTGCCGATGGAACTACGTTGGAAACGGCGATCCTGCCGTGCTCCGCCGCGGTTAGATGGGCGTAGCGGCGCGCGATCGGCGCGCCCTCGAGCTGCTTGTCCGCCGGAACGACATCGAGCGGGCGGCCAGCTGGATCGAGCAGCGCCCCGGCACCGCTGCCGAACGCTGAGACGACCACACGGAAGCGTCCGGAGGACGCTGCATTCCTGTCATTCGCCATCCTCAAAACACCTCGAGCTACCGGAGACGTTGTGGTATCGGATCGCCAGCCGGACTCTCCAGGAAGGGAAGTGAGGGCTCCTGAGATCGAAGTGTCCGTCGCTCGAGATCTTGCAGCGGTGGATTCGAGATACCGTGACGTGGTAGTACTTGTCTCATGCCCCGCGCGATGTGGACCGGCGCAATCAGCTTCGGGATGGTGTCGGTCCCGGTGAAGCTCTACAGCGCCCTCAATCGCAAGACCGTGCGCTTCCACCAGCTCTCGGGCAAGACCGGCATGCGAGTTGCCCAGAAGCGCGTCGACTCCCAGACGGGTGAGGAGGTGCCCTACGCGGAGATCGTCAAGGGCTATGAGATCGCACCGGATCGCTATGTGGTGATCGAGCCCTCGGAGCTCGAAGCGCTCGAGCCGAAGAAGACCAGGACGATCGAGATCGAGGACTTCGTCGAGATCTCGCAGATCGACCCGGTCTTCTACGACCACCCTTACTACCTAGCTCCCGGCCCCGGTGGCGCGAAGCCCTACCGACTGCTGCTCGAGGCGATGCGCAAGACGGGCAAGGTCGCGATCGCGCGCGTCGTCATCCGCTCCAAGGAGCAACTGGTGGCGATCCGCCCGATGGGCGACGTGCTGGGGATGGCCACGATGCTGTTCGCAGACGAAGTCCTCCCAGCGGACCGACTCGACGAGGTCTTAGACACCGCCGATGTCGAGACGACCAAGCGCGAGCTCGACATCGCCAAGCAGCTCGTCGCCTCGCTCGCGAACGACTTCGAACCCGAGAAGTACCGCGACACATACCGCGACGAGGTGCTCGCGCTGATTGAGCGCAAGGCCGAAGGCAGAGAGATCACGGTCCAGCCCGCCCCGGAAGAGGTGGCGGCGCCGGCGCCCGACCTGATGGGCGCGCTGAAGGCGAGCCTCGATGCGGTGCGTGCGCGCGAAGGCGACGCCGCGGCCAAGCGACGCAAACCGGCCGCCGAGAAAGCCGCGGCCAAGAAATCGGCCGCCAGGGAGCCCAGGGCTTCGCGGGCGCCCGTGAAGCGGTAGGCGTTCCCTTCCGCCAGGTGCCATCCCGCCGCTCAAGCAAGCAGGGCGACGACGACGATCGGGACGCGCGGCCCACCCGGCTCGAGCGCTACCGCTCCAAACGCGACTTCGCCGTGACCCCCGAGCCGGCCGCCGCGGAGGCTGGCGCGAGCGCCTCGCCGCGCTTCGTCATTCACGAGCACAGCGCCAGCCGCCTGCACTGGGACCTGCGCCTGGAGCGCGATGGCGCGCTCGCCTCCTGGGCGGTTCCGAAGGGCCTCCCGGAGACGCCCAACGACAACCGCTTTGCCGCCCACACCGAGGACCACCCGCTCTCCTACCTCGACTTTGAAGGCGAGATCCCAAAAGGCCAGTACGGCGCCGGCGCGATGACGGTCTGGGATCGCGGCACCTACGACTGCCTGAAGTGGGAGCCGCGCAAGATCGAGATCGCGCTGCACGGCGAGCGCATCGACGCGCGCTACGCGCTGTTCGCCATCGACAGGGAGGACGAGCCGAAGGACTGGATGATCCACCGCATGGATCCTCCATCCGACCCCGCCCGGGAGCCGATGCCGGAGCACCTCGTGCCAATGCTCGCGCGCTCAGGCACCCTCCCCGAGGACGCCGACGGCGCCTGGGCGTATGAGATCAAGTGGGACGGGGTGCGGGCGATCGCCTATTCGACGCCGGGCAAGCTGCGCCTGGAGAGCCGCAACCTGATCGAGATCACCGAGCGCTACCCAGAGCTCGGGCGGCTGAACCGGGCGCTCGGCTCGCACGGTGCGATCCTCGACGGCGAGATCGTTGCCTTCGACGGCGCCGGGCGACCGAGCTTCGCGGCGCTCCAGCAACGCATGCACACGGCGTCAAAGGCGCAGGCGAAACGGCACGCGAAGGACACGCCGGTGACGTACATGATCTTCGACCTGCTGTGGCTGGACGGCCACTCGCTGATGGACCTCCCCTACTCAGAGCGCCGTGAGCGCCTCGCCGCGCTGGCGCTCTCTGGCGAGAACTGGCAGACGCCCGAGCACGTGGTCGGGTCAGGCTCCGCCGTGTTGGAGGCGAGCGCCGAGCAGGGTCTCGAGGGGATCGTCGCCAAGCGTTTGGACTCGATCTATCAGCCCGGGCTGCGCTTCCGCGGCTGGGTGAAGGTCAAGCGCGTCGGTCGCCAGGAGCTCGTGATCGGCGGCTGGCTGCCCGGCAAGGGGCGACGCACGGGGCGCATCGGCGCGCTGCTCCTCGGCGTCTACGAGAACGGCGCGCTGCGTTATGTCGGGCGCGTCGGCAGCGGGTTCAGCGACTCCGAGCTCGACCGTCTCGGCCGCCTGCTCGAGCCGCTGCGACAATCAGCATCGCCCTTCACGGCCGGCGAGAGACCACCGCGCGAGTCCATATTCTGCGAGCCGCGGCTAGTCGCCGAGATCGAGCTCACGGAGTGGACGACGGGCGGGAGCGTGCGCCATCCGATCTACAAGGGCCTGCGCGAGGACAAGTCCGCCGAGGAGGTGGTGCGCGAGGACACCTCCTCGCAGGTGACATCGAGCACGCGCGCTGAGGGCTCCGAGCAGCTCGAGATCCACGAACTGACCTCCAAGTCGGCCGCGGCCACGGTCGCTGGACGCGAGCTGAAACTGTCGAACCTCACCAAGGTCCTCTATCCGCGGACCGGCTTCACAAAGCGCGACCTGATCGACTACTACGCCACGATCGCGCCCGTCCTGCTCCCCCACCTCACCGGACGCGCACTGACCGTCACGCGCTGGCCCGATGGTGTGGAGGGAAAATCGTTCTTTCAGAAGCACGCGCCGGCGCATCGGCCGGACTGGGTACGCACCGCGACGGTCTCGAGTAAGCAGGGGCCGATTGACTACACGCTCGCAGACGACCTGTCGACAGTGGTGTGGCTGGCGAACCTCGCGGCGATCGAGCTGCACACGCCGCTCGCGCGCGCCGCGGCGATCGAGTGCCCTACCGCGCTCGTGTTCGACCTCGATCCCGGCGCCCCGGCCACGATCGTCGAGTGTTGCCGCGTCGGGCTGCAGCTGCAGGGGATGTTCGAGAACCTGGGCCTCGAGAGCTTCGCCAAGACTTCCGGATCGAAGGGGCTGCAACTCTACATTCCGCTCAACACCAAGGACGTCGCCTACGAGCAGACCAAGCCGTTCGCAAAGACGGTCGCGGAGCTGCTCGAGAGCACAGAACCGGACCTCGTCGTTTCGCGCATGACCAAGGCCCGCCGCGCGGGCAGGGTGCTGATTGACTGGAGCCAGAACGACCGGCGCAAGACAACCGTGTGCGCCTACTCGCTGCGTGCCGCCGCGCGCCCGACGGTCTCGACACCGCTCGATTGGGACGAGGTGCGCGGAGCGCTCGACTCCGGCGACCCTTCAAGCCTCGTATACGAGGCGCGCGACGTGCTCGAACGCGTGGCCGAGCGCGGCGATCTCCTCGCCCCTGTCCTGTCGCTCGTGCAGGAGCTGCCGAAGCTCTGAGAGCATCTCGGTTCGTGTATGAGCGCCGACGTCGTCGGCGCCTGCACCTACTCGAACTCGGGAGCGCTCCACCCGGGCATGATCTCAGGCAGTCCATCGCTGACACGATCGGGGAACTCCGCCGGGCGCTTCTCGAGAAACGCGGTTATGCCCTCGACGGCATCGGCTGACTGCCCGCGCGCGAACATGCCGCGCGAGTCGGCGCGGTGGGCGAGCATCGGGTGCTCGGCGCCGAGCATCCTCCACATCAGCTGCCGCGCGAGCGCGACGGACACGGGCGCCGTGTTGTCGGCGATCTCGCGCGCGAGGGCGTGCGCCGCGTCGAGCAGCTCTCCCGGAGGATGCAGGCTGCGCAGCAGGCCGGCCTCTAGACCCTCCTGGGCGGAGAACACCCTGCCGGTTGCGACCCACTCCATCGCGCGGCTGATCCCGACGACGCGCGGCAAGAACCAGCTCGAGCACGCCTCGGGAATGATGCCTCGCCGCGCGAACACGAAGCCCATGCGCGCGTCGTCAGCCGCCAGGCGGACGTCCATCGGCAGCGTCATCGTCGCGCCCACCCCCACCGCCGGGCCGTTGATCGCGGCGATCACCGGCTTGGTGGATGCAAAGACGCGCAACGTGAACTGCCCGCCGTTATCTCTTGGCGCCGCCCCCGCGCTTTCGCGCGCACGATAGTCGAAGGTCTCGCCGCCGCCGGCCAGGTCGGCCCCCGCGCAAAAGCCACGCCCGGCGCCGGTGACGATGACCGCCCGCACCTCATCGTCGGCGTCGGCGCGGTCGAACGCCGCCATCAGCTCGCCGCCCATCTGCCCCGTCCATGCGTTGAGCCGCTCGGGCCGGTTCAATATGATCGTCATCACGCTGTCGGCCACGTCGGTGGCGATCTGGGCCGTCTCGGAAGTGATCTGTTCGAAGGCCATGACGGCTACAGACTAGAGCGCTCGCCCACCGCGCGGCCGGGATCGCTCAACTGGCGCTCATATGGTCCGCGCCCTGTCAGGCACACCGCGCCGCACCGCGCCGCCAGCGCGATGGCGTCAGCCACGGGCAGGCCCGCGCCAAGGCCATAGGTGAGCCCCGCGGCGAACGAGTCGCCACAGCCGTAGGCGTCCACGGGCTCGCCGGGCGGCGTGACCGCGGCCCACCTGCCGCTCTCGCCGGAGCTCGTCCGGTAGCTGCCGCCGCGCTCGCCCTCCGTCCAGACGACGAGCTCCGCCTCGCTCTGCGCTCCGGCGGCTTGATGGAGCTCGAGCTCGTCATCCCCGCTCAGCACAAGCGCATCGAGAGCGACCCCATGGCCGAGAGCGGCCCCCGCGCGTGGGCTTGCCACGAGCACCCGCGCCCCCGTCCGCGCGGCTCGCAACGCTGCCTCGTCGCCGGCGGTGAAGTAGACCGAGTCCATCCCCTCCAGCGCGCTCCAATGCCCCTGCGCTTCCTCACCGCGGGGATCCAGCCGCGGACCGAACGTCGTGATCGTGCGCTCTCCGAGCTCGTCCAGGAGCGTCACCGCCCGGCGAGAGGGTAAATCGAGGAGGCAAGCGCGGACGTCAACGCCGAGCTTCCTCAGCCGCGCGACCGACCGGACGCCGTGCTCGTCATCGCCCAAGGCAGTGACGAGAACCGACCCACCGGCGAGACGCGCCAGCTGCACCGCTGCGACCGCGCCCCCACCGGCCGGCTCCTCGAACGGGTCGTGCGCGTGGACCACCTCACCGGCGCGCGGCACGCGCGAGACACGCGCGAACAGCACCCACTCCACATGGCCCACCACCGCCACCCTCGGTCGCCTCATCGCCACCGGCGCCAGTCTCACATAATCCAGCGTGGGCCGGTGGGCGCGCGGCGCTCGCGCCTGGACAGCAAGACGTAGGATCCCTCGGCAATGACCCCGTTGGTGCTTGTCGAGGAACCCGCGCCGCACATCGTTCAGCTCACGCTCAACCGGCCGGAGCAGCTCAACGCGATGACGGCTGAGCTGTGCGAGGCGCTACACGTCGAGCTGCGCCGGCTGGCCGCGGAGCGTGCCTGCCGCGTCGTGATCCTGACCGGCGCCGGACGTGGCTTCTGCGCTGGGCTCGACCTGCACGGCTACGGCGCCTCGCCCGAGCACACCGGCGAGGACGAATCCCGCGACAGGCTCGCCAACCAGGAACACATGTCCAGGCTGATATTGGAGCTCCGCGCCCTGCCGCAACCGATTATCGCCGCCGTCAACGGCCCCGCAGCCGGGTTCGGCCTCGCGCTCACCCTCGGCTGCGACATCCGCTATGCCAGCACGAAGGCGGTGTTCCGGGCGGCCTTCATCAACATCGGCGTGTCCAACTGCGACATGGGCACGAGCTGGCTCCTGCCGCGCCTGATCGGCGCCTCGCGCTCGCACGAGCTGATGCTCACCGGACGCAGAGTCGACGCCGAGGAGGCGCTGCGGATCGGCCTGCTCGCCGACGTAGTCGAGGAGGAGCAACTGCTCGCACGTTCGCTACAGGCCGCAGAGCAAATCGCGGCCCTCGCGCCCTGGGGTGTGCGCCTGACGAAGCGCGGCATGTGGAGCGCCATGGAGATCCCCTCCGAGCAGGCCGCGGTCGAATACGAGGACCGCCAGCAGATCATGAGCACGTTCGGGAACGCCGTGCCCGAGGCGATCGACGCCTTCCTGGAGAAGCGTCCAGCCGACTTCGCCGACTGAGCAATGAGTTCGAGATCGGCCGCCGCCCTCATTACCGGCGACTCGCGCCTCATGCTGCCACTCTTCTCATGCAGAGGCGCGCACACGTCATCCGCCACTCCCCGGCGATCCCGCGGCTCAATCCAATAGTGCGATAGAGCTCGCAGCCCACGCGGCCTATCGATGGGTCGACCTCTAGGGCGGACGGGGGTCACAGCGTCGTCCCCGGCGGCGAGAGCCACTCGCTCGCAACGCCAGGCTGTGGTATGCGGCAACATCGGCCCAAGCGTGACACCGCGCAGCACCTATGTGGCGCTGCGCGGTCGTCGACCCACCCACGCTCCAGACCTTCAGAGCCCTCAGGTGAGCGTGGCCAGGCCGATGACCACGTGAATCGGCAACTCAGCGGGTGTCTCACCGGCTCCTATGAGTTCCCCAACCTGTCCCAGCGTCTCGGTGCGCTCTTCCTCGGACATCGCCGCGACCCAGCTCATCGACGCAATGTAGTCGACCATCCGCTCCGGTCTGGCGGGCTGGACGCTCGTCACCCTGATCTCACGCGGCACGCTCCAACCACCGGCCGCGCGCACAGCGTCCTGCCACGGTGGCCCGTCGAAATACGGGTGCTCCGGGCGCTTCGCCGCCAGCAGCGTGCCGACCTCGTGTGCCCACGAGGCTCCGCTCCAATCCGGCAGCGTCGAGAGCAGCGCCAGACCACCGCCCGGACGCAACACCCTGTGGATCTCCGCGAGCGCCACATCGTGGTCGAACCAGTGAAATCCATCGGCCACCGTCACCCCATCGACCGAGGCGCTGTCGAGGGGAATCATCTCGGCGACGCCCTCTCTCACCCGCTCCGCGCCCACGCTCTCAGCCAACAGCTCACGCAGCTGCGCCTGCGGCTCGACAGCGACCACATCGAGGCCCCCGGCGAGCAGCGCCCTGGTCAGCTTGCCGGTCCCGGCCGCCAGGTCGAGGACGTTTGCCCCCTGCCCAAGCCCCAACTCGCCCTTGAGCGCTTCCACCACGGCGGGCGCGTACTCGGGCCGCCCTCGATCATACGAATCGGCGACCGCCGCGAACCGTGCAGCGAGAGGGTGCAACGTCACGCCGCGCAGCGTACCGACTGCCGGGCGGCGTCGCCGCGGTTCGCCAGCGCTGCTCGTGCCGCCAGTCGAGCTCGAATGGAAGCAGTTCGACGAGGAGCCCGGACGGGTCGCCGTGGCGCGGCGAGTCTGGGCGCCAACTATCGGCGAGGCGCTGCAGAGGATGATCAACGATCGCCGGACCGACATCGTCCTCGAGGAGATCGAGCAGTCGCTGCCAGACGACGAGGACGAGTGGGGGAACACCTGATGGCGAACCGAGCGCTTCGCGGCTCATTGTGATCATCGATTCCAAGATTGTTGCTGCGAGCAGGAGATGGGGACTAGATCCCGGGGACTAGGTCCCAATTTGAATCGAGCGGCAATCGAGGGTCGCAGCCCGATAGAGCCCGGGGAAGGTTGTGGTGCCGGCGGCGTCCTTATAGGCAACGGCCACCACGAAGGGAGACTCGATGAGCGGTTCACAACGGCAGCAGCAGATCGCGCGATCGCCCCGGGGCCGGCGACCCTCGGGGCTCGCGCTTGGAGTCGCGGCAGTGACCCTGGCGCTTGCCGCCTCGCTGGCCGCGATAGCGCTTGCGGCAGGTGGCGCCGTCACGGTCAGCTCGGCGTCCAGCTCAGGGCTCGGTGAGCAGATCGCCGTCAATGCTCAGGGCCGCACGCTCTACGTCCTCAGCCCCGAGACACCCCACCACCTGTTGTGCAAGAGCAGCGAATGCCTGAAGTTCTGGCCCCTGCTCACGGTCAGCTCGCACAAGACCAAGCTGAAGGCCGGCTCGGGTGTGCACGGACGCCTTGGGATCCTCAGACGCAGCAACGGGATGCTCCAGGTCACGCTGCGCGGGCTGCCGCTCTATCGCTACTCCGGTGACCACGCCAGTGGACAGACAAACGGTCAGGGCATCCACAGCTTCGGCGGCACCTGGCACGCCATGACCGCCTCCACCACGGCGAACAACGCGCCCCCCGCCAGCGCACCCGGCGCCCCCAGCACGCCTGGCTACTACGGCGGCGAATCCGCCACGAGTGGCGCTTCGCCCACCACGTCCACGCCCGCGAGCACCCCGACCACCAGCACGCCCACTCCCACAACCCCTACGCCCACCACCCCCTCCTACCCCAAAGAAGAAAAGAAAGAAGCACCGCCGAAGAAAGAAGAATCTCCCTGGTGAGCTGGGCCGGCACCAGGGCACATTGGCGAGCGGAAAATAACCGGCTAGTCGAATATTCTAGTGAGGCGAAGGATTGAGACCTATAGTACGGGCCGTTGGGGCGTCGGCGTAGACCCAGCTGATAATCGCCATGGCGGCCGCTGTGGACAGCACGGCGGGCCAAGCCCCAATCAGCAGGGCGAGCACGTGCGACGCCACGAACATGGCCAGCGCCGCGCCGGTGAGCGCCGCCGCTGTGCGCGGCCCACGGCGCCCTAGCCAGAGCCGCGCACACACAACGCCTCCGGCGAGCAGCACCAGACCGCCAATGAACCGCGAGCCGCTGCCCACCACCACCGCGTACCCAAGAATGAAGGAGCCCCCGGCAACGGGTGCAGTTGGAAACAAACGCACTCGTCGAAGGTAGCGCCGACGCGATCCTTCAGGCGGCAGTGAGCGTGACTGACCCATCGTCGTGGAGCGTCCAGTGGGGGTTGTGCGCCACCTCCCAGGGGTGGCCATCGGGGTCGATGAACACCCCTGAGTAGCCGCCCCAGAAGGTCTCGGCGCCGGGGCGGGCGATGGTCGCTCCCACCGCGCCCGCTTCGGCCAGCACCGCATCCACCGCCTCCGGCGAGCCCACGTTGTATGCGAGCGTGACGCCGCCCCAGCCCCCGCCGCCGTCCTCGACCCCGCTGTCCTCGGCAAGCTTCTCGCGATCCCACAGCGCCACAATCAAGCCGCCGGTCTGAAAGAACACGACATCGTCGTCAGGCTCCGCCTTCGTCCGCCAACCGAGCTCTTCATAAAACGCCCGGGCGCGGGCGAGGTCGACCACCCCCAGGGTGATCAAGCTCACGCGCTGGTCCATGATGCGCCACATCCTCGCACAGCGGGCGGCCTGGCGGGAGCATGCGCGGGTCGAGCCCCGACCCATATGCGGCCGAGATTCGGCTCTGGAATGCGCGATCCCGCCATGGGCCCGCCTGGACTCGAACCAGGGACCAATCGATTATGAGTCGACTGCTCTAA